>NZ_SSOK01000067.1:28429-110462 GCF_029871195.1 Pseudomonas sp. BN415
TGCCGAGAATGGTTCCGAGCGCTCCCAGTCACTGCGTGTCGCTGAAGGTGGTTCCGACCGTACTAAGGCCTTCGATGTTGCCGAGAATGGTTCCGAGCGCTCCCAGTCACTGCGTGTCGCTGAAGGTGGTTCCGACCGTACCAAGGCCTTCGATGTTGCCGAGAATGGTTCCGAGCGCTCCCAGTCGCTGCGCGTTGCCGAAGGTGGATCCGACCGCACCCAGGCTTTCCAAGTGGCTGAAGGCGGTGCCGACCGCACTGGCGCCAACCGCATCAGCTAACTCCCGGAGCAGTTCAGAGGCAGGCAGTTCATGATGTATGCACCTCGAAAGGCAGAAGGCGCCACCTGTGGCGCCTTCTTTCTTTTTAGGGAATGCGAAATCTATGGGAGTGGATTTGGGGTGGGGTTGTTCGCGAGCAGAGCTCGCTCCTACGGCGGTTGTTGGGCGCCGGGCATGGAGGCAGCTGCGCTGACCTTAGCCAATGAATTCGCCCCCACAGAAGAAAGAGCAGGAGGGTAGCGGGGATCAGGTGCCGTAGACCTTCTGCGCCGGTACGGCTTCGGCCAGCAGTTGTTCGATCACGCCGCCCAGTTCCTGGGGTTGGAAGCGCGCGCCCTTGTCGAACTCGGGGCCGCGGCGCCAGCCGTCGGCGATGGAGAGTTTGCCGCCTTCCACTTCGAACATCTTTCCGGTGACGGATTGGGAAGCTTCCGAGCCTAGCCACACCACCAGCGGCGCGACGTTCTCGGGGGCGAAATAGTCGAAGCCGTCGTCCGGCCTCTTCATCACCTCGGCGAACACCTCTTCGGTCATGCCGGTGCGGGCGGCCGGTGCCAGGGCGTTGGCGGTGATGCCGTAGCGCGCCAGTTCGGCCGCCTGCACCAGGGTCAGGGAGGCGATGCCGCCCTTGGCTGCGGCGTAGTTGGACTGGCCGATGGAACCCTGCAGGCCGGCGCCGGAGCTGGTGTTGATGATCCGCGCCTTCACCTCCACGCCGCCCTTGGTCTGCTCACGCCAGTGCTTCACCGCATGGCTGGCCAGGCAGAAATGGCCCTTCAGGTGCACGGCCATCACCGCGTCCCAGTCGGCCTCGGTGAGGCTGGCGAACATGCGGTCGCGGCAGATGCCGGCGTTGTTCACCAGCACGTGGAGGTCGCCGAAGGCTTCGATGGCCTGGCGGACGATTTCACCGGCAGCGGCGTAGTTGGTGATATCGCCGTTGTTGGCGATGGCCTGGCCACCGTTGGCACGGATTTCAGCGACCACGGCTTCGGCGGCCGGCAGGTTGATGTCGTTGACCAGCACCTTGGCGCCTTCGGCGGCGAAGGCCAGTGCATAGGCGCGGCCGAGACCGCCGCCGGCGCCGGTGATGATGACGGAACGGGATTGGCAGATTGGCATTTGGGATTCTCCGGTAAGTCTGAGTGGGGGTTGGTTGCCCTCTCCCCAGCCCTCTCCCGGAGGGAGAGGGGGTTTGTCCGTGCGATGTGCTAGAGCCGCTCGATGATGGTGACGTTGGCCTGCCCACCGCCTTCGCACATGGTCTGCAGGCCGAAGCGGCCGCCACTGCGCTCCAATTCGTGCAGCAGGGTGCACATCAGCCGGGTGCCGGTGGCGCCCAGGGGATGGCCGAGGGCGATGGCGCCGCCGCTGACGTTGGTGCGTTCATGGGGGTAGCCGGTTTCCTGCAGCCAGGCCAGGGCGACCGAGGCGAAGGCTTCGTTGATCTCTACCCGATCGATGTCGTCCAGCTTCATGCCGGCACGCTTCAGCGCGTACGCGGTGGCCGGGATCGGCGCGGTGAGCATCCACACGGGGTCGTCGGCACGCACGCTGATGTGGTGGATGCGCGCACGGGGTGTGAGGTTGTAGCGCTTGAGCGCCGCCTCGGAGACCACCAGCAGCGCACTGGCGCCATCGCAGGTCTGGCTGGAAACCCCGGCAGTGACGCGGTCGCAGCCGAACAGGGTTTCCAGCTCGGCCATCTTGTCCAGGCTGGTCTGGCGCGGGGTTTCGTCATGCTCGACGCCGGCCAGGGGCACGATCTCGCGAGCGAAGCGCCCCTGCTCGATGGCGCGCAGGGCACGGCGGTGGGATTCCAGGGCGTAGGCCTCCAGGGCCTCGCGGGTCAGGCCCCACTTTTCGGCAATCATCTGCGCGGCCCGGAACTGGGTTGGCGGCACCTTGCCATAGCGCTTTACCCAGCCTTCGGAGCCAGAGAAGGGATCGGTGAAACCCAGCGGCTCGGCGGCCGTCATGGCCGAGGAGATGGGAATTTGCGTCATGGTCTGCACGCCGCCGGCGATCACCACATCCTGGGTGCCGCTCATCACGGCCTGGGCGGCAAAGTGCACCGCCTGCTGGGACGAACCGCACTGGCGGTCGATGGTGGTGCCGGGCACGGCTTGATCAAGGCCGGCAGCCAGCCAGCAGGTGCGGGCGATGTCCCCGGCCAGCGGGCCGATGGTATCGACGCAACCGAAGATCACATCGTCGTAGTCGGCGTCGGGAATCGGGTTGCGAGCGACCAGTTCGCGCAGCACATGGGCGCCGAGGTCGGCGGCATGGATCTGGCTCAGGCCGCCCTTGCGCCGGCCGGTGGGGGTGCGCAGGGCGTCGACTATGTAGGCTTCGGGCATGGCAGTCTCGAATGGTCAGGATTGGAGTGAAGGATGACTAGAAGGTATTACCCGCCCCAGGCTGGACGTGGCCATCGAACAGCGCCTGGCGAATCCGTGCCTTGTGCCAGCCACGGTCGCCCCAGACCTTGTCCAGGGCCCAGGCGCGTTTCATGAATATCTGCAGGTCCACCTCCCAGGTGTATCCCATGGCGCCATGGGTCTGGATGGCGTTCTTCGCCGCCAGCAGGGCGGCCTCGGCGCAGGCGAGACGGGCGTGGGAAACCTGCACGTCCTGGTCCGCAAGCCCTTGGGCGACGGCATAGGCAGCGCGGTACAGCGGGCCCTTGGCGAACTCGATCTGCACCGCGACGTTGGCCATCAGGTGCTTCACCGCCTGGAAGGATCCCACCGGCTTGCCGAACTGCTTGCGTTCGAAGCTGTAGTCCACCGCCAGGTCCACCATGCGCTTGGCCAGGCCCAGCAGCTGGGCGGCGGTGCCCAAGGCGCCGCGGTTCCGCGCAGCGGCCCACAGCGCCCTACCCTGCTCGCTGTCTGCCACACAGGTGGACGGACTCGGCGTCCAGTCGACCCGGAACAGCTGGCGGCTCGGGTCCACCGATTCATTGCGGGTGAGATGCACCTGTTCGGGCAGCACGGCGTGTACCTCGTCCCCATGGGGCAGGAGCAACAGCCCAGCCACATGGGCATCGGCCAACAGCGGGTTGCCCGGTTCCCCCACGGCAAGACGCGCCTTGCCTTCGGCGATGCGGGTCAACCATTCGCCTTGCAGGTCGAGCTGACCCTGCAGGGCGGCGAGCAGCGGCACGCCGATCAGCATGGTGTCCACCAGGGGCTCGGGCAGGCCGGCGTAGCCGCATTCCTGGGCGAGGAGGATGAAGTCCAGCTCATTCAGGTCCAGGCCACCGAACCCGTCCGGCACGGTCAGTGCGGTGAGGCCCAGTTCAGTGAGCTGGCCCCAGAGCTCATCGCTGCGGCCGCTTTCGGATTGCCAGAGTTCACGGATGCGTTCCGGGATCACTTCATTGGTGAGGAAGGCGCGCACGTTGTCCTGGAACAGCAGTTGGTCGTCGCTGAAAGTGAAGTCCATGGCGCGCTCCTCAGGCTCGCGGCATGCCGAGCATGCGCTCGGCGATGATGTTGCGTTGAATCTCGTTGGTGCCGGCGTAGATGGGCCCGGCCTGGGCGAACAGGAAGCCGTCCAGCCAGTGGCCGACGTCGCCGGCATCCGGCGCGTGGGGCAGCAGTTCGCCGCGCAGGCCGAGGATCGACAACGCCGTCTCGTGCATGCGCTGGTCCAGTTCGGACCAGAAGATCTTGTTGGTGGAGGATTCCGGACCGATCTTGCCGCCCTTCACCAGCCGCGACGCCGTCATGTAGGTGTTCAGGGTGTAGGCCTCGGCGTCCATCCAGGCGCGCATCACCGCTTCGCCGATCGCCGGGTCCAGGTCGGCCTGCTCACGGTTGGCCAGGTAGAGCTGCACCAGGCGCCGCGCGGTTTCCTGGAAGCGCGCTGGCGAGCGCAGCATCAGGCCGCGCTCGAAGCCAGCGGTGGACATCGCCACGTGCCAGCCCATGCCCTCCCCGCCCAGCACGTTATCCACAGGCACTTCCACGTCGTCGAAGAAGATTTCGGCGAAGCCCGGCAAGCCGTTGAGCTGCTGGATGGGCCGCACGGTAATGCCGGGGCTGTTCAGCGGCAGCAGGATGAAGGTCAGGCCGTGATGGCGGCTGGATTGCGGGTCGCTGCGGAACAGGCCGAACAGCCAGTCAGCCCAGACGGCGCGGGTAGACCAGGTTTTCTGGCCATTGATCACATAGACATCGCCCTTACGCTCGGCACGGCAACGGATGGCCGCCATGTCCGATCCGGCATTGGGCTCGGACCAGCCCTGGGCCCAGATCTCTTCGCCCGTGGCCATCTTCGGCAGGAAGCGCTCCTGCTGCGCGGCGGTGCCGAACTCCATCAGGGTCGGGCCGAGCAGGAAGATGCCGTTCTGGTTCACCCGTGCCGGGGCGCTGGCGCGGTAGTACTCCTCTTCAAAGATCAGCCACTCGATCAGGTCGCAGCCGCGTCCGCCAAGTTCCTTCGGCCAGGTCACCATGCCCCAGCGACCTTCGTTGAGTTTCGCCTCCCAGGCACGGTGCTGGCGGAAGCCTTGCTCGCAGTCGAAGGATTGCAGCGGCTCGGCTGGCACGTTGGCCGCCAGCCAGGCGCGGACCTCCTCACGGAAGGCCTGCTGTTCAGGTGTGTAGGTCAGGTCCATGAGCTCATCCCTTGAAGGTGGCGGTGCGCTTGTCAACGAAGGCATCGCGGGCTTCCTGGGAATCCAGCGAGCGGTAGGCCTGCAGGGTGAATCCCTGCTCCCAGCGGTATTTGTCTTCGAGGTTGCCGTCCTCGATGCCGGTCAGCGCCTCCTTGGCCAGGGCGATCATGGCCGGGCTCTTGGCGGCGATCTTTCGGGCGATGTCCAGGGCTGCCTCACGCAGTTCGGCGCGCGGCACTACGCGCTCAACCGCACCCAGGCGATAGGCCTCGGCGGCATCGATCATGTCGCCGGTGAAGTACATGTGGCGCACCTTCTGCACCGGGAACAGACGCTGCAAATGCGCGCCGCCGCCCATGGCGCCACGGTCTACCTCGGGCACGCCGAAGCGCGCGCAGTCGGAGGCGACCAGGATGTCCGCCGCCCCGCAAAGGCCGATGCCGCCGCCGAGGACAAAGCCATGCACCGCAATGACCACCGGCTTGGGATTGCGGTGGACGGCCTTGAAGCTGTCGTAGTTGCCCTTGTTGACGGCGACGATCAGGTTGCCATCGGCGGCCAGTTCCTTGATGTCCACGCCTGCGCAGAAACCACGACCCTCGGCGCGGATGACGATGACCCGAACCTCGGGCGACTCGCCCAAGTGCTCGAGCTCGGCGGCGATGGCCGCCCAGCCTTTACTGTCGAAGGCGTTCACCGGCGGGTGGTCGAAGACCATCTCGGCAATGCCGTTATCGATGCTCACGTGAAATGGACTGCTCATCCGGCTACCCCTTAGTTGTTCGATTTGTCGGTCACGCGGCGGCACAGCTCGGCGAGTCGCTGCTCGGCCTGCTGCACGATGGATTCGATGAGCTCGGCGCAGCCCGGCAGGCTGTCGATACTGGCGGCGATCTGTCCGGCGGGCAGCACCCCCGCTGCCGGTTGGCCGTCGACCATGGCTTTCTGGATCACCATGGTCGCGTTGGCGGCCATCAGGGTCTGGGCGGCGGTGAGGCCATCGCTGCCACCAAGCTTCAACGCGCTGCCCAGTAACTGGGCGATGCTCGCGCCGCTGTGACGGCGGTAGGCCAACGCACTGCGCAGGGCCAGCAACAGGCGTTTCAGACTGCCGGAGCGTTCCAGGCTGTCGAGCAATTCGTTGCGGATCATCCGTTGCGGCATGCCATCGATCGCGCGGCTGATGATGATGGCGGCTGGGTCGCGGACTTTCAGATAGCGATCCAGGGTGACCGGGGGCACAGGACTTTCGGCACTCATCAAAAAGCGCGTGCCCATGGCGATACCTTCGGCACCGAGCGCCAGGGCCGAGACCAGGCCGCGACCGTCCTTGAAGCCGCCGGCGGCGACCACCGGCACGTCCACAGCGTCCACTACCTGGCCCAGCAGGATGGCGGTCGGCACCGAGCCGGTATGGCCGCCGCCCTCCCCGCCCTGCACGGTCACCGCGTCGGCTCCCATCTCCACGGCTTTCACCGCGTGCTTAAGCGCACCCACGGTGGGCATGCAGACAACGCCGGCGTCTTTCAGCCGGGTGATCATCGCCTTGCCCGGCGAGCGGCTGTAGCTCACCGCACGCACCTGGTGGCGCAGCACCAGCTCGACGATCTCGCCGGCATTGGCCTGGTACATGTGGAAGTTGACGCCGAAGGGCTGGTCGGTCAGCCGCTTGGTTTCGAGGATGGCGGCTTCCATCTGGTGGGGCTCGATGGTGGCACCCGCGAGGAAGCCGAAGCCGCCGGCATTGCCGGTGGCGGCCACCAGTTTCGGATCAGCCACCCAGCCCATGGCGGTCTGGATGATCGGGTAGCGGCAACCGAGCAGGCGCGTCAGGCGGGTGTCGAGGGATATCGCCATCATGCCTCCGACGGGTTGCGCTGGGACTGCGCCATGGCGCGGGCGTCATAACCGCCCAGCTTGTCGCCACTGACCAGTTCGTTGTGTACGTGGGCGAAGTGATGCAGGCCGAACACCATGTCCATGGTGGCGCGCTTGCCCATCAGGTCCTCGGCGTTGTTCACCGCCTGCTTGGTCAGCTGCAAGCCCAGGCGCGGCATCTGCGCGATGCGGCGAGCCACGTCCAGGGTCACGTCTTCCAGCACGTCGCGCGGCACAACCTTGTTGACCATGCCCATCTGATAGGCGCGCTCGGCGCCCATGCGCTCGCCGAGGAAGAGGAACTCCTTGGCGATACGCGGGTTCAGCTCATGTACGTGAGCGAAGTACTCAACGCCGGGAATGCCCATGCGCACCACAGGATCGGAGAAGAAAGCATCGTCCGAGGCGATGATCAGGTCGCAGACCCAGGCCAGCATCAGGCCTCCCGCGATGCAGGCGCCCTGGACCATGGCAATCGTCGGCTTGGGCATATCGCGCCAGCGCCGGCACATGCCGAGGTAGACCTCCTGTTCACGGGCATAGAGGAACTCGCCACCCGGCTTGCCCACGTGGTCGTACCAGAGGCTCGCGCGGTCGAAGCTCTCGTGCACGTCGCGGCCCGGCGTGCCGATGTCGTGCCCGGCGGAGAAGTGCTTGCCGGCGCCTCGCAGTACGATGACCTTGACGCTGTCATCGTCGCAGGCGCGGCGGAAGGCCGCGTCCAGGGCGTAGGTCATGCGCGAGTTCTGCGCGTTGTGGTACTCGGGGCGATGCATGGTGACCAGGGCCAGCGGACCCTGCACCTCGTATTGCACCACCTCTGCTTCGGCCTGTTCTTGGTTCATCTGCGCGGCTCCGCCTCAGTGGGTCGTGGCACGGGCGCGCACGCCCGGCGGGTTGTCCTTGAGCTGGCTGGCGCGCAGGTTATGCGGGTCCAGTTGCTGGATGAGGATCAGTTGTTCGAGGGTCGGGGCGGCGGTGGTCGGAATCTCGTCCGGCACATGCAGCGGGAAACTGGTGGCGGCCTGCACGTCTTCCGCCGTGACGCCGGGGTGCAGGGAGCGGATACGCATCTGCCGGCCGGGGCCCTGGAAGTCGAGCACGCAGAGGTCAGTGACGATCAGGCGGATGTCGATCTCGTCCAGGGACCAGCCACGGGCCAGGCGCTCGGGGTTGTAGCCAACCGAAGCCACCACATCCACCTCGCCGTCGACGAACACCCGCTTGTTGTGGCTGGACACCATGAAGGAGTTGGCGTGGCTGATGGAGTTGCCGGGGAAGCCACGCACCCCGAGCATCTGCGACTTGGGTTTGGCGTGGTCGCCGATGCAGGAAATGTTGGCCTGGCCGAAGCGGTCGATCTGTACCGGCCCCACCAAGGCATGGCGCTTGCCGCTCCAGACGTTGTCGAAGATGCGCGAGAAGCCCATCCAACTGTCGAACTTCGGCTGGTAGCCGCCGCGCGGCCCAACCGGTACCGGCTCGGCGACCATGAAGGCTTCGGAGTCGGTCATCATCAGGTCGGCGTTGCTGTTGAGCATGGCGAGCGACGCGGCCAGGCGCTGCAGGACGCCGATGCCCGTGGCGAGCACTTCGCCGTCATGGGTAAAGGCCTCGGCGGCAGCGCAGATCATCAGTTCGGCGAGGCTGTAGGGTTGTTTGGTGGCAGTCATCTCAGCGTCCTCAGAAAACCGGGAGCGGCAGTTGGCGAATGGCATTCAGGCCACCGACACGGGCGAGGTACTCCGCTTCCCCGCAGTTGACGTAGCGCTCCATGTAGGCCTGCCAGCCATCCGATTCGGCGGCCGAGGCGTTGTAGGCCTTGAAATGGGCAATATCGAAGCCGTAGAGCGGTGCGCAGGAGGACGGATGGGCCCCGCCCGGCAGATGCACCACGGCACTGGTGCGGTTGCGTTCCCAGAACACCTGGCGGGCGCGCATCGGGTCTTCGTGGAACCAGCCGCTGTCCACGAGTTCGTCGCAGCTCACGTAGGCCTTCTCTGCGGCACGCACGAAGAGGTCGTCCATGTAATGGTCAGGACCGGCGATCTGGCAGACGCCACGCGCGTCGGCGCGATCGACGTGGATCAGGGCGGCATCCAGCTTCAGCGCCGGCATGGCGACCCAGTCCCGGCTGTCGTCGTACGGCGAGCTGACGAGTTTCAGCTCTGGGTTCAGGCGCAGCACATCGGTGCCCAGGCCTACGGCCGTCGGGATGAAAGGCACGTTCATGGCTGCGGCCTTGAGGCCGAGCAGGAGCATGCCTTCGTCGATTTCCATCACGTCCACTGCGCCTTCCTGGCGAGCCTTGCGGAAGTAAGGTTCCAGGGGGATGAAATCGAGCGAGACGAAGGCGTAGACCAGCTTGCGGACCTTGCCGGCGGCGCAGAGCATGCCGACGTCGGCGCCGCCGTAGGCGACCACCGTGAGGTCTTTGAGGTCAGAGCGCAGTATCTCGCGTACCAGGGCCATGGGCTTGCGCCGCGGGCCCCAGCCGCCGATACCGATGGTCATGCCATCGTGCAGCTGGCCGACGATGTCGGTGGCGGTCATGCGTTTGTCCATGGGGCGGCTCCTTATTGACGACCGACGCTGAAGTCATGGCCCCAGTGGCTGACCACGGTGCTCTCGAAGGGGGTGTGGCGGTCCCAGTCCATGACCTTGCCGCCGCAGCCGTACTCCAGGTCGAAGCCGCCGGGGGTCTGCATGTAGAAGCTGGTCATGTCGTCGTTGGTATGGCGGCCGAGGGTGGCGGACAGCTTCACGCCGCTGGCATGCATGCGGTCCAGCGCGCGACCGACATCGTCCAGTTCGCCTACTTCCACCATCAGGTGCACACAACCCGAAGGAATCGGGCACTCGAACAACGCCAGGGAGTGGTGGCGGCCGTTGTTGCAGTGGAGGAAGTGGATGCGCTTCTCCGGCTCGGCCGGATCGGGGGTGAAGCGCACCTTCATCAGGTCGGACAGCCCAAAGCCCATCACCCGCTCGTAGAAGTCCAGGCAACGGTCGAAGGCCGGGGCCGGCAGCACCGCATGGCCCATGCCCAGGTCGCTGGTGATGAAACCGGAGACGCCAACCGGGGAAACGAAGGGGGCGAAGTCTTGCAGCGGCCCCCAGAACAGTTCGTGACGGTTGCCGTCCGGATCGGCGAAGCGCGCCAGTTCCTGAACCTTGCGGCTGATGGCATCGACGGAGCTGCCGCGCTGGACCTCGACGTCAGCCTGTTGCAGTTCAACGATCGCCTGCTCGAAGGCGGCCTTGCCGGCCACTTCCCAACCACAGGCGCCATAGCCGTCATGGTCGGCACGCTCCACCAGGATGCGGTAGGGGCGCTCGTCCATCTTCAGGTAGAGCCGCTCGTCCGATCCGGCATCCACCATCATGCCGAGCACGCCAGTGGCGTAATCGCGCCAGCGCTTCAGGTCTGTCGAGGCTACGGTGACGTAACCCAGGCCACGGATATCCATGCGGTTCTCCTCATTGTCGTTATCGCTGCGCAGGCAGGGCGCGGGCTCTATGAGGAGGGATTTAATCGGCAGGCCCAGAGGTGAGCATCGTCCGTTGGGACTAGCGCGAAAGGCGCGTGGAACGGGGGCTTCGGCGCTTGCGGGACGGCCTTTCAAGGGAGTCCGGCGGGGGAACCTCGCCATGGCCCTGAATACGCCTCGAAAAAGCAATTCAAGAGTTGGGCCAGACTGCGCAAAACTTTAATCAAGTATGTTTCTGAAGTGTTTCTCTGAAACAAAATAGAAACACCCGAACTACATGTTTTTACAAACCGCAATACAGTCATTCACATACCTTTAAAATAACCAGGAAAACCGGAATAATCCATGCCAATCAGCCATTTATGAAACTACCGATTATCTTTAATCTGGCCACCTGTCTGGCAAATAAAAATAGCACTGGCGCTCTTTTTAAATATTCTTAATATCCGGCTTCGGGGGAATATCCGGGGGTTTACGAGGAATGAACAATGAAATCCGCTATTACCACCACTGCCTTGTCCAGCCTGCTGTTTTCCGTTGTCGCGTTCACTTCGTTACAGGCATCCAGTGCGTCCCTTCAACCAGCAGGCCAGCAACCGCTACTGATGCTGGCGGAAGGCGGCGGTGATCGCCTCCTGCAACACCGGGAGATGCAGGCGCAACGCAGGCAGTCGGCCGATGACGAAAGCGAGCGTTTCGCCCAGTTGATCGAGGACAAGCCAACGGCAGCCGGCTCAGGGATCGCCAGGGAAACGGCAGGATCGGCCACGAAACCCGCAACCCACTATCAATCGCGCCGTCACCTGAAAAGTGCGGAATACGAGTACTGATCTGCAGTAGTGCCCCCCTCCTGGCGCGTCCCGCCACGCGCCAGGAGGGGAACTGCACGTCCAATCGCCAACGACTTCGCCTCCACAGCCAATACTTGCCCCATTGATGGAAAAATCTGGTGGGAATTTCCCGCTGCAAGGACATCGGCCGGCGCAGTAAGTTAGCCGGCGGATCATTCACAGGGGACGGCGATGGACTCACTCACCCAGGCGGTGCTCGGCGCCACGCTCCAGGGCGCACTGCTCGGCCGCTGGCAGGGACGCAAGGCACTGCTCTACGGCGCGCTGCTCGGCACCCTGCCGGATCTGGACGTGGTGATCCGCTACACCGACGCTGTGGAGGCGATGACCTACCACCGCGGCTTCAGCCATTCGATCTTCGTGCTCAGCGCCCTGGCGGTATTGCTGACCTTGCTGGTACGACGATGGCGGCCGAATCCGGATTATTCGACGCAACGCCTGTTCCTCACCCTCTGGTTGGTGCTGGCCACGCATCCCTTGCTGGACAGCTTCACCAGCTACGGTACCCAGTTGTTCTGGCCACTGATGACGCCACCGATTGCCTGGTCAAGCATCTTCATCATCGATCCGCTCTACACACTGCCCCTGCTGGCGGCGGTGTTCGGCGGACTGCTGTTCGGCTTGCGCAACCGTGCGCCGCGCCTGCCCGTAGCGGCCCTGGCGCTGTCCAGCCTGTACCTGCTCTCCAGCCTTGGCGGCAAGTTCATGGCCGAGCAACGAGTGGCCGAGGTGCTGGAACGCGAGGGCATTCGTCCTCAGGCGACCTTCAGCACGCCGACGCCCTTCAACACGCTGCTCTGGCGGGTGATCGTGCTCGACGGCGAGGACTACCACGAAGCCCTGGTGAGCTGGTTCGACCGCAATCCGCCCCGGCTCGAACGCATCCCCCGTGGCACCGAACTGGCGCGGCGCCTGCGCGACTCGCCGCAGCACCTGCGCCTGGCCTGGTTCACCCACGGCATCCTGCGCTACGACCAGATCGACCAGGTGCTGGTCGTCACCGACCTGCGCCTGGGCATGACGGGCTTCCACCCCTTCCGCTTCATCCTCGCCGAACGGCGGGACGGCCGCTGGCAACCGGTTGCCGAGACGCGGCGCTGGCCCACCGACCGGGGCGACCTGGAGCGTCTGCAGGTGCTCTGGCAACGTGTCTGGCATCAGGATCAGGCAGTACCGTTATCCACTTGGGCTAGCCTGCTGCAGCACTCGCGCAGCAGGTGAGCACGAAGAAGACAACGGCTCTCGACGCATCACGCATACAGGCCTATTGGCAGCGGCTCATCCCAACTGCGCAACTGCAGAAAGAAGAACCCCGGCGCTTGGCCGGGGTTCTTATATTGCAGCGGAATAATCAACCCGCCTCGTAGCCGGCCACCTTGCCAGTCTGGACCTTGCCGCTCTGTTTCAGGCGGTAGCAGCCCCACATCACCAGCAGCCAGACCGGGATGGCGTACACAGACACCTGGATGCCCGGGATCATCAGCATGATGACGAGGATGAACATCACGAAGGCCAGGCACAGGTAGTTGCCCATGGGATACCACAGGGCGCGGAAGCCGGTGCGGACGCCGTCCTTGTCCATGCGCTGGCGGAACTTGAGGTGGGAGTAGCTGATCATCGCCCAGTTGATCACCAGGGCGGCCACCACCAGGGACATCAGCAGCTCCAGCGCATTGTGCGGAACCACGTAGTTGACGATGACGGCCAGGAAGGTCACCAGGGCCGACACCAGCAACGAGCGCACCGGTACGCCGCGCTTGTCCACCTTGGCCAGGGAACGCGGGGCATCGCCCTGCTCGGCCAGACCCAGCAACATGCGGCCGTTGCAATAGGTGCCGCTGTTGTAGACCGACAGCGCGGCGGTGAGCACCACGAAGTTCAGCAGGTGAGCGGCGGTATCGCTGCCGATCAGCGCGAAGATCTTCACGAAGGGGCTGCCGCTGTAGGGGTCGCCAGCGCTGTTGATGGACGCCAGCAGCGCATCCCAGGGACTCAGGGACAGCAGCACGACCAGGGCACCCACATAGAAAATCAGGATGCGGTAGATGACCTGGTTGATCGCCTTCGGGATCACCTGCTTGGGTTTGTCCGCCTCGGCAGCGGTAAAGCCGAGCATCTCCAGGCCACCGAAGGAGAACATGATGAAGGCCATGGCCATCACCAGCCCGCTGATGCCATTGGGGAAGAAGCCGCCATGCTCCCAGAGGTTGCTGACGGCCGCCTGCTCACCACCAGAGCCGCTGAACAGTAGCCAGCAGCCGAGGATGATCATGCCGACGATGGCAACCACCTTGATCATGGCGAACCAGAATTCAGCCTCGCCGAAGAGTTTCACGTTGGCCAGGTTGATGGCGTTCACCACCAGGAAGAACACTGCAGCCGTGGCCCAGGTGGGGACTTCCGGCCACCAGAAATGGATGTACTTGCCCACCGCAGTGAGCTCGCTCATGCCCACGAGGGTGTAGAGCACCCAGCAGTTCCAGCCGGAAAGGAAGCCGGCGAAGCCGCCCCAATACTTGTGCGCGAAGTGGCTGAAGGACCCGGCGACCGGTTCTTCGACGATCATTTCGCCGAGCTGGCGCATGATCAGGAAGGCGATGAAACCGCAGATGGCATAGCCGAGGATCATCGAGGGGCCAGCCGACTTGAGGACCCCGGCCGAACCGAGGAAGAGGCCGGTGCCGATGGCACCGCCGAGGGCGATCAGTTGGATATGGCGATTCTTCAGGCCGCGTTGCAGCTCGCCTGAGTGTTGCATGTCACTCATTGCGTCACCTTTTGTTGTTGTCGTGACGGGATTTCACCCGCCGGGCTTGTGGTCCGGCGGAAGTTTGCAAGGCGGATAAACCTCTATTGCGCGTCTGGCTGTACCTCCGGAGCAGCATTCCTGAATGCCTCGAGGACTTCGCAGCGCGCAGCGATATCGAGGATGCGCGGATAGGCCGAAAGGTCACAGGCGAAGCGGCGCGCGTTGTAAATCTGAGGAACCAGGCAGGCTTCCAGATAACCCGGACGGCTACCCAGGGAGAGCTTGCCGCCAAAGGCTTGCAGGCCCTTTTCCACAGCGGAGAAGCCGAGGGCTACCCAGTGGCGGTACCAGGCGTCCTTGGCTTCGTCGGCTACGCCCAGGTCGACCTTGAGGTACTGCAGCACCCGCAGGTTGTTCAGCGGATGCACGTCACAGGCGATGTGCAGGGCCAGGGAACGCACCAGCGCACGCTGGGCCGGGTCGGCTGGCAGCAGGGCCGGCACGGGAAAGACTTCTTCGAGGTATTCGAGGATGGCCAGGGATTGGGCGATGCGGATTTCGCCACCGGCATTGCCCGAGTCCACCAGCAGCGGCAACAGGCCCTGGGGGTTGAGCTCGCGGTAGGCGCTCTGGTGCTGTTGGCCGCCATCCTTGACCAGGTGAACCGGCTCCTGGCGATAGGCCAGGCCCTTGAGGTTGAGAGCGATGCGGACGCGGTACGCAGCGCTGGAGCGCCAGTAGCCGTAGAGGGTGAGTTCGGTATTCATGGCGTTGGGCCGTTTTTTTGTTTGCGTCATCTCACTCTGGCAGCGCTTGGCGAGCAAGGCGTGGAATCCGGCAGAGCGAGGCGCCGGACGGTCGATCCGGAAAGTTTTCCTTACACCCACGGCGCAGTGCCGGCTGCGCCTGTCGGGCGCTCCACCTGCGTAAGGTTTTTGTGACAGGGCGTTCAGTCAGGCTGCCAGGCGCCAGCCCTGGAGGCCGACCGGCGGCCATTTGCAAGGGCACCTGGCCTGTGCCATATGAAAGCAATGCGCCACTAGCTGAAGGACGCCGCGCAATGCCGCACATGGACGAGTTCTACGACAGCCTGGTCAACCTTTGCTACGAATGCGTGCTCGACAGGGACGCCTGGCGGCCGATGCTCGAACAACTGGCGGCAGCTACCGGCCACCAGATGGGTGCCTTGCTCTTCCTCGACCAGCGGCAACAGCGGCCGCAGGTCACCTCCATCAACCTCTGCGACCCAGGGTCGGTGGAGGCCTACAACAGCTATTACCACCAGTACGATCCGGCCAAGGAAGTACTGGTTCCGCGCCCTGTAGGCAGCTGGTACCACGATCGGGAAGACCTCGGCGCGCAGCGTATCCGCCGCGATCCGTACTACCAGGAGTTTCACCTGCCCTTCGGCATGAACAGCATTTCCTGCATCAAGCTGCACGAACAGGCAAACACCGGCATCTACCTGTCATTGCTGACCGCGGTGGGCGCCCGCCTCCCCGAACAGGAGCAGCGCAACCTGCTCAAGCGCCTGAGCCCTCACTTGCTGCGGGCGGCGCGGATGTCCAACCGCCTGCAGTCGCTGGAGCTCGATGTGGCCCATCGCGAGCTGCTATTGGAGCGCCATCCGGCGCCGGTCTGGCTCCTCGATGCCGAAGGACGGGTGCTGTTCTGCAACCACCAGGCAGAACAGCGCCTGGGCCAGTTGGAGTTCGCCCTGCAGGGCCGCCAGGGCAGGCTGCAAGGCAAGACGCTGGATGGCCGCCTGCAGGCGTTGATCCGCCAGGCTGCCGGCCACAGCGGTAAACGCCGCGCCGGCTGGCTGCCGCTGGACAGCGAACCGCCGACCCAGTTGCTGGTGACTCCGGTGCCCGATGCGTCTGCGCTGGCCGCACGGCACAGCGGCTCCCTGGTGCTGCTGGCGCTGCTGGAGAACCAACCTCGCAGCCAGTTGCTGGCCGACCTCTTCCAACTCAGTCCGGCGGAACTGCGCCTGGCTGAACTCGTCACGCAAGGCCTGGCGCCGGAAGCCTGCGCCGAACGCCTGAACGTCTCGATCAACACCATTCGCACCCAACTGCGCGCCCTTTTCCGCAAGACAGAAACGGAGCGCCAGGCTGAGCTGGCGAATCTCTTTACCCGCTTGCAGGGGCTCTGATTCGCGTTATCCCGCCTTATTTAAAGCGCGATTTCATCTATCTGAATGATTGCAGGCAGATAGCCATCAACTAAGGTTCTACTCGGAGTAAGCGTCTGCCTTTATCCCGCGTGTCGGGTCAAGGAATCCACGTCTGGCCAGAGGAGGTGGCATGTGGAAGAGATCAGTGATCCGGAAGAACTGAGCAGAAGCATTCAAGAACAAAAGCAACTCCATGAAGAACTGGTGCACATCAAGGCCGAACGTGAACGGCTGAGATTCGACAAACCCGAGCCCCCCAGCGCAGCGGAACCGCCGCCGAGCAACATCGTGCCGTTCCCCTGCAAACCGGTTGCCAGCCCTGGCCTGCGCTGCGGTAACGCCCTGCTGCTGGACTATCTCTACGGAGTGGAGTCCGACGCCCCGCGCGACCTGTCCGAGGAACGCACCCGCCAGCTATTCGACTTCGCCACCAGCGCGCAGGCAGCGCGTGCGCTGCGTTGCCGACGACGCATGCTGGCCCGCGCCCTGGACGAAACCTGCCAGCGAGTTGGAGCGAAAGCGCGTCTGCTCTGCATCGCCGGTGGCCACTTCCGCGAAGCGGAACTGGCCCACGAACTGCGCTACGGGCGCTTCGGCGAAATGTTGGTGTTCGATGACGATGCAGCGCGACTGGAGATCGTACGCCGGCGCTACGGCGCGTTGGGCGTGCATACCCGCCTGGGCAAACTTGAGCAGTTGCTGGCCGGCGAATGCGCGTTGGAAGGCTACGACCTGGTGTATTCGTCCGGGGTCACCGAACTGCTGGACGATCGTCGCTGCGAGCGCCTGGTCCATCGCCTGTTCCAGGCCGTGAGCCCCGGAGGACGGCTGCTGTTGGCCAACTTCCGTCCCGAGGTCAAGGGCATCGCCTTCCTCGAAGGGCTGCTGGACTGGCGACCACGCTATCGCCAAGACGCCCAGATGCTCAGCTTGCTGGACGGCGTCGACTACAACCAGATCGCGTCTGCACGGGTGTTCCACGATATCGGCCAGCGCATCGTGTTCCTCGAAGCGGTGAAGTACGGCTGAATGAGTTCGGTCGACTTCCATCCCCAACCGTAGGAGCCAGCTTGCTGGCTCCTACAGCATCAGCCCTGCTGAAGGTGCCCGTAGAGCTTGGCGTAAAGGCCGCCTTCGGCAATCAACTGTTGATGGTCACCGTCTTCGGCGATATGGCCACCGTCGAAAACCAGCACCCGGTCCGCCTGCTTAACCGCTGACAGGCGGTGGGCGATGATCAGGGTGGTACGACCGTTGAGGAACGTGCCGAGCGCCTGGTGCAGGGCGTATTCGGTGGCGGCGTCCAGGGCGGAAGTGGCTTCGTCGAGGACCACCACCTTGGGTTCGGCCAGCACCATGCGAGCGATGGCCAGGCGTTGCCGCTGGCCGCCAGACAGGCGCACACCGGAGCGCCCGACCACGCTGTCCAGCCCCTGCGGCAGGCTACGAATGGTTTCGGCCAGTTGGGCGATTTCCAGGGCGCGCCAGCAGGCGTCATCGCTGCGCTCGCGGCCCATGGTCAGGTTGGCGCGCACGCTGTCGTTGAACAGCGCCGGATGCTGCAGCACCACTGCGACGTTGTCGCGTACCTCAGCCAGGCCGATCTCCTCAAGCCGGCAGCCACCAAAACGGATCTGCCCGGCCTGGGGCTGGTAGAGACCCAGCAGCAGTTGCACCAGGGTGCTCTTGCCACCGCCACTGGCGCCGACGATGGCGACTTTCTCGCCGGGCGCGATGGACAGGTTGAGGCCATCGAGCACCGGCTCGTCTGAGTAAGCAAAACGCAGTCCCTTGACCTCGATGCCCACGGTCTCGCGCCCTTTGAAAGGATCGACGCTGGGCGCGTACTGGGGCTCGTCGGCGCGGGCCAGCAGCTCATTGATACGCGCGACGGCGGCGCCGGCGGAATAGTAGGAGTACTGCAGGCCCAGTAGCTGTTCGACCGGACCGATCATGAACCAGAGGTAGCTGAACACCGCCAGCATCTGGCCGATGGAGAGATCGGAGAAGAGCACCGTGAGCATCGCCGCGGCGCGGAAGAAGTCGATGCCGAACTGGAACAGCAGGCCACTGGTGCGCCCTGCCGCATCGCTCTTCCACTGGGAGGCGACGGCGTAATCGCGGACTTCCTGGGCGCGCAGGCCGAGACGGCCGAAGAAGAAGCCCTGGCGGTTGCTGGTGCGCACTTCCTGGATGGCTTCCAGGGTTTCGGTCAGTGCCTGGGTGAAGCGCGCGGTGCTGTCGTTCTCCAGCTTCTTCAGGTGTTTGACGCGCTTGCCCAGCTGCACGGTGGCGTAGATCACCAGCGGGTTGAACAGCAGGATCAACAGGGCCAGTTGCCAGTGCATCCAGACCAGAATGGCGGCCGTGCCGGTGAGGGTGAGCACAGCCACCAGGAAGCGGCTGAGGGTTTCGCCGACGAACTTGTCCAGGGTGTCCAGGTCGGTCACCAGGTGGGCGGTGACGGTACCTCCCCCGAGGCTCTCGTACTCGCCGAGTGAGATGCGTTTGAGGCGCTCGATCAGGCGGGTACGGACGCGGTAGACGATGTCCTTGGCCAGCCGCGCGAAGAGGCGCGCCTGCAACACGTTGAAGACCAGGGCCATGCCTCGCAGCAGCAGGGTCACGACCAGCATCAGGCCGATGTAGCCGACAGCATTCTCCCAGGGCTCAGGCAGGAAGTTGTCCATGAAACGCAGTGCGGCGTCGCCCTGCTTCAGCAGAACTTCGTCCACCAGCAGGGGCAGCAGCAGCGGAATGGGCACACTGCAGAGGGTGGCCAGCACGGCGACGAAGTTGGCCAACCAGAGGGCTTTCTTGTGGCGCAAGGCCAGACGACGGATTTCCGCCCAGCTCAAGCGATCAGCCATGAGTGCCTCGCTCCAGCCAGCGGCCCAGCAAGGGCGCCAGTTGGTCCAGTGGCTGGTAGCCATTGGTCAGCAGCGCCAGTTGGCCGTTGCGCTCGGCCAGCAGGGTCGGGAAACCGGCGATGCCAAGGTCCTGAACCCAGGTGAAATCGGCGACGGCCGCCTCATGGCTGGAGGCGGCGTCGAAGCCTTGCGCGAACTCGATACGCGGAATCCCGGCCTGTTCGGCCAGCGCCACCAGGGTGGACGCCTGGGTCACGTCGCGCCCCTCGGCATAGAAGGCATGCTGTATCAGTTTCACCAGCGGCCAGGCCAGCTCAGGCGCCAAGCTGCGCGCGACCACCAGGGCCCGGCAGGCCGGCTCAGTGTCGTAGACGAAGCCCTCGGGCAGTGCTCCCTCGAAGCGGAACGGTTGTCCGGTGGCCTGGTTGACCGCCTGCCAGTGTTCGAGGATGTAGCGCTTGGTGTGCGCGTCCAGCGCGGCACCCTGGCCGCTACGCAGGCCACCAGCCACCAGGTGCAGCGGCACGTCAGCTGCCGCAGCCTGCCCGGCGAGGGCTTCCACCACGGGGGCGAAACCCCAGCACCAGGAGCACATGGGGTCCATCACATAGAGCAGGCGGGCGTTGGACAAGCTCAATCCTCCAGGGCTTGGCGCGGGTCGCGACCGATCGGGTGAGGCAGGTTGCGGGCCTTGGCCAGTTCGATCTGCTTCTGACGCTCGATGGCACTGGCACGTGTCTTCTCGCTCAAGCTGTCCCAGCAGTGCGGGCAACTGATGCCAGGCGAGTAGTGCTCCGACTGACGGTCTTCCACGGATATCGGATTACGGCAGGCGTGGCACTGGTCGAAATCCCCTTCCGAGAGATCGTGGCGCACGGTGACTCGGTTGTCGAAGACGAAGCAGTCGCCGCGCCAGAGGGTTTCGCCCTGGGGCACTTCCTCCAGGTACTTGAGGATGCCGCCCTTGAGGTGGAAAACCTCTTCGAAGCCCTGGTTGAGCATGTAGCTGGAGGCTTTTTCGCAACGGATGCCACCGGTGCAGAACATCGCCACCTTCTTGTGCACCGCCGGGTCGTAGTGGGCCTTGATGTAGTCGGGGAAATCGCGGAAGGATTTCGTCTTCGGATCGACCGCGCCTTCGAAGGTACCAATGGCCACCTCGTAGTCATTGCGCGTGTCGATCAGCAGGACTTCGGGATCACTAATCAGGGCGTTCCAATCCTGGGGATCGACGTACGTGCCAACTTTCTGGTTGGGGTCCACGCCGGGTACGCCAAGGGTGACGATTTCCTTCTTCAGCTTGACCTTGGTGCGGTAGAAGGGCTGATCCGTGCAGTAGGACTCCTTGTGGTCCAGGTCCACCAGGCGCGGGTCGATCCTGAGCCAGGCGAGCAGCGCGTCGATGGCTTCACGGGTGCCCGACACGGTGCCATTGATGCCTTCCTCGGCCAGCAGCAGGGTGCCTTTGACGCCGTTGTCCAGCATGGTCTTGAGCAGGGGTTCGCGCAGCGCAACGTAGTCCTTCAGGGTGACGAACTTGTACAGCGCCGCAACAACGATCTGGGTCATGCGGTGACTTCCTCCAGTGGTCGCCCACGCAAAGGGCGGACCGGGTGACAGAAACGACTGCGCCGGCTGGGCCGGCGCGATGCGAAGTCTATCAAAAAGCCGCCAGCCACTGGCTGCGTGAATGGGTCTCAGGCGCCCAACGGACGTCGGGACGCCCGGGGCCAGGCGGTCAATGATCCAGCTTGCTGCCACCCCGGCAGGTCGGCGAATCCGGCGCGGCGCCCTGTGCTGCCCACTCCTCCGGGGTGTAGGTATGCAGGGCCAGGGCATGGAACTGTCCCATCAGCTCACCCAGGCTGGCGTAGACCCTCTGGTGGCGCTTGACGGCGTTCAGGCCGGCGAACACTGGGCTGACGATCACCGCCTTGTAGTGGGTTTCCTGGCCGCGGCTATGCATGTGGCTCTCGTCCAGCACGTCTAGGTACTGGGGGTCGAGCGCTTCCAGGGCGGTCAGGATACGGTCGCGCATGGACATCGGTTTACTCCGCTTACTGCTGCTTTTTCTTGTCCTGGGGGGCCAGCTCGCTGGTCATGTCGCTGAGCAGCTTGTTGACCTCGGGCACGGCGGTTTCCAGGCGGCTCTGGGTCAGCTGGGCGGATTGCTGGGTCAGGGCCGGCATCTTTTCCAGCACTTTCTTGCCCAGGGGCGACTCGTAGAAGGCGATCAGTTCCTTCAGCTCACTCTCGCTGAAGTTGCTGGTGTAGATCTTCACCAGCTCAGGCTTCAGCTTGTCCCAGCCGACGGCCTTGTCCAGGGCGGTGTTGGCCTTGGCCTGGTAGCTCTCCAGGGTGGCCTTCTTGCTGGCCGGCGCCTGGGTCTGCTGGAAACGCTGCTCGAACATCTGCTGCACCTGGGCGTAGACCGGAACGGTCAGCTTGTCGGCGCGAGCGAGCTTGAGGAAGCGCTCGGCATCGGCGGCATGGCTGGCGGCATCGGCCAGAACCTGGCCACTGGCGCACGCCAGCAGTACGGCGGTGCAGAGAATGCGAAGCTTCGTCATTGGGAATCCTTGTCTGGGCACGGATGAGGGGGGCTGCCCCGGGGCTGGTCATTCTGCGCTCAAGCGGATATCGGGCTCAAGCAGCGGAAAATTCGACAACCTCGGGGCGAAAATGTGCGATGCCGCACTTCACGAAGCTGTTGTCAAAACGCCATCACTTGCTCATGCTTCCGCCCACTGGGCATCCTTTGAGGCCTTGGAAACCTGCAGTGCCCGTCGACGTAATTTCTGATGAGGAGGCAACCGGTTTCCACTAGGCCTGTACGAAATATCACCGAGCGCAGGCTGATCTCGTACAGAGCCTGAAATGCCCAGGCTTCGCACACACACGGACGTGCCCGATGAATAGCCACATATCCACCCTGCCGCCGGGAATCCCCGAGCTCTGCGATGCGCGCGGCATGCTCGCGCCCGCCGCCGTCGGCTGGTCCAACCGGCCACGGTTGAACTGTGCAATACCCGGCCACTTCGGCCGTCGCAAGCGCTGGAATCACTGGTGCATCACCACCCCGCGCTGGATGCTCTCGCTGACCCTGGCGGACCTCGACTACCTGGGTTACGGCGCGGCCTACTTTCTCGATCTCGACAGCGGCCAGGCCGTCGCCCATACCCAGCTACGGCCGTTCGCCCTCGGCTGCCGACTGCCGGACACAGCGCTGCAAAGCCATTGCTTCGACCACCCTCGACTGCTGATCCGCGTGGACGAACATCCCGGCCGACTGAGCATGCGGGTAGAGGCACCCGACCTCGGCGGCCAGCCGCTGCAGGCCGCCCTGGACGTTTTGCGCCCCGCCCACCTGGATTCGGTGAACCTGGTCGCCCCCCTCCCCGGCCGCTGTTTCCATGCCAGCAGCCGCCAGCTTGGCCTGCCCACCAGCGGTAGCGTGCAACTGGGCGAACGCCAGTACCCATGCATCACCGGCCACAGCTTTGCTGCGCTGGACTTCGGCCGCGGTGTCTGGCCCTTCCACAGCCACTGGACCCGCGCCGCGTTTGCCGCGCCCGGCGGCATCGCCGGCAATTTCGGCGCCGGCTGGACCGATTCCAGCGGCCTTACCGAGAACGCCCTGTGGTTCGGCGGTCGCCTGTCCAAGCTCGATCGCCCGGTGCAGATCGTGCAAGCGCCGAGCAATCCCCTGGCCCCCTGGCAGCTGTCCACCGCCTGTCGCCGGGTGGAGCTCACCTTCACCCCGCGCCAGTTGCACCAGGCCTGCCCGCGCCTGGGGCCGCTCTACGCCAATACGCGCCAATGGTTCGGCCGCTTCGACGGCGTGCTGCGCAGCCCGGATGGTGAATGCGTGCCGGTGACCAACGCCCTTGGCTGGCTGGGGGCCACGCACGCACGCTGGTAATTGCCCGAACGGTTGAACCGAGTGCCAGAGATAGAGCCTAAACTGCGGAATCAATGACCGGAGCCAACCCACATGAGCCGCACAGAAACCGACAGCCTGGGGCCAGTCGAAGTCGCCGATGAAGCCTATTGGGGCGCCCAGACCCAGCGTTCGCTGGAGAATTTCGCCATTGGCGGCGAACGCATGCCGCTGGCGGTCGTGCATGCCCTGGCGCTGATCAAGAAGGCCGCGGCACGGGTCAACGGCCG
Source organism: Pseudomonas sp. BN415 (assembly GCF_029871195.1). Taxonomy (NCBI): domain Bacteria; kingdom Pseudomonadati; phylum Pseudomonadota; class Gammaproteobacteria; order Pseudomonadales; family Pseudomonadaceae; genus Pseudomonas; species Pseudomonas sp. BN415. The sequence goes on from NZ_SSOK01000067.1 coordinate 51,525, forward strand.
CGACGGCGATCTGCCGCCGGATGTCGCCCGCCTGATCGAACAGGCCGCCGACGAAGTCCTGGCCGGCAAGCATGACGACCAATTCCCCCTGGTGGTCTGGCAGACCGGCAGCGGCACCCAGAGCAACATGAACGTCAACGAGGTGATCGCCGGCCGTGGCAACGAACTGGCCACCGGCCAGCGTGGCGGCAAGAGCCCGGTCCACCCGAACGATCACGTGAACTTCGCCCAGAGCTCCAACGACTGCTTCCCCACCGCGATGCACATCGCCATTGCCAAGGCGGTGCAGCACGAACTGCTGCCGGCCATCGCCGAGCTCTCCGGCGGCCTGGCCGAACAATCGGCGCGACACGCCCACCTGGTGAAGACCGGCCGCACCCACATGATGGACGCCACCCCCATCACGTTCGGCCAGGAGTTATCCGCCTTCGTCGCCCAGCTCGACTACGCCGAGAAGTCCATCCGCGCCGCGTTGCCGATGGTGCTGCAGCTGGCCCAGGGCGGCACGGCCGTAGGTACCGGCCTCAACGCGCCTCACGGATTCGCCGACGCCATGGCCGCCGAACTGGCAGCGCTGTCCGGGCTGCATTTCGTCTCGGCAACCAACAAATTCGCCGCCCTGGCCGGCCACGAGCCGCTGGTGAACCTCTCCGGTGCCCTCAAGACCCTCGCCGTGGCCCTGATGAAGATCGCCAACGATCTGCGCCTGCTGGGCTCCGGCCCCCGTGGCGGCCTGGCCGAGGTACGCCTGCCAGCCAATGAGCCAGGCAGCTCGATCATGCCGGGCAAGGTCAACCCCACCCAATGCGAGGCGCTGTCGATGCTGGCCTGCCAGGTCATGGGTAACGACGCCACCATCGGTTTCGCCGCCAGCCAGGGGCATCTGCAGTTGAACGTGTTCAAGCCGGTGATCGTGCACAACGTCCTGCAGTCCATTCGACTGCTCGGCGACGGCTGCCGCAACTTCCAGCAGCACTGCGTGGCCGGCATGGAGCCGGACGCCGCGCGCATGGCCGAACACCTGGAACGTGGCCTGATGCTGGTCACCGCCCTCAACCCGCACATCGGCTACGACAAGGCCGCGCAGATCGCCAAGAAGGCCTATGCCGAAGGCACCACCCTGCGTGCGGCTGCCTTGGCCCTGGGTTACCTGACGGAAGAGCAGTTCGACGCCTGGGTCCGGCCGGAGAGCATGCTGGAGGCCGGTCAACATGGCTGAGGCGGTCAAGCACGGCGCCACGCCTTTGGAAGGCGATGGCAAACGCATCCTGTTGATTCTCGGCACCCCCAAGGGCGGCAGCCTGTGCCACGCCCTCGGCGACGCCTTTGCCCAGGGCGCGCGTAGTGAAGGCCACGTGGTGCGTCTGCTGAAGCTGGGGGAGATGCAGTTCGACCCGGTGCTGCGCCAAGGTTACGACCAGAGCCAGAACCTGGAGCCCGACTTGCTTGAAGCCCAGCGGCAGATCCACTGGGCCGAGCACCTTGTGTTCGTCTATCCGGTCTGGTGGGGCGGTTTGCCCGCGCTGCTCAAGGGCTTTTTCGACCGGGTCTTCCTGCCCGGCTTCGCCTTCCGCTATCGCGGTCAGTCCCATGCCTGGGACAAGTTGCTGACCGGACGCACGGCGGACCTGCTGGTGACCCTGGACACTCCGCCCTGGTACTTCCGCTGGATCTACGGCGCCCCGGCACACCGGCAGATGGTGCGCACCATCCTCGGTTTCTGCGGCATCAAGACCCGCCGCCTGACCGAGTTCTCGCCAGTGCGCCCGTCCTCCGAGGAACAGCGCCAGACCTGGCTGCGCAAAGCCGAGTTGCTCGGCACTCGCTGCTGACCCGCCTTTGCAGGATGGGTGGAGACGGAGCGATACCCATCAATTGAGCCTTAGGGTGGACCACGTTTCACCGGTCCACCCTTCGAGGCCCGCTATAGCCAGGCCCGGCACTGGGCCTCACAACCTAAACCGGGTCGCTCGCCTCCGCCCTGCCGCGCGCCCGCCAGCTGCGCACCAGCGACGGGGCCAACGCGGTGAGGGCCGAACCCAGCACGACGAACACCGCACCCGCGTAAGCGATCCAGTTGATTTCTTCAGGCTGCACATGATCCGGCCACAGGCTCGCACAAAGGGCGACGCTGGCGAAGGTCACCAGCGGGGTGATGGCCAGGGTGGCGCTGACCCGCGAGGCTTCCCAGTGGGCCAGGGCTTCGGCGAAGGCGCCGTAGGCCACCAGGGTGTTCAGGCAGCAGGCCAGTAGCAGCCAACCCTGCAGCGGACTCAGGTTGAACAGCTCCATGGGGTGCGCCCAGGGCGTCAGCAAGGCGGCGCAACCGAGGTAGATCACCATCATCACCTGGGCCGAGCTCCAGTGGCTCAGCAGCTGCTTCTGCGCCAGGCCGTAGAAGGTCCAGACGAAGGCCGACAACAGGATCACCAGCACACCCAGGGTGTACTGGCTCATGGAGGTGAGCAGTTCTTCCAGGCGCTGGTTGAAGAACAGACCGAAGCCCAGCACCGTCACCACCAGGCCGAAGGCCTGCCCCAGGCTGAAGCTCTCCTTGAAGATGAACAGGCTGCTCAGCAGAAAAAGAATGGGCGCCACCTGGATCACCAGTTGGGTGGTGCCGGGGCTGAGCATCTTCAGGCCGATCAGGTAGAACACGTAGTTTCCGGTCAGGCCACCCACCGCCAGGACCAGCAACCAGCGGCCACGCGAGCCCAGCGGGCGGAAAGCCGGCAGGCGGCGGTTGGCGCCCAGGTAGAGGAACAACAGCAAGCCGGCGACGATCAGGCGGTACCAGGTCACGGTCACCGGGTCCATGGTCTGCAGGACTTCCTTCAGCCAGATGGGTAACACGCCCCAGAGCACAGCCGTGACCAGGGCGAGGAACAGGCCATAAACCCAACGGCCGGAGGAGATATGCATGGGAACCTCAGCAGACAAGCCCGACATTTGGCAGCGGGCAGACAAGAACGGCCATTCTAGAAGTGCCCGGTCCCAGGGCACAGGAACAGTTTCGACCCTGTCGGCGGCACAACTGTACCTGTCGCAACCACCAGCCGCCCGTCGAGCCCCAGCGCAGGCGCGCCAGCGCTGATTAGACTGAAATAGCCAATTAATGACGGAGGTGGTCCGATGTTCGGTCGACGTGCGTGCGACGTCGCGTCAGGCACCCACTACCGGAGTGAGCGTGTCAGCGCCGTGAACGGTCAGTACTTCTTTTCCACCCGAGAGGGGACCCTGGAGGGGCCTTTCTTCACCCGGATTGATGCGGAGCGGGAGATCGCGCTTTACATTCGCCGCATTGACCAGTCCAACGCCTTACTTGCGCTTCGGGGCCGATAGGCGCCCCAGCATGAAAGAACCCGCGCCAGGCGCGGGTTTTTCATGTTCGGAATTCGACGTGGCACCGTCACTGTGGGGGCGAATTCATTCGCTATGGGCAGCGCAGCTGCCCCATTCGAAGCGGCAGGGCGAACCTGCGGTCCGCATAGCGACTGAAATCGCCCCCACAAAAGATGAGAAGGCCCCTGGTTCCCCAGTTCTTAGCGGTAAGCCTCGAACAGGCCGGTGGCGCCCATGCCGCCGCCGACGCACATGGTGACGATGCCGAAGCGCTTCTCACGGCGCTGCAGTTCGCGCACCAAGTGGCCGACCTGACGCGAGCCGGTCATGCCGAAGGGGTGGCCGATGGAGATGGAGCCGCCATTGACGTTGTATTTCTCGTTGTCGATACCCAGCCGATCACGGGCGTAGAGGCACTGGGAGGCGAAGGCTTCGTTGAGCTCCCAGAGGTCGATGTCGTCCACGGTCAGGCCTTTGGCCTTGAGCAGTTTCGGCACCGAGAACACCGGGCCGATGCCCATTTCGTCCGGCTCGCAACCGGCAACGGTGAAGCCGCGGAAGAACGCCTTGGGTTTCAGGCCCAGCTCCAGCGCCTTGTCCAGGCTCATCAGCAGGGTCATGGAGGCGCCGTCAGAAAGCTGCGAGGAGTTGCCAGCGGTCACCGAACCGTCCTCGGAGAACACCGGTTTCAGGGAAGCCAGGCCTTCCAGGGTGGTATCGGCGCGGTTGCAATCATCGCGGTCGACCACGCCATCCAGGATGCTCCTCTCGCCGGTGGCCTTGTCTTCCACGAAATACTTCACGCTCATCGGCACGATTTCGTCGTCGAACAGGCCGGACGCCTGCGCACGGGCGGTGCGCTGCTGGCTCTGCAAGGCGTAGAGGTCCTGAGCTTCACGGCTGACGTTATAGCGGCGAGCGACGATCTCGGCGGTCTGCCCCATGGGGAAGTAGATGCCGGGGTGTTCGAGCTTCAGGCGCGGGTTGACGAAGTTGTCCTGGTTGATGCTCTTCAGGGTCAGGGTGATGGACTCGACGCCACCGGCCACCATGACATCGCTGCAACCCGAGGCGATCTGGTTGGCGGCGATGGCGATGGCCTGCAGGCCGGAGGAGCAATAGCGGTTGAGAGTCATGCCGGCGACGCCGATGCCCAGGCCCGAGAGCACCGCCACGTTGCGGCCTATGTTGTGGCCTTGGGCGCCCTCGTTGGAGCCGGCACCGACCACACAGTCGTCCACCAACGCCGGGGCGAGGTCGTTGCGCGCAAGCAGCGCGTTCACACAGTGGGCCGCCATGTCGTCCGGCCGGGTCATGTTGAACTTGCCACGGAAGGACTTGGTCAGGCCAGTTCGCACGCTGTCGACGATCACCACTTCACGCATGACGCACCTCGTTTTCGTTGGAATGGAAAGTGAGGCGAGCATAGTTCCAGCCCATACTCCCCCACCACGATCATTCATCCCGCGTATGCGCGCCCATCCTGTGCTCAGTTCTTTTTGAAGGCGACCTCCAGGGCATCGTTGATGGTGCGAAGGATCTTCACCCGGGCGTAGCGCTTGTCGTTGGCCTCGACCAAGGTCCAGGGAGCAATCTCGGTGCTGGTGCGGTCGACCATGTCGTCCACCGCGTTGACGTAGTGGTCCCACTTGTCGCGGTTGCGCCAGTCTTCCTCGGTGATCTTGTAGCGCTTGAAGGCGACTTCCTCACGCTCCTTGAAGCGCTGCATCTGGGTGTCCTTGTCGATGGACAGCCAGAACTTCACCAGCACGATGCCGTAGTTGTGCAGTTGCTCTTCGAAGTCGTTGATCTCGCCATAGGCGCGCAGCCAGTCGGCATCGGCACAGTATCCCTCGACCCGTTCCACCAGCACCCGGCCGTACCAGGAACGGTCGAAGATGGTGAACTGGCCGCGCCCCGGCACATGTCGCCAGAAACGCCAAAGGTAGGGCTGGGCACGTTCTTCCTCGGTGGGCGCGGCGATGGGCACGGTACGGTACTGCCTCGGGTCCAGTGCGCCGGTGACGCGCCGTATGGCACCGCCCTTGCCGGCGGCATCGTTGCCCTCGAACACCGCCATCAGGGCATGGCCGCGCATGCGCTTGTCGCGCATCAGACCGTTCAGGCGGGCCTGCTCGGTGGCGAGCTGTTCCTTGTATTCGTCCTTGTCCAGCTTGTGGCTGAGGTCGAGGCTGTCCAGGAGGCTGCGCTTGTCCAGGCTGGACATCAGCGGCGCCGCATGGGGCTGGGGTTTGGGCCTGCCGCTCTGTTTGAGGGCCGCCTGCAGGCCTTCCAGAATGATGCGGCCGACACTGAGGCTGCGGTAATACTCGTCCGAGCCTTCGATCACGTACCAGGGCGCATAGTCACGGCTGGTGCGGCGCAGCACCCGCTCGCCGAACCGCACGAAGCGGTCATAGACCTCGCTCTGCTTCCAGTCCAGCGGATTGAGCTGCCAACTGCGCTGCGGGTCTTTCTCCAGTGCCTTCAGGCGTTCCTTGAGTTGTTTCTTGGACAAATGGAACCAGAACTTGAAGATCAGCGCCCCTTCGTCGCAAAGCATGCGCTCGAAGGACTCGGCATCGTTGATGGCCTGGTCCAGGCGGGCATCCTTGATATCGCCATCGACGCGGGCATGGAGCATCTGGCTGTACCAGTTGCCAAAATAAATGCCAGTCCGCCCCTTGGGCGGCAGCTTGCGCCAGAAGCGCCACTGCGGCGGTCGGGAAAGCTCTTCGTCGGTTGGCTGCAGGAAGCTCTCGACGTTGATCAGGCGCGGATCCATCCACTCGTTGAGCAACTTGACCGTTTCGCCCTTGCCGGCGCCCTCGATACCATTGATCAGGATGAGCACGGGGAAGCGCGCCTGCTGCTTCAGCTCGTACTGCGCCTCCAGCAGGGCTTCGCGCAGGTCCAGCACGGCCTTCTCATAGGTTTCCTTGTCGATGGAATGGCCGATTTCGGCGGATTCGAACATGCAGATCTCCTTGGCGTGATGGAGAAAAGGTAGCGGAAGCCTTGGCTTCACGCCCTCCCCAATCAAGCGCATCCACAAGACACCTTCCCTTCGGCGCCCCTCCCCGATCGGCTACTATTCGCGCTTCGCAGTCTCGGAAACCTCCATGTCCGACTTCCACCACGCCCAACTCGACTGGGACGAACAGGGCCAGCCGCTGTCGCGGGAATTCGACGACGTCTATTTCTCCCCGACATCGGGCATCGACGAAACCCACCATGTGTTCCTCAATGGCAACGACCTGACCCGACGCTTCGCCGAGTTGCCGGCCAGCGGACATTTCTGCATTGGCGAAACCGGTTTCGGTACCGGGCTGAACTTCCTCTGTGCCTGGCAGCTATTCGAGCGGCAGGCGCCAGCCGACGCCCGGCTGCACTTCGTCAGCGTGGAAAAATTCCCCCTCTCCCGGGATGACATGCAGCGTGCCCTGGACCTTTGGCCGGCACTGGCGCCCCTGGCTACCGAGGTCATCGGCCAATACGTCGCCGTGCACCCTGGCTTCCAGCGTTTCAGCCTGGCCAACGGTCGCGTGACGCTGACCCTGCTGGTGGGGGATGCCCTGGACTGCCTGCCGGAGCTGGACGCGCGCATTGACGCCTGGTTCCTCGACGGCTTCGCCCCGGCGAAGAATCCGGAGATGTGGAGCCCTGCCCTGTTCGCCCAACTGGCGCGGCTTTCCGCGCCCGGCACCAGCCTGGCCACCTTCACCTCGGCCGGATTCGTGCGCCGCGCGCTGAAGGAAGCCGGCTTCGCGATCAAGCGCACGCCCGGTTTCGGCAAAAAGTGGGAAATGAGCCGCGGCCTGTTTACAGGCGCTGCCCGTGACGATGCCAAGCCGTGGTACGCCCGCCCGCGCTTCGTCCCCCAACACCGGGAAGCCCTGGTGATAGGCGCGGGCCTCGCCGGCTGCGCCAGTGCCGCCAGCCTTGCCGCGCGGGGCTGGCAAGTGACCCTGCTGGAGCGCCACGACGCCCCCGCCCAGGAGGCATCGGGTAATCCCCAAGGGGTGCTCTACCTCAAGCTTTCGGCCCACGGCACGCCGCTCTCAAGGCTGATCCTCAGCGGTTTCGGCCATACCCGCCGCCTGCTGCAACGGTTGGAACAGGGTCGTGACTGGCAGGCCTGCGGCGTGCTGCAACTGGCCTTCGACACCAAGGAAGCGCAGCGTCAGGCCAAGCTCGCCGACGCCTTTCCGAGCGATTTATTGCACAGCCTGGGCCAGGCCGACGCCGAAGCCCTGGCCGGCGTCGCCTTGCCCGCGGGCGGCCTGTTCTATCCCGAAGCCGGCTGGGTCCATCCGCCGGCGCTATGCCGCCTACTGGCCAAGCATCCGAACATCCGGCTGATCCCCCATGCCGAAGCCTTGGAGCTGAATCAGGAAGGCGGCCTCTGGTACGCCCGAGATGGCGACCAGACGCTGGCCGCCGCACCGGTGGCGGTGCTTGCCGGCGCCGCTGAAGTGCTGCGTTTTCCACAGACCGCCGGGCTGCAGCTCAAGCGCATCCGTGGGCAGGTCAGCCGCCTGCCGGCCACGCCAGAAAGTGCGGGACTCGGCACCGTGCTCTGCGCCGAAGGCTATGTCGCGCCGCCGCGCGATGGCGAACACACACTGGGGGCGAGCTTCGACTTCCACAGCACGAGCTTGGAACCCACTGCCGCGGAGCACGCCGGCAATCTCGAACTGCTGGAAGAAATTTCCCCCGACCTCGGCCGCCGCCTGCATGTCGCCGAACTGGAACCCGACCGCCTCGAAGGTCGCGCTGCCTTCCGCTGCACCACGCCGGACTACCTGCCCATCGTCGGCCCGCTGGCGGATGCCGAAGCCTTCGCTGACGCCTATGCGGTGCTGGCCAAGGACGCGCGCCAGGTGCCGGAGGTAGCGGCACCCTGGTTCGACGGTCTCTACGTGAACAGCGCTCATGGCTCGCGCGGGCTGATTACCGCGCCGCTGTCCGGCGAGTTGCTGGCCGCCTGGCTCGACGACGAGCCGTTGCCGGTGCCGCGCGCCGTAGCCGAGGCCTGCCACCCCAACCGCTTTGCGTTGCGCCGCCTGATCCGCGGCCAGAACGCCTGACCATGGACCTTCTCCTTCTCGAAGCCCTGGCCATCGGCGCCATCCTTGGCCTGTTGCTCGGCCTGACCGGTGCCGGCGGTTCTCTGGTGGCCCTGCCCCTGCTACTCAGCCTGCACCTGCCACTGCGCGACGCCATCGGCGTGAGCCTGGGCGCCGTGGCCCTGTCCGCCGCCATCGGCGCCATTCCCCGTACCGTCCAGGGCCTGGTGGCCTGGCGTCCGGTCCTGCTGCTGGCCATCAGCGGTTTACCCGGCAACGCCGTCGGCCAGTGGTTGGGGCGTCTCATCCCCGAGTCCGCGCTGATCCTGGGTTTCTGCCTGCTGGTGCTCTGGTCCGCCTGGCGCATGTGGCGGGGTGCCGGCCTGCCACAGGGCCATTCCGGTCCGCTGCGTAGCGCGCCCTTGGTGACCATCGGCGCGGGTGTCGGGTTGCTCTCCGGAGTCATGGGCGTGGGGGGTGGTTTCCTCGTGGTGCCGGCACTGCTGTGGTTCACCCCGCTGTCGATGCTGGCTGCCACCGCCACCTCGATGGCGGTGATCGCGCTGGTTTCCGGCGGCGGTTTCCTCCTCTACCTGACCGGTGCCCAGCCTCCCATGGCCCTGCTCGGCGGCCTGGCGGGGGGCGGCGCCATCGGTGTGCTCTGCGGCAACTTACTGGCCACTCGCCTGCGGGGCGCCACCCTGCAGCGACTATTCGCCCTGATGCTGGTAGCGGTGAGCCTCTCCCTGGCAGCCCAACGGCTATTGGGCTGAAGCCCCATCCGGTTATAACCAATCGATATAAAACTCCAGAAAGCGCACAGGGGTCGGACCCTTTAGTGCCTTCGGGCACGAACTCCCCAACGGCAACACCGGTAAGGACTTATGTGCGGCATTTCTGGAGAACTTCGTTTCGACAAACAACCGGCCGACCTGGCCGCCCTCGATAGAATCACCCACCATCTGGCACCCCGCGGCCCCGACGCGTGGGGCCTGCACAGCCAGGGACCGATCGCCCTGGGCCATCGACGGCTGAAGATCATGGACCTGGCCGACGCCTCCGGGCAGCCCATGCTGGACCCCGAGCTGGGCCTGGCCATGGTGTTCAACGGCGCCATCTACAACTACCCCGAGCTGCGCAAGGAGCTGCTCGCCCTGGGCTACCACTTCCATTCCGACGGTGACACCGAGGTACTGCTCAAGGCCTGGCACGCCTGGGGCAGGGACATGCTGCCCAGGCTCAACGGCATGTTCGCCCTGGCCATCTGGGAGCGCGACAGCCAGCGCCTGTTCCTCGCTCGCGACCGCCTCGGCATCAAGCCGCTGTACCTGTCGCGCACCGACCAGCGCCTGCGTTTCGCGTCCAGCCTGCCGGCCCTGTTACAGGGCGGGGATCTGGACGCCTCACTGGACCCGGAAGCGCTGAACTTCTACCTCAACTTCCATTCCGTGGTGCCGGCGCCACGTACCCTGGTCAAGGGTGTGGAAAAGCTGCCGCCGGCCAGTTGGATACAGATCGACGCCGACGGCAATTACAGCCAGGGCACCTGGTGGGAGCTGGAATACGGCCCGCGCGAGGACGAACAGGGCCTCGGCTTCGAGGACTGGCGCGACCGCTTGCTGGGCAGCCTGCGCGACGCCGTATCGATCCGCCAGCGCGCCGCCCGCGAAGTGGGCGTGCTGCTCTCCGGCGGCGTGGATTCCAGCCTGCTGGTGGGCCTGCTGGCCGAAGCCGGCGTGGAACGACTGGCCACCTTCTCCATCGGCTTCCAGGATGCCGGTGGCGAACGGGGCGATGAATTCGAATTCTCCGACCTGATCGCCCGCCACTACGGCACCCGCCACCAGCAGTTGCGCATCGGCGAGCACGAAGTGCTGGAGCAGCTCCCCGCCGCCTTCTCCGCCATGAGCGAGCCGATGGTCAGTCACGACTGCATTGCCTTCTACCTGCTCGCCCGCGAAGTCTCGAAGCATTGCAAGGTGGTACAGAGCGGCCAGGGCGCCGACGAGCTGTTCGGCGGCTACCACTGGTACCCACCACTGGCCGATACCCGCGACCCGTTCAACAGCTACCGCGCCGCCTTCTTCGACCGCCCCCACACCGAGTACCAGGCCACGGTGCAGCCGGCATGGCTCACTCCCGATCTGGCCGGGGACTTCGTGCGCCAGCATTTCGAGCACCCCGGCGCCCTCGACCCGGTGGACAAGGCCCTGCGCCTGGACAGCACGGTGATGCTGGTGGACGACCCGGTGAAGCGGGTAGACAACATGACCATGGCCTGGGGCCTGGAAGCGCGGGTGCCGTTCCTCGACTACCGGGTAGCCGAGCTGTCGGCGCGCATCCCGTCGCGCTTCAAGCTGGACGACGGCGGCAAGGCGGTGCTCAAGGCCGCCGCGCGCCAGGTCATTCCCCAGGCGGTGATCGACCGCCCCAAGGGCTATTTCCCGGTTCCCGGCCTCAAACACCTGGAAGGCCGCACCCGCGAGTGGGTGCGCGAACTGCTGCTGGACCCGAGCCAGGATCGCGGGCTGTTCCAACCGGCCATGCTCGAACGCCTGCTCGCCAGCCCGTCGGAGGACATCACCCCGCTAAGGGGCTCGAAGCTCTGGCAAATGGCCGCGCTCAACCTCTGGCTCAACCAACAGGGACTCTGAATCGATGAAAACCCACACCCTGCACAGCCAGCGCCTGTTGCGTGGCCAGACGCCGTCCTATCAGCGCCTGCAGGCACGCCTCGCCGAAGGCCACCAGGAGCCCCACGACGCGCCACAAATACTCCACTGTGGTTGGGGCCGCCTGCTGCTCGGCCACACGTTTCCCGATCCGGCGAGCCTTGCCCGCGAACTACTGGACGAACAGCCCGGCGAGCGCGATATCGCCCTCTATGTCGCCGCCCCCCAGCAGGTACTGGCCCAGGCGCCGCAGCATCTCTTCCTCGACCCATCCGACACCTTGCGCCTCTGGTTCCCCGACTACCGTCCGGCACGCCGGGCCTTTCGCGGCTTCCGCATCCGTCGTGCCCTGGGCGACGCCGACTGGCAAGCGGTCAATCAGCTCTACCGCTGCCGCGGCATGCTGCCGGTGGATCAGGACGCCATCACCCCACGCCATCTGGGCGGGCCGGTCTACTGGCTGGCCGAGGACGAAGACGACAGCCAGGTGATCGGCGCCGTCATGGGCCTCAACCATCTCAAGGCGTTCGACGACCCGGAAGGCGGCTCCAGCCTCTGGTGTTTGGCGGTGGACCCGCAATGCAGCCGTCCCGGCGTGGGCGAAGCGCTGGTTCGTCACCTGATCGAGCACTTCATGAGCCGTGGACTCAATTACCTCGACCTCTCGGTGCTGCACGACAACCGCCAGGCCAAGGCGCTCTACGCCAAGCTGGGTTTCCGGGACCTGGCCACCTTCGCGGTCAAGCGCAAGAACAGCATCAACCACACCCTGTACATCGGCCCCGGCCCCGAAGAGCAACTCAACCCCTACGCCCGCATCATCGTTGACGAGGCCCTGCGCCGTGGTATCGAAGTGCAGGTGGACGATGCCGAGGGCGGGCTGTTCAGCCTCAGTCAGGGCGGCCGGCGCATCCGTTGCCGGGAGTCCCTGAGCGACCTCACCAGCGCGGTGAGCATGACCCTCTGCCAGGACAAGCACCTGACCCACCGCGCCCTCGCCCGAGTGGGCATTCGCCAGCCGGCCCAGCGCCTGGCCGGTAGCGACGCGGACAACGCCGCCTTCCTCGCCGAGCACGGCAGCCTGGTCGTCAAACCGGTGAACGGCGAGCAGGGCCAGGGCGTGGCGGTGGACCTGCGCAACCTGGACGAGGTGAAGACCGCCATCGCCAACGCCGAGCACTTCGACAGCCGGGTGTTGTTGGAGAGCTGCCACACGGGGTTCGACCTGCGGGTGGTGGTGATCAACTACGAAGTGGTCGCCGCGGCCATCCGCCGCCCGGCCGAGGTGATGGGCGACGGCCAGCGGACCTTGCGCCAACTGATCGAACGCCAGAGCCGCCGCCGCCAGGCGGCCACTCAAGGCGAAAGCCGCATCCCCCTCGACGGGGAAACCGAACGCACCCTGCGCGCCGCGGGCGTTGGCTATGACGACGTGCTGCCCGCTGGCACCCGTCTGGCCGTGCGACGCACCGCCAACCTGCATACCGGCGGCACCCTGGAAGACGTTACCGCGACCCTGCACCCGGCCCTGGCAGAAGCCTCCATCCTCGCCGCACGCACCCTGGAAATCCCGGTGGTGGGCCTGGACCTGCTGGTACCCGCCGCCGACCAGCCGGACTACGTACTGATCGAAGCCAACGAGCGGGTCGGCCTGGCCAACCACCAGCCGCAACCGACCGCGGAGCGCTTTATTGACCTGTTGTTTCCATTGAGCCGCACGCCCTGACCTGCCTTCGTAGGATGGGTGGAGCGGAGCGATACCCATTACCACGAGCCACCGACAGGCATCGCGGGCTCCATCCATCCTGCAGGACTATGCCGGCGGCAATCGCGGCGTCCAGCGCCGTGCAGCATTCCGAGGAGCAGCCATGAGCCAGACACGTCCCGAACCCGACCTCGCCTACCTGCAGAAGGTGCTGCTGGAGATGCTCGCCATTCCCAGCCCCACCGGTTTTACCGACACCATCGTGCGCTACGTCGCCGAGCGGCTGGACGAGATCGGCATTCCCTACGAGTTGACCCGGCGCGGAACCATCCGCGCCACGGTCAAGGGCCGGCAGAGCAGCCCCGACCGCGCGGTTTCAGCGCACCTGGACACCATCGGCGCCATCGTCCGTGAGGTGAAGGACAACGGCCGCCTCGGCCTGGCTCCCGTAGGCTGCTGGTCCAGTCGCTTCGCCGAGGGCAGCCGCGTCAGCCTGTTCGGTGACGGCCGGATCCTGCGCGGCAGCGTGCTGCCCCTGCTGGCCTCCGGGCACGCCTTCAACACCCAGGTGGATAGCCTGCCCATCAGTTGGGACCACGTGGAGCTGCGCCTGGATGCCTACAGCACAACCCGGGCCGACTGCGAGACCCTTGGCGTTTCAGTGGGCGACTTCGTCGCCTTCGACCCCCTGCCGGAGTTCACCGAAAGCGGGCATATCAGCGCGCGGCATCTCGACGACAAGGCCGGGGTGGCCGCCCTGCTCACCGCGCTCAAAGGCATCACCGAGGCCCGCCTGGTGCCTCCCATCGATTGTCACCCGCTGTTCACCATCACCGAGGAAATCGGCTCCGGATCGGCTGCCGCACTGCCCTGGGATGTCAGCGAGTTCGTCGGCATCGACATAGCCCCGGTCGCCCCCGGCCAGCACTCCAGCGAACATGCGGTGACCGTTGCCCTGCAGGACTCCGGCGGCCCCTACGACTTCCACCTCTCGCGGCATTTGCTGCGCCTGGCGGAGGCCCAGTCCATTCCGCTGCGCCGCGACCTGTTCCGCTACTACCACAGCGACGCCCAGTCGGCAGTCACCGCCGGCCATGACATCCGCACCGCCCTCGTGGCCTTCGGGTGCGATGCCACCCATGGCTATGAGCGCACCCACATCGACAGCCTGGAGGCCCTGACCCGCCTGCTCGGCGCCTACCTGATGAGCCCGCCGGTCTTCGCCAGCGACGCCGTGAACAGCCAGCAGTCCCTGGAGCCCTTCAGCCATCAGCTGGAGCATGACGCACAGATGGAGAGCGAGACACGCGTCCCGACCGTGGAAAGTCTTGTGGGAAAGGGTGACGGCAGCCCTTGAAGGGCGAGCCCACTAGGAGCAAAGTGCCATCCAGGGACGCATAACAACACGGGTGGTCACCCATGCTTCACCTTTCAGGCTGTGTGAAAACTGTCGCACTCGGTCTGGTCTTTCTTATGCTCTGGATCTGCCGGCCCGCCTTCGCCCAGGAGGCTGTGCCGCTCGACCGGGATCAACTGCGCCTTCCCCTCGGCCATTGGGTCGAATACCTGGAAGACCCCAAGGGCGAACTCGACCTCGAACAGGTACGCAAGCTCCCCGATCCGGCATTCAGGAAACTGCCGGGGAAACAGGCGAACCTCGGCAAGAACCGTTCGGTCTGGTGGTTCAAGGTGCACCTGGACAACCAGCGCACCCACGCCCTGGACGGCTACCTGGAGGCCAACTATCCGCTGCTGGACGACATCCGCCTCTACTACATCGCCGCTGACGGCCGCGTGCAGGCCCAGGAATCCGGCGACCGGTTCGCGTTCTCCCAGCGCCCGGTACATGTGCGCAACTTCTGGTTCCCCCTTCGCGTCGAGCCGGGCCAGAGCACGCTGATCCTGCGGGTGGAAAGCACCAGCACGCTGTTTGTGCCGCTGGTGTTCAGCACCTTTGACGCCAGCGCCGCCGCCCAGGAGAACCTCATGGGGTTCAACGGCGCCTTCTATGGCGTGCTGTTCGCCATGTTTTTCTACAACCTGTTCCTCTATCTATCGCTGCGCGAACCGGCCTACCTCTGGTACTTGGCCTACAACCTCAACGTCGGCCTGCTCGCGGCCTGCTTCGACGGCATGCTGTTCAAGCTGCTGCCGGACCATGTGGGGCTGCAGTCGGTGGCGATCTACATCTTCATGTACCTGCATTGCCTGACTGCAGTGCAGTTCAGCCGCCACTTCCTCCACACCAGACTGCACTTCCCACGTCTGGACCAGGTGCTGCGCGGACTGATGGCCGCGACCCTGGTGGCGGTGCTCAGCTTCCCGCTGATCGGCCTGCAGAACTGGAATATCCTCGCCAGCCTCACGGTCTCGGCAATCTCCGCCTTCCTCCTGTTCACCGGCATCTACGTCTGGCGCAAGGGTTTGCGCTACGGCTCCTACTACACCCTGGCCTGGGGTGTGCTGCTGTTCGCCTTCATCCAGATCACTACCGGTTCGCTGGGCGTCGAGGTATTGGGGTTGTTCGGCGCCACCGTGGTGAAAATCGGCGTCGCCATCGAACTGATCACCCTCTCCATCGGCCTGGCGGACCGTATCAACACCCTCAAGGAAGAAGGCTTCCGTTCGCGCCAGGCCGCCGAGCAAGCGCATTTCGAAAACCAGGCCAAGAGCCGCTTCCTGGCCACGATGAGTCACGAGATCCGCACCCCGCTCAATGGCGTGCTGGGCATGCTGCAACTGCTCAAGGAAACCCCGCTGGACCGCAGCCAGCGCTTCTACGTCGACACCATTTCCAGCTCGGGCACCGCGTTGATGACGGTGATCAACGACATCCTCGACTTCGCCCGAATCGAGTCGGGCAAGCTGGAACTGGAAAACATCGAGTTTGACCTGGAAGACCTGGCGTCGGACACGCTCGGTCTGTTCACCGCCCAGGCCATGGACAAGCGCCTGGGCCTGCACCTCAGCCTGGACACCGGGGTGCCTCGACGCATCCTGGGTGACCCGACGCGGCTCAAGCAGGTGCTGATGAACCTGCTGGGCAATGCCCTCAAGTTCACGGCCGAAGGCCATGTGGCGCTCAACCTCAGTCTGCGCCGCACCTCGGAAGGCAAGACGCACCTTGTGTTCAGCGTCATTGACAGTGGCATCGGCATCCGGCCCGAAGCGTTGGCCCAGCTGTTCGATTCCTTCGCCCAGGGCGACTCCAGCACCACGCGCCGCTACGGTGGCAGCGGCCTGGGCCTGGCGATCAGCAAAGAACTGGTGGAAATGATGGGCGGGCGCATCGAAGTACAGAGCACCCTCAACCAGGGCACCCGCTTCAGCTTCGATGTTCCCCTGCAGCCCGGCGAGTTCAATAGCGACGAAATGAACCAGCTGTTGGACAGCCGCACGGCTCTGCTCGCCTGCCAGGACGCCCTTGGCCTGGACGCCCTGAGTCGCCTGCTCGGCCGCTGGGGTATGCGCTGCGAGCGATGCCAGGACCCGGCCAGACTGATCGACCAGTTGGAAGACTTCGCCGTACCGCCCTTGCTGGTGTTGCAGGCACCCTGGCCGGGGGACCCGGAACGCTGGGTAGACAAGCTGCGTCCGCACCTGGAGCACGGCCAGCGCGTGCTGCTGATCTGCTCGCCGGAACACAGCCAGCAGCTCCCCGCAGGCGCTGGACTGCGCCTGCGGGCCCTGGCCCGGCCGCTTACCCTGGCACAACTGCGCGATACCCTGCAGGAACTCTACCGTGAGCGGCGTCTGGAAGAGCGTACCCAGCAACAGGAAGAGCGCCGCCGGGTGAGCGCCACACCCTGCATCCTGGTGGCTGAAGACAACCCGGTGAACCAGATGGTGGTCCAGGGCTTCCTCAAGAAGCGCGGCTATCTGGTCCGTACCGTGACCAATGGCGTAGCGGCGGTGGACGAGTATCAGCGCGACCCGGAGGGCATCCAGCTGATTCTGATGGATTGCGAAATGCCGGAAATGGACGGCTTCGAGGCCACCCGGCAGATTCGTCGGCTCGAACGCAACCGCAACTGGCCACCGGTGCCGATCGTCGCACTGACTGCGCATATCCTCGAAGAACACCGCCAGGCTGGCGCCGACGCCGGCATGGACGACTTCCTCGGCAAGCCTCTGGACAGCGCCCTGCTGTTCGCCACGCTGGAGCGCTTTATCCTGCGCCAGAGCGTGGACGGGTGACGGCATGGCGCGGGGGCGTTAGCATTTCGCCCCCGCTGGAGATCTCCCGATGCTCATTCCCTTTGACCTGCTCGAAGCCGATACCCTGACCCGCCTGATCGAGGACTTCGTGACTCGCGAAGGTACCGACAACGGCGACGACACCCCACTGGAAACCCGCGTGGAACGCGTCCGCCGGGCGTTGCAGAAAGGTGAGGCGGTGATCGCCTACGATCCCGACAGCCAACTCTGCCAGCTGATGCTCAAGCTGGACGTGCCCAAAGAGTGGCTGGAGGAGTAGCTCCCATTCCCTCGCAGGGACTCAACCCGCAGTGGGGAAGCGTCCAAGTGGTGATCGATCCACCAGTGGCAGGGTGGGCGAAAAAAACGGCAGGCACAAAAAAGGCCGCCACGGGGCGACCCAAACAAAGCACAGAGCACCAATAGACTCTGAAGTCAGAGTGTAGATGCCCTGTGATGAAATGATGACAGTAGGCTCGAATTCACCCTGCATTTCGTCGGCAATTTCCGCGAAAAACGCATAAACCGCTCTAGAACGAGACTTTCGCTCGACACGTGCGACGTACTCTCCGATGCGCGAATCGACTGTCTTTGCTTATAAATTCCCTCGCACTGGCGAGACATTTCGTACAGACCTTCAACCTTGAGCGCCTACAACGCCGCTCGCTAGAGTCCCTGACCGTTGCGGTTGGAACCGCGATCGGGAGTCGCAACCCGAACTTCACGCAGGTCACGACCCACCTGGTACGCAATTGCTACATGGTGGGCCGTGCAGGGAAGGCTTCGGCCTTGCCGGGTTTTCCTCGCGTAACCGGTTTGCGACCCCTGCACGGCCCGCCGCCCTACCGTGTCGTGACGGTAAGGTGCGGCTTCTCTGGTAAGCGAGGAAGCAAGGATATGCAAAGCCTACACACCACGCAGATATGCATCAGCACCACAGGCGATCTGCCGCAATGCGGATGCACGGTTACCGATTTCACCCCACTTTCACTTTCCTCCCAGCCCTATGGCGACGTTCTCTACGTGAACGTCCAGGCGCCTTCGAACCACCTGTTCGAAGCCGCCAACCAGCGCATGGCCGCCCTCGGCGACCTGCTGCGCATCCTGGAGAGCGGCAACGGCAACAACGTCCTGCCCCAGGAATCCGCTCGGCTCGCGTCGGCCCTGGGTCTGCTCCTGGCCGATGCCCAGGCGTTGCACGAAGCGGCCTACCATCGTGCCCGGGCAGACGAGGTCCTGGCCCGCAGCCAACCCCCTACTGTCGTCACCACGCCTTTCGCCCCCCCCGCCTAAAGCCAGTATTCCCAGACGCGCCCGATCCGCTCGCTGAGACGGGCGCGAATGGGACGGCGCTGCCACGCCTCGACGGTCAGTTCGTCCGAGCCTTTCACATCCTCCAGAAACGCTTTGCGCATCCGCGCGCCGAAGTCCGCCCCCAGCACGACGACGTTGACCTCCTGGTTGTGCAGGAAGCTGCGCCAGTCGAGGTTGGTAGACCCCACCGTGGACCAGACACCATCTATCACCCCTGCCTTCACATGGAGCAGCGCGTCGCGGCGCTCGTAGAGCCGCACGCCGGCCTCCAGCAACTCGGTGTAATAGGCTCGACCGGCGTGGAAAACCAACCAGGAGTCGGTGCTGCTGGGCACCACAATGCGTACGTCGACGCCACGGGCCACGGCGGACTTGAGGGCATCGAGCAACTGCGGGTCGGGCACGAAGTAGGCGCTGGTCAGCCAGATTTCACTCTGCGCGCTACGCAGTGCGGAGATGAGGGTGGCGTATATCTGGCTGTACGGCTCGTCCGGCGAACTGCCGATGGCCCGCACCACCTCGCGGCCCTTGCGCTCCAGGGGCGGGAAGTAGTGGCGCGCGACCAGGGGCCCGCCTTTCTGCCGGTCCCAGGTGGTGATGAAGAGTTTTTGCAGGTCCGCGACCACCGGACCTTCGATGCGCAGGTCGGTATCGCGCCAGGGCAGATCGCGTTCCGGCTTGCCCTGACGGCTCGAACCGAAGGAACCGCTGGAGTACACGCCACTGATGTTCACCCCGCCGAGAATGGCGACGCGCCCGTCGACGATCAGCAGCTTGCGGTGGTCGCGCTGGTTGAGTTCCCAGCCGGCCTTGGCGCTCATGGGATTGACCGGATTGAACTCCACCAGCCTGATGCCGGATTCGCGCAAGCGCGCGAAGAAGGCCGGCGGCGTGCCCAGGGTGCCGACACTGTCGTAGATCAGGTTGACCTGTACGCCGCTGCGCTGCTTGGCGATCAGTGCGTCGGCGAAGCGCTGTCCCACGTCATCGCCTTCGAGGATGTAAGTCTCCATGTTGATGTGATCCCGCGCGGCCTCGATCGCCTCGAACATCGCTTCGTAGGTTTGCGGGCCGTCCTGCAGCAGGTCGACCCGGTTACCGGTGGTGAGCGGGCTGCCGACCAGGGACTCTTCGATCGCCAGGTGCAGGTCGAAGATGTTGGTTTCCATACCGGAAGCCTTGAGCCGGTCGAGAATGGCCTTGCTGCGCTCATCCGAAAGCGGGCCATGGGTGCCGTCCACCTGCACGGGGGTGGCCGGCGAGTGGATCATGTCGGGGTTGATGCGGGGCAGCGAGGTGCAGCCCAGGAGGAGCGATGCATAGAGCGCCACCAGGACACGCGCCGCTGTCCCTGATGACGGCTGTTTCATCCAGCATCCTCCTGCGCGGCAGGGGGGGGTTGTCGCCCGGAATCTGTATCGGCAGCCTTGGAGGCCTCTTTCCGGGTTGCCATGTGGGGTTCGACAGCGGTCAAGCAGCAAGGTGCCAGCAGTTTCGACCTGTCCCTGATCCCATGGGGCGAACTCACTGGCAATAGCTGTTCGGCGCGGCAGGGGTCGGCGTCAATTCTGCGAGAAGCGCGGCCCCAGCAGGATGATGGTGGCCCCCATCACACACAGCGCCGCACCGAACCAGTCGCTGGCCAGCGGGCGGGTGCGCTCCACCACGCCGAGCCAGAGCAGCGAGGCGACGATGTAGATGCCGCCATAGGCCGCATAGGCGCGGCCGGCGTAGGCGGCTTCCACGCGGGTGAGCAGCAGGGCGAAGAGGGTCAGGCTGAGCAGGCCGGGGACGACCCACCAGGCGCTCTTGCCCATCCGCAGCCAAAGCCAGAAGGCGTAGCAGCCGCCGATTTCGAAAAGCGCAGCGAGGAAGAACCAGAGGTAGTTGAGCATGGGGCAATCCCTTGATGTGCGGGACGAGTGGGTAGACGGATCAGCCGTGTACGCCGCCTTCACGTTCCCAGGCGCAGCGCACCCGCAGGTTGTCTTCCTGGGGACTGTGCAAGCCCTGCTCGCTTTCCCAGCGGAAGGTGTGAATGCCGTTGAGTTCGGTTTCCAGATGGACCACGGCGCTGCTCCAGTAGAGCTGTTTGAGCAGGGCTTCGAACGCCTTCACCCACAGACTCCACTCGTACTCCACCGCCGGATAGCTAGCGCCGAAGTGGATCACTTGAGTGCGAAACAGACCTTCGCCCGGTTGCTCGCAGCAGGAGAACATTTCGCGACCGAGAAAGGGCCAGGCCTCGCCACTGGGCAGGCTCGCCAGCACACTGCGGTTGGTCTCGCGGCGCAGGCGATGCGCCTGATCGTCGAGCGACGGCCAGTCGCGGATGCAGCCATAGACAATGGATTCGGACTCCACACGGGCACTCCAGTAAAACAGTGGCAGCCTTCTAACACAGGACTGCCACGGGAGAAAGGAAATGCGTCGAAGTCCTCAACGCTTGCCGCGGCCCAGCAGCCAGGCGAGCCCGCACATGACCAGCGCCAGCCCGGTAATCACCATGAACGGCACCTGGTAGTTGCCTGCCAGGTCACGGCCGAGGCCGGCGAGGATCGGCGTAAGGCTGCCCAGGCCGTAGCCGGCGAACAGCATCATCGCGGTCCAGCGGCTCACCGCCAGGGGCGCGTCAGCTTCGTAGAGCGGCAGCACCAGGGATAGTGCGAAGGAACCGCTCAGCCCCAGGCCCAGCAGCGCCGCCCAGACTTCCGGAGTCAGGGTCGGCTGGAAGCAGATCATGCCCAGGCAGATGGTGCTGATCAGGCCGCAGACCAGCAGCAGCTGATAGCGGTTGTCGAAGCGCTGGGCCATCCAGGGCAGGATGAAAGCGCTGGGCAGGCCCACCAGCATGAAGAAACTGAACAGGCTGTTGCTGCGCAGCAGGCTGAGACCGGCCTCATGGTAACGAGCCACCAGCCAGGTAGTCAGGGCATAGAACAGGCCGGCCTGGAGCGCGAAGAAGGCGGTCATCAGCCAAGCCCGCGGCTCGCCCCACGGCAAGCCGCCCTGCCCCGCTTCGCTGGAGGGTTCGGCGCGATTGGGCAGGCACAGCCAGAGCAGCACCGCCAGCAGCGCCGGCAGGGACCAGAAGGCCAGACCGAAGTGCCACTGGTCACCCAGCAGTTGGGTCACCGGTGGAGTCAGAACGGCCCCGGCGGCACCGCCAATCGTCATGCTCAGGGAATACCAGGCAACCACACGCCCCATCTGGTGGTGGAAATGACGCTTGATGAAGCCGGACAACAAGGGGCCGGCAACGGCGATTCCTGCCCCCATGGCCACCGCGCTGCCAATCAGCACGGCACTGGCATGGCCGCCCAGACGCGCCAGTAGCGCAAGGCCGATCAACACGAGGCAGACGGTGATAACCCGCTCCAGGCCGAATCGCACCGCCAGGCGTGGGGCCAGGGGAGCCAGGAGCCCCATGCAAAGCACCGGCAGTGCGGTCGTCAGGCTGATCAGGCTGCGACTCAGGGCCAGTTCGTGGGCAATACGTTCGATCAGGGGGGCAAGTGAGGTGATACCGGGCCGCAGGTTGATCGCGGCAAGCACCAGCGCCAGCATCAGCAGCGCTCGGGAGAAGGGTTTCACGAGGGTCCATCCGAGTTGGCCGAGGCCGGGGGAGAAACCCTACTCCCCCGGTCCGCCGCCGGGCAACCCCGAACAGTGCCGAAGCTGACCGGTCAGACAGCCCCGATCAGGCGTTGCCGTGGTGCTTGGCGCGCATCTTGGCGGCCATGCTGGCCATTTCGTCGTAGAGCGCCTGCGGGTTCTTCTGCTTTACCGCCCAGGCCATGCGGCCCTGCTCGTGAGGCAGGATCATGAAGGTGCCGGCGGTCACTTCCTGGAAGATGTAGTCGGCGATATCGGCCGCGCTGATTGGCGAGCTTTCCAGCAGCTTGCCCACCTGCTGCTTCATCGCCGGGGTCGGGCCACGGAAGGAGTCCAGCAGGTTGGTCTGGAAGAAGGACGGGCACACCACATGCACCCCCACGCCCTCTTCTTTCAGTTCGATCAGCAGGCTTTCCGACAGAGCCACCACGCCGGCCTTGGCGACGTTGTAGTTGCTCATCGCCGGCCCCTGCATCAGTGCAGCCATGGAAGCGACGTTGACAATTCGACCCTTGCTCTTTTGCAGCAGAGGCAGGAAGGCCTTGCAGCCCTTGACCACCCCCATCAGGTTGATCGCGATCTGCCAGTCCCAATCCTCCAGGGACAACTCCTCGAAGAAGCCACCCGAGGCAACGCCAGCGTTGTTGACGATGATGTCGATGCCACCGAGCTTCTCTTCACAGGCCTGGGCGAACGCGGTGAGCTGGCTGTAGTCGCGTACGTCGCAGCGCTGGGTGAAACCATCGCCGCCAGCCTCACGGACCAGCTTGAGGGTTTCAGCCAGGCCGGCCTCGTTGACGTCGGACATGGCCAGCTTCCAGCCCTCGCGCGCCCAGCGCAGGGCGATTTCGCGACCGAGGCCGGAACCGGCGCCGGTGATCATGATGCGGTTGTGCATGGTGAGGTGCCTTTTATGCTTGTGCGGTAGATGAACCGCAGTGTAGCGAAGGCCATAATCCCGCCGCCCCTGAATCACGCTGCTGAATGATGAGGGCAAACGCCGCTAGCGGCGCATCATCGAACGCCTCGCCAGCAGGCAGTAGGGCACCAGGTTGATCAGCAGCACGACAACCCCGAGCCAGAGCTGAATGCCCGGCGTCAGCCCCGCCGGATAGATCACCGGCACCAGGTAGTGTTCGATGAATCCGCCGCTGAATCCCTGCTCCCCCGCAGCTAATCGCAGACGGTTCTCCAGGGGCGTGAGCGGGCAGGCCAGATGCAGGAATTCCACCGTGGCGCCCCAGACCACCGCTGGCAGGTGCAGCCAGACAAGACGCGGCCACTTCAGCACCAGCAACCCACCCAGCACGACAAAGAGGATGAAGCTCAGGTGCAGCAGCAACACGGCATCAGCGGCGATCCGGTAGCTCACGGTGAGTTATCCACAGGGTCGTTTTCCTTGAACTACCACGGAAGGTGGTCAGTCGGTAACTGGGAGCATGGTCAATGTTGCCATCGAGGAGTCCCCATGATCACCCTTCTGCTGCTCATCATCCTGATCCTGCTGCTGATCGGCGGCCTGCCGGTCTTCCCCCACTCCCGCAACTGGGGCTACGGCCCGTCGGGCATGGTCGGGGTGCTGCTGGTCATCGTGGTCGTGCTGTTGCTGTTCGGGATGATCTAGCCGCCTCCTCCCGCAACCTGCCCGTTGCCTTGGCGAAGCCGGGAATGCTCGCTGAGTTCGGCCTCAATAAAGGCCGAGATCATTGCCCGATAGACGGCTTCGACCACGCGCTCGTCGGCCCCTGACTCCGCTGCCAGCGCCCGGACCCGAGCAATGACGGCAGCCACCCGTTGCGGCGCCTCGACCTCCGCCTGGTCACGCTTGTACCGAGCGGCCTGCCGCACATAGGCACCTCGTTCGGCGAGCAAGGCGACTATTCGGCGGTCGAGCGAATCGATCTGGGCTCGAACCTCGTCAAGGCTTCTGCAATCCATGGTTTCCATTGTCGCTCCCTGTAGAAGGTTGATTGCGGTTACTGATGGCCCCTATCGAAGGCTAACCATCACGTGCAGACCTTACACGCGCAGCACGTGGGACAGGGAGCACAGCAGACCCCACGAACAACAAAAAGGGCAGCCCGAAGGCTGCCCCAAGTCTTGCAAGGGATAACGTCGAATCAGTGCGCGACGGCACCGCTGGCGCCCAGGCCAGTCTGAGAACGCACGAACTGCGGGTAGAAGCGCGCACGCTCCTCGTCTGCAGCGGTCGACTTGTCGGTGATGGAGAAGAACCAGATACCGATGAAGGCAACCAGGATGGAGAACAGCGCCGGGTACTCGTAGGGGTAGACCGGGGTCGCATGGCCGAGGATCTGCACCCAGATGGTTGGGCCGAGGACCATCAGGCCAACGGCGGTGATCAGGCCGAGCCAGCCACCGATCATCGCGCCACGAGTGGTCAGCTTCTTCCAGTACATGGAGAGGATCAGGACCGGGAAGTTGCAGCTGGCGGCGATGGAGAACGCCAGGCCGACCATAAAGGCGATGTTCTGCTTCTCGAACAGGATGCCAAGGCCGATGGCCACGAAGCCCAGGACCACGGTGGTGATCTTCGATACGCGCAGCTCGTCCTTCTCGCTCGCCTTGCCCTTCTTGAACACGGAAGCGTAGAGGTCGTGGGACACGGCCGAGGCACCGGCCAGGGTCAGGCCGGCAACCACCGCCAGGATGGTGGCGAAGGCCACGGCAGAGATGAAGCCGAGGAAGAGGCTGCCGCCCACGGCGTTGGCCAGGTGCACCGCCGCCATGTTGTTGCCGCCCAGCAGCGCGCCGGTGGCGTCCTTGAAGGCCGGGTTGGTGCTGACCAGCAGGATCGCGCCAAAGCCGATGATGAAGGTCAGGATGTAGAAGTAACCGATGAAACCAGTGGCGTAGAACACCGACTTGCGGGCTTCCTTGGCGTCGCTGACGGTGAAGAAGCGCATCAGGATGTGCGGCAGGCCCGCGGTACCGAACATCAGGGCCAGGCCGAGGGAGATGGCGGAGATCGGATCTTTCACCAAGCCGCCGGGGCTCATGATGGCCTCGCCTTTCGGGTGGACCTTGATGGCTTCGCTGAACAGGGCAGCGATGTCGAAGTTGACGTGCTTGAGCACCATGATCGCCATGAAGGAGGCGCCGGAGAGCAGCAGAACCGCCTTGATGATCTGCACCCAGGTGGTGGCCAGCATGCCGCCGAACAGCACGTAGAGCACCATCAGCACGCCCACCAGGATCACGGCCACGTGGTAGTTGAGGCCGAACAGCAACTCGATCAGCTTGCCGGCGCCGACCATCTGCGCAATCAGGTAGAAGGCCACCACCACCAACGAACCGCTGGCGGACAGGGTGCGGATTTCTTTCTGTTTCAGACGATAAGAGGCAACGTCGGCGAAGGTGTACTTGCCGAGGTTACGCAGGCGTTCGGCGATCAGGAACAGGATCACCGGCCAGCCCACCAGGAAGCCGATGGAGTAGATCAGGCCGTCGTAGCCGGAGGTGAACACCAGGGCGGAAATACCCAGGAAAGACGCCGCCGACATGTAGTCACCGGCGATTGCCAGACCGTTCTGGAAACCGGTGATGCTGCCACCGGCGGTGTAGAAGTCGGAGGCCGACTTGCTGCGCTTGGAGGCCCAGTAGGTGATGTACAGGGTGGCGCCGACGAAGGCGACGAACATGACAATGGCCGAGGCGTTCAGCGGCTGCCGCTGGACATCGCCTTCGATGGCACCGGCAGCCCAGAGGGCGGGCGCCACGATCATCAGGCCGAGGACGGCAAGGATGCGCGCGATCATTACTGGACCTCCTTGAGGATCTCGTGGTTCAGGCGGTCGAACTCGCCGTTGGCGCGGCGAACGTAAATGCCGGTCAGCACGAAGGCCGACAGGATGAGACCGACACCGATCGGGATACCCCAGGTAACCGGAGAGTCAGGGCTGATGCGCGTGCCGAGCACTTGCGGCTCGAAGGCGATCAGGAGAATGAAGGCCAGATAAAGGCCCAGCATGATGGCAGAGAGTATCCAGGCGAAGCGCTCTCGCTTGGAAACCAGTTCCTGAAAACGCGGATTCTCCTGAATCCGCTTGTAGGTGCTGTCGTTCATTGTTGTTGTCCTCCACAGCGCGGGTTGCTGGTGGAGCCAACAATAGAACGGTCGTACAAGCACAACAGACGACCTTAGTCGTAACTCGAGACCAATATCGACCAAGGTCGTACTCAAGCCATACAGCAAAACTATCAGCACCATGCTGGATGAACATTTCCATCCATCGTTTGGCAGGTCTAGCCTGAGCACATCGAATAATCATTCTCATTGCTGAGGTGCGCCATGCTCAAGACCGTGACCTTCACCCTCATGCACTTCTGCATTGCCTTCAGCGTGGCCTACGCCCTGACCGGCAGCCTGACGGTTGGTGGATTGGTGGCGGCGGTCGAGCCACTGTGCAACTCGGTAGGTTTCTACTTCCACGAGAAGATCTGGAATCGCTTCGAGAAGGGCGACAAGCCGAAACAGGAAATCCCCAAGCACGCCTGGTTGCACCATCACGCATAACGGACATTCCCTGTGCGGATTTTCCACTGCGGGCCGTAGGAGCGATGAGGGCTAATCCGCTAAGATGCGCGGCTTTGCCCCCACGCAAGCATCCTTACCCATGAGTCAGAACGCCCGTTTCCCTGCACTCCCCTACCTGTTCGCCTTCCTGATCGCCGCCTTAGCCCTCGCGGGCCTCTGGTACGGCTTGGGCAAGCCAGTGATCCTGCCGGACGCTGCTACTCCCAGCCACAAGCTGCAGTGCGCGTCCTACAGCCCATTCGACAAAGACCAGTCGCCGTTCGATCAGCCCTTCGTGCTGCGCCCCGAACGCATGGACGCTGACCTCGCCCTGCTGGCAACCCGCTTCCACTGCGTGCGCACCTACTCGATGACCGGTCTGGAAGCCATTCCGGAGCTGGCTCGCAAACACGGCCTGAAGCTGATGCTGGGCGCTTGGGTGAACGGCAACCCGCTGGACACCCAGAAAGAGATCGAGGCCCTGATCAAGGCCGCCAACGCCAACCCGGACGTGGTGCAGTCAGTGATCGTGGGTAACGAGACCCTGCTACGCAAGGAAGTCACTGGCGCCCAGTTGGCCAAGCTGATCGAGCAGGTCAAGGCTCAGGTGAAGCAGCCGGTGACCTACGCCGACGTTTGGGAATTCTGGCTGAAGCACCCGGAAGTCGCTCCGGCAGTGGACTTCCTGACCATCCACCTGCTGCCCTACTGGGAAGACGACCCTGCCGGCATCGACCAGGCCCTGCGCCATGCGGCCGAAATCCGCCAGGTGTTCGGCAACCGCTTCGCACCTAAGGACATCTTCATCGGTGAAACCGGCTGGCCCAGCGAAGGCCGCCAGCGCGAAACCGCGGTACCGAGCCGGGTCAACGAAGCCAAGTTCATTCGTGGCTTCGTTGCCATGGCCGAGCAGAACGGTTGGGGCTACAACCTGATCGAAGCCTTCGACCAGCCCTGGAAGCGCGCCAGTGAAGGCGCAGTCGGCGGTTACTGGGGCCTGTTCGATGCTGACCGCCAGGACAAAGGCGTGCTCGCCGGTCCGGTCAGCAACCTGCCCAACTGGCCTATGTGGTTGGGCGTTTCCGGTGTGATTTTCCTCGCCACCCTGGCACTCGCCGGTCGCCCCGCCTCCAACCGCGCCGCCCTGCTGCTACCGCTGTTGGCGGCCGTGGGCGCTGCCTGCATCGGCCTGTGGGGCGAAATGGCGCGCGTCACCAGCCGCTTCGTCGGTGAATGGTTGTGGGCGGTATTCCTGGTTGGGCTCAATCTGATCGTCCTGGCCCACGGCGCCCTGGCCCTGTCCGCTCGCGGCGGAGCGCGCAGTCGCCTGTTCGACTGGCTGGAAACCCGTGGCGGCTGGTGGCTGGCCGCGTCCGGCTTCGCCGGCGCAGTGCTGATGCTGGCCCTGGTGTTCGATGCCCGCTACCGCAGTTTCCCCAGCGCAGCCTTGCTGCTGCCAGCCCTGGTCTACCTGTTCCGCCCGGTGGCCGCCCCGCGCCGCGAGATCGCACTGATGGCGGTCCTGATCGGCGCCGGCATCGTGCCCCAGCTCTACGAAGAAACCTTGGGTAACCTCCAGGCCATCGGTTGGGCCGCGGTAAGCACCCTGCTACTGGCCGCCCTGTGGCGGAGCCTGCGGGTTCGCGGCTGAGCCGTCCTCACCCGGCCCTGCTCCCTCGGAGGAGCGGTAAGGGCGGTTTCAGGACGGGACACCGGCAACAAAAAAGGACGCTCGAAGCGTCCTTTTTTGCACCTGTTGAATCCTCAGGCCGGTACGGGCACCGACGCCACCTGGCGGCGCACCAGCCGCAGGCCTGCGATGACACAGGCGAAAACCGCGAGGCTGGCGGTGTACAGCACAAGGGCCGGCAGGGCGAAGAGCAATGCCAGCAAGGCCAGGCCCCAGCCTGTACGGCCCGGTATGAAGAAAGCGACCAGGGCGGCAGCGAACCCGATCCAGGCGATGACACGGAAGTGGATCAGCAGCCCCAGGCCAGCGCGCACCTGGCACTCCCAGCGTTGCGCTTCGTCGACGCACAGGCCGACCCATTGGCCGTCCTCCATCAGGGCGAAACGAACCCCGTAGCTGGCGGCCAGCCAGAGCGGCAGCAGAATCAGCAGCAGGATGAGGGACGAACGGCTGGACATGGTTCTCTCCGAATAGGTAAGCGGCGCCAAGGATACCCCCGCAATGGCGCTATGCAAGAACCTTCCACCAATCTGCCACAACCTGGCCTGACGTACGGCCCGCACTCACAGAACTTGCAGTTGTCATAGGCTCGGTATTCACTCATGACGTTCGCTTATAAGGAACGCGACCCGGCAGCCCTGACAGGCAAACCCCGGGGGAGTGACTGGAGCCTGCCCGCAACCGCGGGATCCGGACTCCGCAGAATCTGAACAGGGACCTTTCCTATGCTCCGTCTTCGCCTTGCCGCCCTACTGGGCAGCCTGACCCTCTGCGCTCCCGTGCTGGCCGCGGACCTGGATGCAGCCAGTTATGGCTTTCCGATCACCAACCCGTTCGAGGCGACCATCGCCACCACGCCTCCGCACCTGCGCAGCGCGGTGCCGACGGACGACGACATCGACCAGTCCGACTATGACCTGAAGCTGCGTCCAGAGCGCGAAAGCGAGTTGCCGGACAATTTCTGGTCAGTGAAGAAGTTGCGCTACCGCCTCGCCAAGCAAAAGGGCCCTGCCCCGCTGGTGTTCGTCATTGCCGGCACGGGCGGTCACTACGCCAGCACCCATGCCGAGAACCTGAAGAAGCTGTTCTACGGCGCCGGTTACCACGTGGTGCAGCTTTCTTCGCCCACCAGTTACGACTTCATGGCCGCCGCCTCGCGTCATGCGACCCCTGGGCTTTCCGCCGAAGACGCCGACGACCTCTATCGGGTGATGCAGGCGGTGCGTGCCCAACATCCGGACCTGCCGATCACCGACTTCTACCTGACCGGCTACAGCCTCGGCGCCCTGGAGGCGGCCTTCGTCAGCCACCTGGACGAAACCCGTCGCAGCTTCAATTTCAAGCGCGTGCTACTGCTCAATCCGCCGGTGAACCTTTACACCTCCGTGACCAACCTAGATCGTCTGGTGCAGACCCGCGTGAAGGGCGTCGACGACACCACCACCTTCTATCAGGTGGTGCTGGGCAAGCTGACCCGCTACTTCCAGCAGAAGGGCTACATCGACCTCAATGATGCCCTGCTGTTCGACTTCCAGGAATCAAAACAGCGGCTGTCCAACGAGCAGATGGCCATGCTGATCGGCACCTCATTCCGCTTTTCGTCCTCGGACATCGCCTTCACCTCGGACCTGATCAACCATCGCGGACTGATCACTCCGGTGCAATTGCCCATCAGCGAAGGCACCAGCCTGACGCCGTTCTACAAGCGCGCACTGCAATGTGATTTCGACTGTTACATCACCGAGCAGTTGATCCCCTACTGGCGCGCCCGATACGACGGCGGCAGCCTGACCCAACTGATCGACCAGGTCAGCCTCTATGCCCTGGAGGACTACCTGAAGGACAACAGCAAGATCGCCGTGATGCACAACGCCGACGACCTCATCCTCGGCCCTGGCGACCTGGGCTTCCTGCGCCGCACCCTGGGCGACCGCCTGACCGTCTACCCCCATGGCGGGCACTGCGGCAACCTCAACTACCGCGTCAACGGCGACGCCATGCTGGAGTTCTTCCGTGGCTAAGAAAGCACTCTTGATCGCCCTACTGCTGGCAAGCCCCTTCGCTCGAGCCCAGGAGCCTGACCAGGACGGCTTCACTCAGCCGCTGAAAGACCTGAAATTCAACCCCGGCCTGGATCAGCGCGAGTTCGAACGCTCCACCCTCGACGCACTGAGTGTCTACGACCCTTATGAGTCCTGGAACCGGCGGGTCTATCACTTCAACTATCGCTTCGACGAATGGGTGTTCCTGCCCGTGGTGCGCGGCTATCGCTACGTCACACCGGGATTCGTGCGCAGCGGCGTGAGCAACTTCTTCAGCAACCTGGGCGATGTGCCGAACCTGCTGAACAGCCTGCTCCAGCTCAAGGGACAACGTTCCATGGAAATCACCGGGCGCCTGCTGCTGAACACCACCATCGGCGTCGTCGGCCTCTGGGACCCGGCCGCACGCATCGGGCTGCCCAAGCAGACCGAGGACTTCGGCCAGACCCTGGGCTATTACGGCGTCTCCGACGGCCCCTACCTGATGCTGCCAATCCTCGGTCCGTCCAACCTGCGAGACACCGGCGGGCTGGTGGTGGACTACGTCGCCGACTACCAGATCAACTTCCTCAACGTGCCGGAAGTCAGCAGTGACCACCCGGAGATCACCGCCTTGCGCATGGTGGACAAACGCTACACAACCAAATTCCGCTACGGCCAGCTCAACACGCCCTTCGAGTACGAGAAGCTGCGCTACGTCTACACCGAGTCGCGCAGGTTGCAGATTGCCGAGTAAGGCCTCTGGCCTGATTCGGCCGCTGCAGGGGCTAATTCATTCACCGAGAGCGGCGAATCTGCCCAATTGCCGTGTCAGGCCGAACCTTAGGTCCGGTTGGCGAATGAATTAGCCCCTACAGATAGCGCCAGAAAGATCCACTAATTAGATATAAAACAAGCAAAATCACGCACCATTGATCCAATTCATAGGCGTAGGATCGCGCTCATTCCAACCTTGAGGAGGTCCAGATGAGCTATCGCCAGATTCTCGAACAACGCCCCGGCCAACCGGCGTCCGATGGCGCCGGGGTCAACCTGACGCGCGTCTTTGCCGAGCAGGGCGTGCCCCGCTTCGACCCCTTCCTGATGCTCGACGAGTTCGGCTCGGCCAACCCGGATGACTATGTCGCCGGCTTCCCGCCACACCCACACCGTGGCTTCGAGACCATCACCTACATGCTCGAAGGGCGCATGCGCCATGAGGACCACCTGGGCAATAGTGGCCTGCTGCAGAACGGCGGCGTGCAATGGATGACCGCCGCGCGCGGGATCATCCACAGCGAGATGCCGGAGCAGGAAGAAGGCGTGATGCGCGGCTTCCAGATCTGGCTCAACCTGCCGGGCAAGGACAAGATGGGCGACCCCGGCTACCGCGACTTCGACCCGACGGAGATTCCGCGGGTACGCGCGGCTGAAGGCGTCGAGGCACGGGTGATCGCCGGCCGCTTCGACGATGGCGAGATCAGCCAAGAGGGCGCCGTGCAACGTCCGCATTCCGAACCGCATGTCTTCGACCTCGACCTTCCCGCCCACAGCCGGGTGTCACCACGCCTGGCCGACGGCCTGCGGGTGATGCTCTACGTCTACGAGGGGGATGTGCACGTCAATGGCCAAGCCATCGGCAAAGGGCGTCTGGCGCGTCTCTCCGAGAAAGGTGCGCTGGAGATTGCCACCGACGCTGGGGCAAAGGTCCTGCTGCTGGCTGGGCGCCCGCTGGGCGAGCCCATCGTCCAGTACGGTCCCTTCGTGATGAACAGCCGAGAGGAAATCGAGCAGGCGCTGCGGGACTACCGAGACGGCGTCTTCGGTCAGTGACACTGGGGTTAGAGCGCCGGAATCACCTGCGGGTGTACCGGCGCCATCTCCAGGCCCAGGAAGCGCTGCAGCTCAGTGCGCTTGGCCATGGCGTCCTGGTAACCCAGTTCGATCAGCTCATTGCAGTAGCCGGGTTCGAACAGCAAGTAACTGAGTACCCCCGCCCCACTCGCCCGGGTCGCCCCAGGCCCGCGCAAGAAGGTGCGGATGGCGCGCGGCATCTCGCGGCGGTGGCGAGCCGCGATCTCATCCATCGCTCGGCTCGGCGAAATCACCAGCACCTCAACCTGCTCCGAACTGAGATTGCGTGGTCGCGACTCAGGCGGCATGGCCTGGCTCATGCGATTGATCCGTTCCAGCAGTTCGATATCGCTTTCCAGGTTGTCGATGAAGGTGCTGTTCAGCAGGTGTCCGCTGATCTGCGCCAGGGTCGGCGGACGGCCGCCCTGCAGCTGCGCCATCTCCTGGCCGGGGTTCATGCCCTGCGGATTGCCACTCACCCCTACCACCAGTACCCGATTGGCGCCCAGGTGCAGCGCCGGACTGATCGGCGCTGTCTGGCGTACCGCGCCATCGCCGAAGTACTCGCGCCCCAGGCGCACTGGCGGGAACAGCAGGGGAATCGCCGCACTGGCCATCAGGTGTTCGACGCTGAGGCGGGTTGGTACGCCCACGCGGCGGTGGCGATACCAGGGATCGATGGTCGCGCGCCCCTGGTAGAAGGTCACCGCCTGTCCGGTTTCATAGCCGAACGCCGTCACAGCCACGGCGCGCAGCTGGCGGGTGCGGACGGCAGCGGAAATGCCAGAGAAGTCGAGTTCGCTCGCCAGCAGTTCGCGCAGGGGCGCGTTGTCCAACAGCGCCACTGGGATGTCACGGCCAAGGCCTAGCAGGCTGTGGCCGAGGAAACGCGAGCTCTGGCGGATCACGCCGGGCCAGTCGCTGCGGTAGATCTGCCCACAACGGAAGGCCTGCCAGACATCGTTGAGACGGCGAACGGCCTGGCTGAAATGAAGCGCGCCGCAGGCCAGGCCAACGGCGTTCACTGCGCCGGCGGACGTGCCGACGATTACCGGAAAAGGATTGCAGGCGGCGTCTGGCAACAGGTCGGCGATCGCGCCCAGCACCCCCACCTGATAGGCCGCCCGCGAACCACCGCCAGAAAGAATCAGCCCGGTCACGGACTTCTTGGTGGCGGCGCTTGCATCCATGGACTGCTCTCCGGGCGGGATTTTCCGAGTATAGGTTTCAGTAAAGCTTGGGAGCGCCTTCCGGCCGTGTCTTGAAGCGGCGGTGGGCCCAGAGGTATTGCTCGGGGCATTCGCGCACCGCGCCTTCCACCCACTGGTTGATACGCAGGCAGTCGGTCTCTTCGGTTTCGCCAGGGAAGTCGGACAGCGGCGGGTGTATCACCAGCTTGTAGCCGGAACCGTCTTCCAGGCGGCGCTGGGTGAAGGGCAGTACGATGGCGCGGCCAAGGCGAGCGAACTTGGTCGTGGCGGTGACGGTAGCGGCCTCGATGCCGAACAGCGGCACGAACAGGCTCTGCTTGCGGCCGTAGTCCTGATCCGGTGCGTACCAGATGGCGCGGCCGGCGCGCAGCACCTTGAGCATGGCGCGCACGTCCTCCCGCTCGATGGCGGTAGCGTCCGGGTTGTGGCGCTCGCGGCCACGGCGCTGGATGAAGTCGAACACGGCGTTCTTGTGCTCGCGGTACATGCCGTCGATGGTATGCACCTGGCCAAGCAATGCGGCGCCGATCTCCAGGGTCGTGAAATGCAGGGCCATGAGAATCACCCCCTGACCCTCTGCCTGGGCCTTCTGCAGGTGCTCCAGGCCCTCTATATGGGACAACTTCGCCAACTGCGGCTTGGGCCACCACCAACTCATGGCCATCTCGAAGAAAGCGATACCGGTGGAAGCGAAGTTCTCCCGCAGCAGTTGTTCACGCTCGCTGCTGGACAGCTCCGGGAAGCACAGCTCCAGGTTGCGCCGGGCGATCTTGCGCCGCGAACCGGCCACCCGCAGCATCAGCGCGCCCAGAATACGCCCCATGCCCAGTTGCACCCGGTAGGGCAGCAGGGTGATCAGCCACAGCAGGCCGAGGCCCAGCCACAGCGCCCAAAAGCGCGGGTGGAGGAACTGTGGGCGAAATTGAGGTCTATCCATCTCTGAATCCGCTTGAGCGAGAAAATCGCGCATTCTACTCCAAATGCGTCGCCCCCTTCCGGCTTGCTAGCGCCGGACGATCTCGCTATAAGTCCTCGCCATTCACGACTGCAGGCAGACCATGAGCCAAGCCGACCTTCTCGACCAAGAACCCGTGTTCCAGCTCAAGGGCAGCATGCTCGCCATCACCGTGATGGAGCTGGCACACAACGACCTCGAACGCCTCGACAGGCAACTGGACGAGAAAGTCGCCCAGGCCCCCAACTTCTTCCAGAACACCCCGCTGGTCATGGCGCTGGACAAGCTGCCCGACGGCGAACCCCTCCTCGACCTCCCCGCCCTGCTGGACATCTGCCGCCGTCACGGCCTGCGCACGCTGGCCATCCGCGCCAGCCGCGAAGCGCATATCGCTGCCGCCGACGCCCTGGACATTCCAGTGCTGCCGCCGTCCGGCGCCCGCGAGCGCGCCATCAATCCGGTAGAACCCGAAGCGAAGAAAAAGGTCGAAAAGCCCGCCGAGCCGCCCAAACCCGAGGTGCAACCGACAAAGATCATCACGACTCCGGTGCGTGGTGGCCAGCAGGTGTATGCTCCAGGCGGCGACCTGGTAGTTCTGGCGGCGGTCAGCCCCGGTGCGGAACTTCTCGCAGACGGCAACATCCATGTTTACGGTCCCATGCGCGGCCGTGCCCTGGCGGGCATCAAGGGCGACACCAAGGCGCGCATATTCTGCCGCCAACTGGCTGCCGAACTGGTCTCAGTGGCCGGTCAGTACAAGGTTGCCGACGACCTGCGACGCGATCCGCTGTGGGGTCAACAGGTACAAGTCAGCCTGTCGGGAGACGTGTTGAACATCACCCGCCTTTAACGGATACTGCCGCGAATTTTCAGGGACCTGAAAGGGAAGACGGACGGTTCGAAAGAGCTCATAACTTCCCGCTTTTCTTATCATTTGGGGTGAATCACCTTGGCCAAGATCCTCGTTGTCACGTCCGGCAAGGGTGGAGTGGGTAAAACCACCACCAGCGCCGCCATCGGTACCGGTCTCGCACTGCGCGGTCACAAGACCGTAATCGTCGACTTCGACGTCGGCCTGCGTAACCTGGACCTGATCATGGGTTGCGAACGCCGCGTGGTGTACGACTTCGTCAACGTCATCAATGGCGAAGCGTCCCTCACCCAGGCCCTGATCAAAGACAAGCGCCTGGAAAACCTCTACGTCCTGGCCGCCAGCCAGACTCGCGACAAGGATGCCCTGACCCTCGAAGGCGTGGGCAAGGTCATCGAGGAGCTGTCGCAGAACTTCGAGTACGTGGTCTGCGATTCGCCGGCCGGTATCGAGAAAGGCGCCCACCTGGCCATGTACTACGCCGATGAGGCGATCGTCGTGACCAACCCGGAAGTCTCTTCCGTGCGCGACTCCGACCGTATGCTCGGCCTGCTGGCCAGCAAGTCCCGTCGTGCAGAGAAAGGCGAAGAACCGATCAAGGAGCGCCTGCTGCTGACCCGCTACAACCCCGAGCGCGTTACCAAGGGCGAAATGCTCGGCGTCGAAGACGTCGAGGAAATCCTCGCCATCAACCTGCTCGGTGTCATCCCGGAATCCCAGGCGGTGCTCAAGGCCTCCAACCAGGGTATCCCGGTCATCCTCGACGACCAGAGCGACGCCGGCCAGGCGTACAGCGATGCCGTCGATCGCCTGCTCGGCAAGGAACTGCCTCACCGCTTCCTCGACGTGCAGAAGAAAGGACTCTTACAACGCCTGTTCGGAGGCCGTGAATGAACATTTTCGACTTCTTTCGCGAGCGGAAGAAGCAGAACAGCGCTTCGATCGCTAAGGAACGACTCCAAATCATCGTTGCCCACGAACGTGGTCAACGCAGCCAGCCGGACTACCTGCCGGCTCTGCAGAAAGACCTGGTGGACGTAATCCGCAAATATGTCGACATCGACGAAGAGCAGGTTCAGGTCCTGCTGGAGAATCAGGGCAGTTGCTCGATTCTCGAATTGAACATCACCCTGCCCGATCGTTGATCGAGTGGTTGTGCAATGACGGCGGCTTCGGCCGCCGTCGGCGTTTTCGGAATTTCCATGCCGCTTTCCCAGATTGAATTCATCCACCAGGACGACGCCCTGCTGGTGGTCAACAAGCCCACCCTCCTGCTGTCCGTACCCGGCCGTGCCGAGGACAACAAGGACTGCCTGATCACCCGCCTGCAGGAGAACGGTTACCCGGAGGCACGCATCGTCCACCGCCTGGACTGGGAAACTTCCGGTCTGATCGTGCTGGCCCGCGATGCTGACAGCCACCGCGAGCTGTCCCGTCAGTTCCATGACCGCGAAACCGAGAAGGCTTACACCGCGCTCTGCTGGGGCGAGCCGGAACTGGATAGCGGCCGCATCGAGCTGCCCTTGCGCTATGACCCGCCGACCAAGCCGCGCCACGTGGTGGACTTCGAGCAGGGCCGTCACGCCCTCACCTTCTGGCAGGTCATCGAGCGCTGCGGCCATTACAGCCGGGTCGAACTGACCCCCATCACCGGCCGCTCGCACCAGTTGCGCGTGCACATGCTCTCCATCGGCCATCCGCTGCTCGGC
Organism: Pseudomonas sp. BN415; assembly: GCF_029871195.1. NCBI lineage: Bacteria > Pseudomonadati > Pseudomonadota > Gammaproteobacteria > Pseudomonadales > Pseudomonadaceae > Pseudomonas > Pseudomonas sp. BN415. The sequence goes on from NZ_SSOK01000067.1 coordinate 88,287, forward strand.
GACCGCCTCTACGCCAACCCCGACGCCCTGGCCGCCCACGATCGCCTGTGCCTGCACGCCAGCCTGCTCTGCCTGACCCACCCCCAGACGGGCGAACGCCTGAGATTCGAGTGCCCGGCGCCGTTCTGACCTAGGCTCAAGAAAAAGGCTGCGATTCGGGGAAATCATGAGCTTCACCGAGTTCTACAACGCCACCGAGGGCCAACCCGCCCGCGTCACCCTGCTGACTGCCCTGGAACTCTGGGAGGGACCACCCGGCCACGCCCTCGACTTGGGCTGTGGCGCCGGCCGTGACACCCTCGAACTGCTCAGGCGCGGCTGGAAAGTGCTGGCGGTGGACGCCGAACCGGAAGCCCTGGCCCGCCTTGAAGCCCAGGTGGACGAGGAAAAACGTCTGCGACTGCAAAGCCGCTGCTGCCGTTTCGAATCCATGCCGCTGCCATCTGCGAACCTGGTCAACTCCAGCTTCGCCCTGCCCCTCTGTCCGCCCGGGGCCTTTCCCACCCTCTGGCAGGCCATCTGCTCCTCCCTCCCGGAGGGCGGCCTCTTCGCCGGCCACCTGTTCGGCGAGCGAGACGACTGGGCCAACAACGGCATCACCATCCTGCGCCGCCGGCAATTGGAAGAACTGCTGTCTGGCTGGGACGTGCTGATGCTGGAAGAAAAGGAAGAAGACGGCATCACCGCCAAGGGCCGCAACAAGCACTGGCACCTGTTCTCGGTGGTGGCCAGACGACTGGGATAAGGTCAACGTTGCAATCCCACGAGGCCACCCCCTATCGAGGTCTTAGCGAAAATTCACCGTGGGTCGCCCTCCATTTCACCAGGGGCTATGGGATAAACTCCCGCCACTGCTGTCTGGAGTCTCCCAATGCGCGAAGAGTTGAACCAGGGCCTGATCGATTTCCTCAAGGCCTCCCCCACCCCTTTCCACGCCACCCGCAGCCTGGCCAAGCGCCTCGAGGCCGCCGGTTATGTGCGCCTCGATGAACGCGAGGCCTGGCGTATCGAAAGCGGTGGCCGCTATTACGTCACCCGCAACGACTCCTCCATCATCGCCATCAAGCTGGGCAAGCGCCCGGTACTCGAAGGCGGCCTGCGCCTGGTCGGCGCCCACACCGACAGCCCCTGCCTGCGGGTCAAGCCAAACCCCGAGCTGCACAAACACGGTTTCTGGCAACTGGGTGTGGAAGTCTACGGCGGTGCATTGCTGGCCCCCTGGTTCGACCGCGACCTGTCCCTGGCGGGCCGCGTCACTTACCGTGCCGCCGGCATGGTGGAAAGCCAGTTGGTGGATTTCCAGGCGCCCATCGCCGTGATTCCCAACCTGGCCATCCACCTCAACCGCGAAGCCAACCAGGGCTGGGCCATCAATGCCCAGACCGAACTGCCACCGATCCTGGCGCAACTGGCCGCTGGCGAGGCCCGCGAGTTCCGCGACCTGCTGGCCGAGCAACTGACCCTGGAACATGGCGTGGTCGCCGACGCGGTGCTGGATTACGAACTGTCCTTCTATGACACCCAGAGTGCCGCGGTCATCGGCCTGGGCGGCGACTTCATCGCTGGCGCGCGCCTGGACAATCTGCTGTCCTGCTACGCCGGCCTGCAGGCCCTGCTGGCCGCCGAGGCTGACGAAAGCTGCGTACTGGTCTGCACCGACCACGAAGAAGTGGGCTCCTGCTCAGCCTGCGGCGCCGATGGCCCGATGCTGGAACAGGTGCTGCGCCGTGTGCTGCCGGAAGGCGACGCCTTCGCCCGCGTCATCCAGCGCTCCCTGCTGGTTTCCGCCGACAACGCCCACGGCGTGCACCCCAACTACGCCGACAAGCACGACGGCAACCACGGCCCGAAACTCAATGCTGGCCCGGTAATCAAGGTCAACAGCAACCAGCGTTACGCCACCAACAGCGAAACCGCCGGTTTCTTCCGCCACCTGTGCCTGGAGAACGAAGTGCCGGTGCAGAGCTTCGTGACCCGCAGCGACATGGGTTGCGGGTCCACCATCGGCCCGATCACCGCCAGCCAGCTCGGCGTTCGTACCGTGGACATCGGCCTGCCAACCTTCGCCATGCACTCCATTCGCGAACTGGCCGGCAGCCATGACCTGGCTCACCTGGTGAAGGTGCTGGCCGCCTTCTACTCCAGCCACGACCTGCCCTGACCACTCCCCCGAACAGGTAAGCCCGCATGCTCAGCCATATCCGCAACAGCCTGGAGGAAGCCAGGACCGCCCTGGACAACTTCATTGCCAACGAGCACGCGCTGAAAAGCATTGAGCGTGCGGCTGAACTCCTGGTCGAGAGTTTCGAGAACAAGGGCAAGGCGTTTTCCTGCGGTAACGGCGGCTCCATGTGCGACGCGATGCACTTCGCCGAGGAGCTGACCGGCCGCTACCGCAAGAACCGGCCCGGCATCGCCGCCGTGTCCATCAGCGATGCCAGCCATATCAGCTGCGTCGCCAACGACTTCGGCTACGACTACATCTTCTCCCGTTACGTCGAATCCCACGGCCGTTCGGGCGACGTGCTGATCGCCATCAGCACCAGCGGCAAGAGTCCCAACGTGATCAAGGCAGCCGAAGCGGCCCGCGCCCTGGGCGTGAGGGTCGTGGCCCTGACCGGCAAGCCCGGTTCCGCCCTGGAAGCCCTGGCCGATGTCTGCATCTGCGCTCCTGGCGGCGACTTCGCCGACCGCGTGCAGGAGCTGCATATCAAGGTGCTGCACATCCTGATCGAGCTGGTCGAGCGCAAGCTGAGTCCGGAAAACTACGCCTGACGGGCATCCCTCGGCCTTGTAAGGTGGGCTTCAGCCCACCAACGGATGCCGGCGTGGGCTAAAGCCCACCCTCCCCCTCGACCCCGCCCCAAGCGGGCAAGAGGAGAATTGCGCCCTACTCCGGCACCTCGACGCTCACGTGAATCGCGTCATGCCGCCAGAACTCCAGGTCACAATCGATCAGCCGACCATGCTGGTCGCGGTTGATGCGGGTGATTTTCAGCGCCGGACTGCCGGGTGAAACCTTCAGCGGTGCAGCGGCCTCCGGGTGCAGGGCGGTAGGCACCATGTCGAATCGCACCCGACCGTAGCGAATGCCGTACTGGCAGTCGTACAGCTCGGTCAGCGAGCGGGTCAGGTCGAAGTCGATGATGTCCGGGAAGTAGGCCGGGTTCAGGTAGTGCTCCACATAAAGCACCAGACGCCCATCGACGCGGCGCACCCGGCGGATCTGATAGACGCTGGACAGCGCCGGCAGCTCCAGCAACTCGCAGATTTCCACGCTGGCCGGAATCAGCCGGGCGCCCAGCACCTCGGTGGCCGGCGTGCGCCCCTGCCCAGCCACCATGGCGTGGAAGTGACTGCGCACCAGCGGGTTGTAGAGCAGCCGGGGCGGCGAGACGAACCAGCCGCGACGCTCCTCGCGATAGATCAGCCCCTGGGCCTCCAACTGCCCCAACGCTTCACGCAAGGTGATGCGTGTGGTGTCGAACAGCTCGCTCAGCTTGCGCTCGGCCGGCAGCTTGCTGCCTTGGGGCAGCAGGCCGTGGTCGATCTGCTCCTGCAGCGCACTGCAGATGGCGGTCAGGGTGCGGGGCGCCTCATCGCGCATCGAAAAACTCCAATCTGGAATAGACCAGCACCATCGAGGTGCGTCATGGCCGGGTTTGCCGGCCATCCTAGGCAGCCTAGATGACTGTGGGATGACAGCCAGGCACACCTGCATGCGCCATGCCATCGCCAATCGCGACAGCCTCCCGAATCAGTCACTTAGCCATGGTCTACGCTTTCCAGGCGTCTGCCACTGCCAGACCGGGTGGCAGCCCTGCAATCAAACCGTCATCCAAGGCTTTTAGATTTGGCCTGGGTCTTGCTGATCTAGACCAACCTCCAAACCTGCTAAGGAGCTTCACATGAAACGCCTGTTGCTGGCTTCACTGATGGGAACGACCATCGCCCTGGGAACCCAGGCGATGGCGAGCGACGCAGATCTGAAGAGTCTCGAACAAGCCGCTCGCAAGGAAGGCGCGGTGAACAGCGTGGGCATGCCCGACAGCTGGGCCAACTGGAAGGACACCTGGGTTGACCTGAACAAACTGTACGGCCTGAAGCACATCGACACCGACATGAGCTCGGCCCAGGAAATCGCCAAGTTCGCAGCCGAGAAAGACAACGCCACCGCCGACATCGGCGACGTCGGCGCGGCCTTCGGTCCCATCGCCGTCCAGCAGGGCGTGACCCAGCCCTACAAGCCCAGTACCTGGGCGCAAATCCCGGATTGGGCCAAGGACGCCGACGGCCACTGGATGCTGGCCTATACCGGCTCCATCGCCTTCATCGTCAACAAGCAACTGGTCAAGGAAGCGCCCAAGTCCTGGGCCGACCTGAAGACCGGCAAGTACAAGGTCGCCATCGGTGACGTCAGCGCCGCCGCCCAGGCGGTCAACGGCGTGCTGGCAGCCGCCATCGCCAACGGCGGCAACGAGAAGAACATCCAGCCGGGCCTGGACTTCTTCGCCGAGATCGCCAAGCAGGGCCGCCTGTCCCTGTCCAACCCGACCATCCAGACCCTGGAGAAGGGCGAGGTGGAAGTGGGCATCGTCTGGGACTTCAACGGCCTGTCCTACCGCGACCAGATCGACCCCAGCCGCTTCGAAGTGCTGATCCCCTCCGATGGCTCGGTGATCTCCGGCTACACCACCATCATCAACAAGTACGCGAAGAACCCCAACGCAGCGAAGCTGGCCCGCGAGTACATCCTCAGCGACGCCGGCCAGATCAACCTGGCCAAGGGCAACGCCCGTCCGATCCGTGCCGAGCACCTGACCCTGCCGGCCGAGGTCAAGGCCAAGCTGCTGCCCAACGAGCAGTACGCCAAGGTCCAGCCGATCAAGGATGCCAAGGCCTGGGAAGAAACCTCGAAAGCCCTGCCGCAGCTGTGGCAAGAGCACGTGATCATCGAGATGGAGTAGGGGGCCGCCCGATCGCCTCCTGGCGGTTGGGCGACTTTCGAGGCGAATCGAATGAAGAACAAAGTCATCCTCGTCCTGCTGGATGGCCTGAACTACGAGGTGGCCCGGCATGCGCTGGGCCACCTGCAGGCCTACTGCGGGGCCGGCCGGGCCGCCCTGTACAAGCTCCAGTGCGAGCTGCCGGCACTGTCCCGTCCGCTCTACGAATGCATTCTTACCGGCGTGCCGCCGATCAAGAGCGGAATCGTCCACAACGATGTGTCACGCCTTTCCCGAGAGCGCAGCATCTTCCACTACGCCAGCGCCGCCGGGCTCAAGACCGCCGCGGCTGCCTATCACTGGGTCAGCGAGCTCTATAACCGCTCGCCGTTCGAAGCCGCCCGCGACCGTCATACCGACGCAACGGAGTTGCCGATCCAGCACGGGCACTTCTATTACGCCGACCACTATCCGGACTCGCACCTGTTTGCCGACGCCGAAAGCCTGCGCCAGCGCCACAACCCGGACTTTCTCCTGGTGCACCCGATGAATGTGGATGACGCGGGCCACAAGCACGGCCTGGATTCGCCCCAGTACCGCAACAGCGCACGGGTCGCCGATATCCTACTGGCCGAGTACCTGCAACGTTGGCTGGACGCCGGCTACCAGGTGCTGGTGACCGCCGACCACGGCATGAACAACGACCGCTCCCACAACGGCCTGCTGGCCGAAGAGCGTGAGGTCCCACTGTTCGTCCTGGGCGATGCCTTCAGCCTGGACGCCACGGCGCAGCCAAAGCAGACCGACCTCTGCGGCATCGTCTGCGAACTGCTCGGAGTGCCCCACGACAAGGCTGCCTGCCAGGAGCTGCTGAAGTGAATGCCACCAACCGGGGAAAATGGCTGGCATTGCTCTGCCTGCTGCCCTTTGCCGTATTTTTCATCCTGTTCCAGATTGCGCCACTGGCCTGGGTCGCCATCCACAGCCTGAACACGCCGGAAGGCTGGGGACTGGGCAACTACACCAAGATGTTCAGTTCGAAGTTCTACCTGCAGGCCATCAAGCACAGCCTGCATATCGCCTTCTGGTCAAGCCTGTTCGGCATCGTCATTGCCGTGATCGGTGCCTATTCACTGCGCAAGGTGGATTCTAAGCTGCGCGATTTCGTCATGGCCTTCTCCAACATGACCAGCAACTTCGCCGGTGTACCGCTGGCCTTCGCCTTCATCATCCTGCTTGGCTTCAACGGCGCCCTGACCATCCTGCTCAAGCAGTCCGGCGTGATCGAGGATTTCAACCTCTACTCCAAGACCGGCCTGATCGTGCTCTACACCTACTTCCAGATTCCCCTCGGCGTACTCCTGCTCTACCCGGCCTTCGACGCCCTGCGCGAAGACTGGCGCGAATCCGCAGCCCTGCTCGGCGCCAGCCCCTGGCAGTTCTGGCGACACATCGGCCTGCCCGTGCTGACGCCCGCCCTGCTGGGCACCTTCGTCATCCTGCTGGCCAATGCACTTGGCGCCTACGCCACCGTCTATGCCCTGACCACCGGGAACTTCAACGTGCTGACCATCCGCATCGCCGCCATGGTCGCTGGCGACATCGCGCTCAACCCCAACCTGGCCAGCGCCCTGGCGATGGTTCTGGTCGGGCTGATGGCCCTGATCACGGTGGTGCACCAGTGGCTGCTGAAGAGGAGCTACCATGTCGCGCGCTGAATCCCTCAACGGCGGCCTCTACCATCGCGTGGTGGTCTGGTTGCTGTTCCTCATCCTGCTGCTGCCGCTGGCCGGCACCCTGCTCTACTCCGTCTCCACCAGTTGGTCCGCGACCATCCTCCCGGACGGGCTGACCCTCAAGTGGTACTTCGCGCTGTGGAGCGAGGCCCGTTTCCTCACTGCCTTCGGCCAGTCCCTGCTGGTGTGCTTCGGCGCGCTGGCGCTGTCGGTGGTGCTGATCCTGCCGCTGCTGTTCGTGGTGCATTACCACTTCCCGAAGCTCGACGGGCTGATGAACATCCTCATCCTGCTGCCCTTCGCAGTGCCGCCGGTGGTGTCCTCCGTGGGGCTGTTGCAGATCTACGGTTCAGGACCGCTGGCCATGGTGGGCACGCCCTGGATCCTGATCGGCTGCTTCTTCACCATCGCCCTGCCCTTCATGTACCGCGCCATCACCAACAACCTGCAGGCAATCAACCTGCGTGACCTGATGGATGCCGCCCAACTGCTCGGCGCCAGCACCTGGAAGGCCGCATTCCTGGTTGTGCTGCCGAACCTGCGCAAGGGCCTGATGGTGTCGCTGTTCCTGTCGTTCTCCTTCCTCTTCGGCGAGTTCGTCTTCGCCAACCTGCTGGTAGGTACCCGCTACGAAACCCTGCAGGTGTACTTGAACAACATGCGCAACAGCAGCGGCCACTTCAACAGCGCCCTGGTGATCTCCTACTTCTTCTTCGTGCTGCTGTTCACCTGGGCAGCCAACCGTCTGAACAAGGACAAGGCATGAGCTTTCTTTCCATCCGCGGCCTGCACAAGCGCTATGGCCAGACCTCCATCTTCAGTGACATCCACTGCGAGATCGGCAAGGGTGAATTCGTCACCCTGCTCGGCCCTTCGGGCTGCGGCAAGTCCACTCTGCTGCGCTGCATCGCCGGCCTCACAGAGGTCAACGGCGGGCAGATCCTGCTCGACGGCCAGGAGCTGGTGCCGGTATCGCCGCAGAAGCGTGGCATCGGCATGGTATTCCAGAGCTATGCACTGTTCCCCAATATGACCGTGCAGCAGAACGTCGCCTTCGGCCTGCGTATGCAGAAAGTCGGCGCCGCCGATAGCAAGCGCCGGGTTGACGAGGCCCTGGCCATGGTGGAGTTGCAGGATTTTGCCGCGCGTTATCCGCACCAGCTTTCCGGTGGCCAGTGCCAGCGCGTGGCCCTGGCCCGCTCGCTGGTCACCCGCCCGCGCCTGCTGCTGCTGGACGAGCCGCTCTCAGCGCTGGACGCGCGCATCCGCAAGCACCTGCGTGAACAAATCCGCTCCATCCAGCAGGAACTGGGACTGACCACTATTTTCGTCACCCATGACCAGGAAGAAGCGCTGACCCTCTCCGACCGCATCTTCCTGATGAACGCAGGGCGTATCGTCCAGAGCGGCGACGCGGAAACCCTCTATACCGCGCCGGTGGACGCCTTCGCCGCTGGCTTCATCGGCAACTACAACCTGCTCGACGCCGACGCGGCCAGCCGTCTGTTGCAGCGCCCGGTGAACGGCCGCATCGCCATACGCCCAGAGGCCATCACCCTGAGCGCGGAAGGCGGCATCGAGGCCGAAGTGCGCAGCCACAGCCTGCTGGGCAACGTAGTGCGCTATCGGGTCGAAGCCCGGGGCGTTCAGCTGGTAGTGGACGTGCTCAATCGCTCCGCCGAAGACCTGCACCGCAAAGGCCAACGCGTCGGTCTGCGCATAGACGATCACGCAATCCGGGAGGTGGCCTGATGGCCCTGGCAATCTTCGACCTCGACGACACCCTGATAGACGGCGACTGCGCCAGCCTGTGGAGTGCACACATGGCCGAACTGGGCTGGGTCGACGAGGAGTCCTTCATCCGCAAGGACCAGGAACTCATGGCGCTCTACGCCGAAGGCAAGTTGGCGATGGAGGACTACATGGCCTTCAGCCTGTCGCCGTTGGTGGGGCGTACCGCTGAAGAAGTGGACTTCGTGGTCGAGCCCTTCGTCGAGGATGTGGTCGAACCGCTGATCCACTCCGATGCCATGCGCTGCCTGGCGCAGCACCGCGCCGCCGGTGACCGCATCCTGATCATCTCCGCCTCGGCGCACTTCCTGGTCAGCGCCATCGCCGAACGCCTGGGCGTGGAAGAAGTCCTGGCCATCGACCTGGAAGAACAGCACGGCTGTTATAGCGGCCGCACCCGCGGCGTGCTCACCTACCGCGACGGCAAGGTGACCCGCCTGAATGCCTGGATGAAAGAGCAAGGCGAGAGCCTGGAAGGTGCCGCCTTCTATTCCGATTCGCGCAACGACCTGCCTCTGCTTTCACTGGTGGCCAGACCCCACACGGTCAACCCCGACCCGACCCTGCGTTCACATGCGGAACAGGCGGGCTGGCCAATTCTCGACTGGCGCTGAGCCGCCCTTCCCTCCCCCTTCCTGGAGAAGAGGGGAGAGCCCCCCTAGAGGTCGCCCCTTGACTTTCAAGTCAAACCATTCGGAGAATGCCGCCCGCCGCTATATACATAAATACATAGCGATAGTCATAACGTCGGAACCGGGAGCCTCTCCATGCGCCATCTCCTTGCTCGTGCCCTAACTTTTCAGGTCACCTGCTGTAGCCTTGCAACGGCCTTCGCCGGGGAAGTCCAGGTCGCAGTCGCCGCCAACTTCTCCGCGCCTATCCAGGCCATCGCCAAGGATTTCGAGAAGGACACCGGCCACAAGCTGGTCGCTGCCTATGGCGCCACCGGCCAGTTCTACACCCAGATCAAGAACGGCGCGCCCTTCGAGGTCTTCCTGTCGGCCGATGACACCACCCCGGCCAAGCTGGAAAGGGAAGGTGAAAGCGTGCCCGGCTCGCGCTTCACTTACGCCATCGGCACCCTGGTGCTCTGGTCGGCACGGGACGGCTATGTGGACGCCAAGGGCGACGTGCTGAAGACCGGTCAGTACAAGCACCTGTCCATCGCCAACCCGAAGACCGCACCGTACGGCCAGGCGGCCACCCAGGTGCTGGAGAAGCTGGGGCTGACCAAGACCGTCGCGCCCAAGCTGGTGGAAGGCCAGAACATCACCCAGGCCCTGCAATTCGTCTCCAGTGGCAATGCCGAGCTGGGCTTCGTCGCCCTATCCCAGGTTTACAAGGACGGCAAGATCACCAGCGGTTCGGCCTGGATCGTTCCCACCGAAATGCATGAGCCGATCAGGCAGGAGGCGCTGATATTGAAGAAGGGTCAAGCCAACCCGGCCGCCAAGGCGCTGGTGGATTACCTGAAGGGACCGAAGGCCGCGGAAGTGATCAAGTCTTACGGGTATCAGCTGTAAGTCGAAAAGATCGAGGCGCATGCGTAGGGTGGATAGCGCTTTTCTATTCACCATCGGGGCCTGGCGCGACATCGATGGTGGACCGATGAAGCGTGGTCCACCCTACACAAGCGGGCGGCGACTCAGTCGTCGCCCGTTTCCATTTCGGCCTTGAGCGCCTCATAGGCCGGTGCGGTGTAGATACCGATCTCCACGGCCAGTTGCATGACCTTCTCCAGGTCATTCTTGTAGACCAGCACGCACTGCAGTTCGTCATCCAGCGGCTCGCTGAAGTCCACCAGTACGTAGCCGTCCTTCTCCGGGTACAGGCTGCCCATCTGCACCTGGATGCGGTTGAGGGCCTTGAGCGGCTCCACCTTCACCAGTTGCTTGGGTCTGAGCACGAAATTGACGCTGGGGCCGAAGGAGTCCACCACCTGCTGGAACAACTGGTCGTAGCTATCCGCCTGGAACAGTACGGTGTCCGGCAAGCTGCCCACCACGACCCACTCGCCCAATGGGATAGGGAAGCTTTCGTCGTAGTTGATATCCGGATTGGCCGCGAGGAATGCGTCTGGATCGGCGTAGGCCTGTGAGGCTTCTTCGGCGACGCGCTCGATCTCATCCTCGGCCATGCATCCGGAGCTGATGGCCGTAATCAATTCGATAAGTTGCTGTTTCACGAGATGAGCCCTGCCGCATGAGGAACGAAAGCGCGAAGGATACAGGGAAGCCGCGCGGACATAAAAAAAGCGGAGAGCCCTTGCGGGCCTCCGCCACTTCAGCACACCACGCTGAGTAAATCAGGTCGTACGGATCAGGTGATCGAAGGCGCTGAGGGAAGCCTTGGCACCCTCTCCCACGGCGATCACGATCTGCTTGTACGGAACGGTGGTCACGTCACCGGCAGCGAACACGCCGGGGATGTTGGTCTGCCCTTTGGCGTCGGTGATGATCTCGCCGCGCGGGGTAAGCTCAACCACACCCTTCAGCCATTCGCTGTTGGGCAGCAGGCCGATCTGCACGAAGATGCCTTCCAGCTCCAGCGTACGAAGTTCATCGGTGGTGCGGTCCTTGTAGACCAGACCGTTGACCTTCTGGCCATCGCCTTTCACCTCAGTGGTCAGCGCGCTCTTGATGACGTTGACGTTGGGCAGGCTGGCCAGCTTCTTCTGCAGCACCGCGTCTGCACGCAGCTTGTCGTCGAACTCGATCAGAGTGACATGGGCGACGATGCCGGCCAGGTCGATGGCGGCCTCGACACCGGAGTTGCCACCGCCGATTACAGCAACGCGCTTGCCCTTGAACAGCGGGCCATCGCAGTGCGGGCAGTAGGCCACGCCGCGGCCACGGTATTCCTGCTCGCCGGGTACGTTCATCTCGCGCCAGCGGGCGCCGGTGGAAAGGATCACGGTCTTGGCCTTAAGCGATGCACCGCTCTCGAAGCGCACTTCATGCGGCTCGCCCTCGGCCTTGGCAGGGACCAGTGCGCAGGCGCGCTGCAGGTTCATGATGTCGACGTCGTATTGCTTGACGTGCTCTTCCAGGGCACGGGCCAGTTTCGGGCCTTCAGTCTCCTGTACCGAGATGAAGTTCTCGATGGCCATGGTGTCCAGTACCTGGCCCCCGAAACGCTCGGCGGCAACGCCGGTGCGGATGCCTTTACGCGCAGCGTAGATCGCAGCGGAAGCGCCGGCAGGGCCACCGCCGATCACCAGCACGTCGAAGGCCGCCTTGGCGTTGAGTTTCTCGGCATCGCGAGCGGCGGCGCCGGTGTCGATCTTGGCGAGGATTTCTTCCACGCCCATGCGGCCCTGGCCGAACAGTTCGCCGTTCAGGTAGATGCTCGGCACAGACATGATCTGGCGCTGCTCGACTTCGTCCTGGAACAGCGCGCCGTCGATGGCGACGTGGCGGATGTTCGGGTTGAGCACGGCCATCAGGTTCAGCGCCTGCACCACGTCGGGGCAGTTCTGGCAGGACAGCGAGAAATAGGTTTCGAAGCTGAACTCGCCTTCGACCGACTTGATCTGCTCGATCACATCAGCGGCAAGCTTGGATGGGTGACCACCTACTTGCAGCAAGGCCAGCACCAGCGAGGTGAACTCGTGACCCATGGGGATGCCGGCAAAACGCAGGGCGATGTCGGCCCCGGGACGGTTCAGGGAGAACGACGGGCGACGGGCATCGCTGCCATCGGTCTTCAGGGTGATCTTGTCGGTCAGGCCGACGATGTCTTGCAGCAGCCCGAGCAATTCGCGGGATTTGTCGCTGTCATCGAGGGACGCGACGATCTCGAACGGCTGGGTGACCTTTTCGAGGTAGGCCTTCAACTGGGTTTTAAGATTGGCGTCCAACATGTGCGAATTCCTTTATTGCGGGCATGAGTCACCCCTCGACGGTCGTCGCCGACCGCCCGAAACGGGATGAGGGGTGTGATACGAGCGGATTGCCGGAAGGCCCTCCGCTCGCCTTTACAGGGCGTAAAACGGAGTGGGAAGCGTCGAGAGCAAGCGCAACAGCTTCCCGACCGTTTTTAGATCTTGCCTACCAGATCCAGAGACGGGGCGAGGGTCGCTTCGCCTTCTTTCCACTTGGCCGGGCAGACTTCGCCCGGGTGGGCAGCCACGTACTGGGCAGCCTTGACCTTGCGCAGCAGTTCCTGGGCGTCACGGCCGATACCGCCGGCGTTGACTTCGACGATCTGGATCTTGCCTTCCGGGTCGATCACGAAAGTGCCACGGTCAGCCAGACCGGCTTCTTCGATCAGCACTTCAAAGTTCTTGGACAGAACCCAGGTCGGGTCGCCAACCAGCGGGTACTGGATCTTGCCGATGGTGTCGGAAGTGTCGTGCCAGGCCTTGTGCGTGAAGTGGGTGTCAGTGGACACACCGTAGATTTCCACGCCCAGTTTCTGGAACTCGGCGTAGTTGTCGGCCAGGTCGCCCAGTTCGGTCGGGCAAACGAAGGTGAAGTCAGCCGGGTAGAAGAAGAATACGGACCACTTGCCCTTCAGGCTGGCTTCGGTCAGTTCGACGAACTTGCCCTGATGGTAGGCGGTGGCTTTGAACGGTTTGACTTCGGTATTGATCAGAGACATCGCAACGTCCTCGTTGGGTTAGAAAATTTACCCGACGAAGAGTATTGGGTTATTCCAAAAAGATCATATTGATTGACCCCATCAGAACGATTGATTACTTCAATGCAACTCCCCGACGCCCCGCCACGCGTGGCCTGGAGCGCCGGAGAGCCGCGCCTCAGACGAGGCTTTCGTCGAGCAGGAGCACCAGTTTTCCTTCCACCTGGTTGCTGGCCAACGCCTCGAAGGCAGCCTCGGCGTCCTTGGCCGAATAGGCTTTTTCCAGACGTGGTTGCAGGCGCCCTTCCTCGAACAATGGCCAGACCTGCTGGCGCAACTCGCTGATGAGGTCAGCCTTGAACTGCTCGTCGCGGCTGCGCAAGGTAGAGCCAATCAGCTGCACCCGCTTGCCCAGCAGCAGGGCCATGTCCAGCTCGGCCTTGCGCCCGCCCATCAGGCCAATGTTCACCCAGCGTCCGTCGGTGGCGGCCAGGGCCAGGTTGAGACTGGCGTAGTTACCGCCGACCGGGTCGAGAATCACATCGAAGGGGCCGAAATCACGCAGGCTTTCCAGGCTCTCGCCGCGCAGCGCACCGCCTTGGGCACCGAGGGATTCGCAATAGGCTAGGCGCTCGGCCGAGCCCACACTGACCCAGCAGGGATTGCCGAAGGCCTTGCACAGCTGGATGGCTGCCGAGCCGACACCGCTGGCCCCGGCGTGCAGCAGCACTTTCTCGCCAGGCTTGATGCCGGCCAGTTGGAACAGGTTGAGCCAGGCCGTGGCGTAGACCTCTGGCAGCGCAGCAGCCTCAGCCAGGGACAAGCCTTCCGGCACGGGCAGCACATGGCGGGCATCCACCACCACTTCTTCGGCCATGCCACCGCCGGCAAGCAGACAGCAGACACGGTCCCCCACCCGCCAGGCACCACTACCGGCCCCCACTTCGGCAATCACTCCGGAGGCTTCCAGGCCAAGAACGTCGCTGGCTCCCGGCGGCGGCGGATAAAGCCCGGCGCGCTGCAACAGGTCGGCCCGGTTCAGGCCGGCAGCCGCCACGCGAATCCGCACCTGCCCCACATCACAGGCCGGACTGGCCCGCTCCCCCCACTCCACGCGCCCTTCGACGCCTTGCAATGCCTTCACGGTGCCTCCATAGTGAGCTTGGACCTGGCCCGGCGAGTAGCCGGGCCTTCGCATTGCGCCGATGGAACCCGGCGCCCTCAAATACGGCCTAATATGCGTTATCACCTGTCCCGACGTCGAATCAGCATGAAGCGCTCCCTGATCAGTTCTGCACTTGCCTTGGCCCTCAGCGTCAGCATCCTGCCGCTGCATGCCGCCCCCACAGCCCCGAACAGTTGGGATGCCATTCAGCCCGACCGCGAACAGGTGATCGCCAGCCTCAACGTAGTGGAACTGCTCAAGCGCCACCACTACAACAAGCCGCCGCTCAACGATGAGCGCTCGGTAAAGATCTACGAGGGCTACCTCAAGCTCCTCGACCCGGCGCGAATGTACTTCACCGCTGCCGATATCGCGGAATTCGACAAGTGGCGCACGCGCTTCGACGACCTGCTGAAAAGCGGAGACCTGGAGCCCGGCTTCGTCATCTACAAGCGCCACCTTGACCGCCTCAAGGAACGCCTGGACTTCGCCCTGGCGATGCTCGACAAGGGCGTCGACAAGATCGATTTCACCGTCGACGAAAACCTGGAAACCGACCGCGAGAAAGCCCCCTGGGCCAAGGACCGCGCGGCCCTCGACGATCTCTGGCGCAAGCGCGTGAAAGATGAAGTACTGCGCCTGAAGATCGCCAAGAAGGACCCCAAGGCCATCCAGGAACTGCTGATCAAACGCTACAAGAATCAGCTTTCCCGCCTCGACCAGACCCGTGGCGAAGACGTGTTCCAGGCCTACATCAACGCCTTTGCCCAGACTTACGACCCGCACACCCAGTACCTCTCCCCGGATAACGCGGAAAACTTCGACATCAACATGAGCCTGTCCCTCGAGGGCATCGGCGCCGTGTTGCAGAGCGACAACGAGTACGTGAAGGTGGTGCGCCTCGTACCGGCCGGGCCAGCCGAGAAAAGCAAGCAGGTCGCACCAGCGGACAAGATCGTTGGCGTTGCCCAGGGCAACGGCGAAATGGTCGATGTGATCGGCTGGCGCCTGGACGAGGTGGTCAAGCTGATCCGCGGCCCGAAAGGCTCCGTGGTGCGCCTGGAAGTGATTCCGGCCAGCAACGCCCCGAACGACCAGACCAGCAAGGTAGTCGCCATCACCCGCGAAGCCGTGAAGCTGGAAGAACAGGCCGCGAAGAAATCCGTCATCAACCTTGAGCATGAGGGCAGCAAGTTCAAGCTCGGCGTGATCGAGGTACCGGCCTTCTACCTGGACTTCAAAGCCTTCCGTGCCGGTGATCCCGAGTACAAGAGCACCACCCGTGACGTGAAGAAACTCCTCGGCGAACTGCAGAAAGAGCACGTCGACGGCGTGGTCATCGACCTGCGCAACAACGGCGGCGGCTCCCTGCAGGAAGCCACCGAGCTGACCGGCCTGTTCATCGACCAGGGGCCGACCGTGCTGGTTCGCAACAGCGACGGCCGAGTCGACGTGCTGGCCGACGAGAACACCGGCGCTTTCTACACTGGCCCGATGGCCGTGCTGGTCAACCGCCTGTCCGCGTCCGCCTCGGAGATCTTCGCCGGCGCCATGCAGGACTACCACCGCGCGCTGATCATCGGTGGCCAGACCTTCGGCAAGGGCACCGTGCAGACCATCCAGCCGCTGAACCATGGCGAGCTCAAGCTGACCCTGGCCAAGTTCTACCGCGTATCCGGCCAGAGCACCCAGCACCAGGGAGTGCTGCCTGACATCGAGTACCCTTCGGTGGTAGACACCAAGCAGATCGGTGAAAGCGCTCTTCCCGAGGCCATGCCCTGGGATAGCATCCGCCCGGCCATCAAGCCCGAGCTGGACCCCTTCAAGCCGTTCCTGGCCGAACTGAAGGCCCGCCACGATTCGCGCACGGCGCAGAATCCGGACTTCGTCTACAGCCGAGAGCGCCTGGCTCTGGCGCAGAAGCTGATGAAGGACACCGTGGTCAGCCTCAACGAGACCAAGCGCCGCGCCCAGCAAACAGATATCGAGACCAAGCAGTTGGCGATGGAGAACACCCGTCGCAAGGCCAAGGGCGAGGAACTCCTGAAGGAACTCAAGCCGGAAGACGAAGACGCCGTGCCGGTAGAAGAGGAAAAGACCAAACCGGAAGATGACGCCTACCTGACCGAAACCGGGCAGATCCTGCTGGATTATCTGGGCCTGAACGCATCTGTGGCGAAACATTGAAATGATGTCATAACGCCGTCACATAACTGTCGTGAAATCCGGGGGCCGCAATTGCGGCCCCTTTCTTTTTCACGAGTAACAGCATGACCGTCACCGAGCAGTTGAGCGCGCTGGGCCTGATCCTCGCTCACGGCGACTTGCACAGCCTGTTCCAGCCAATCCTGTCGCTGTCTGAACGGCGCATCATCGGCTACGAAGCCCTGACCCGCGGCCCATCCAACAGCCCGCTGCACTCGCCAATGACCCTGTTCGCTGTGGCGCGCCACGCAGGGCGTCTGAGCGACCTGGAAATGGCATGTCGCAAGAGCGCCTGCCGCCGCTTCAAGGAGCTCCAGCTCGACGGCCTGCTGTTCCTCAACGTTTCCCCAGAGTCGCTGCTGGACCCGGCACACCAGCCGGGCCGCACCCTGAAAATGCTGCAAGCCTTCGGCATTCCCCCTAGTCAGGTGGTTATCGAACTCACCGAGCAGACCCCGACCGAAGACTTCAACCTGCTCGATACCGCCCTGCACCACTACCGCGCCATGGGCTTCTCCATCGCCCTGGACGACCTGGGCGCGGGCTATTCCAGCTTGCGCCTGTGGTCCGAGCTGCGCCCGGATTACGTGAAGATCGACCGCCACTTCATCGACGGCATCCACCAGGATGCGGTGAAGCGCGAGTTCGTCGAATCCATCCTGAAAATGGCCAAGGCTTCCCGCGCCCAGGTCATAGCCGAAGGCATCGAACTGGCAGAAGAGCTGGCGGTGCTCGCGGAAATGGGTATCGACCTGGTCCAGGGCTATCTTCTCGGACGTCCCCAGGAACATCCCTCTCGTGATGCGCGCGTCCTGCTGCCGCCGCTGGAGTCGACCGGCAACATGAACGAGGAGAGCAGCGACCTTTCCGCCCTGCTCAACGAGCAACCGGCTGTGCACGAGGACACGCCCATCCACCAGGTGCTCGAAGCCTTTCGTGCCCAGGCCAATCTCAACTCACTCGCGGTGCTCGACGCCCATCAGCGACCGGTCGGAATCGTCCATCGCCACCTGCTTTCGGAAGCCTTGCTCCGCCCCTTCGCCACCGACCTGTTCGCCCGCAAATCCGTGAACCGGCTGATGAGCACGGATTTCCTCGCTGTGGAAATGGGGCAATCCCTGCAGCAGGTCAGTCGCCTGATCACCAGCCGAGCCAGACAGCGTATCGAAGAAGACTTCATCCTTATCCTCGACGGCCGCTATCGAGGGCTGGGACGGGTAATCGACGTGCTCAAACTGATCACCGAGCTGAAGATCCAGCAGGCCCGACATGCCAACCCGCTAACCTTGCTGCCGGGTAACGTACCCATCCAGCAGTGCCTAACACGGTTGTTGCAGCAGCGCCGCCAAGCGGTGATCTGCTACGTGGATATCGACAGCTTTAAACCCTTCAACGACCTCTACGGTTACGCCAAGGGTGACGAAGTGCTGCTTTGCCTGGCCCAGTGCCTGAGCGAACGGGTGGACCCGGCGCGGGATTTCGTCGGCCATATAGGCGGCGATGACTTCTTGCTGGTACTGGGATCGGACGACTGGCGCGTCCGACTCAGTTACTTGCTGGAAGACTTCCAGGGCCAGTGCCGACGCTTCTACCGCAACGACCACTTGCAGGCAGGGTGCTTCGTCGCCCACAACCGCCACGGCCAGCGAGAAGAGTTTCCCCTGCTGTCGCTATCCATCGGTGTGGTGACCCTCAAACCGGAGGATTGCACACAACTGGACGCCTCGCAGCTGGCGGGGCTCGCGTCGGAAGCCAAACGCCACGCCAAGGCCATGCCCGGCTACAGCCTGCACATCATCGAAGCGGTTTGAAGGGCCCAGGGATGCTGCCGGTGTAGCTCAACTCAGCGGCGAGTCAGAGGCCAAGCTCATCCGCGCGTCGGGCGGCACGCTGGGCAGCGCCGGAATCGGATTCGAGGCCCGGTCCGCCATCGCGATAGAGATCGGCCAGTTTACGCGCGGCCAGAGGGTGGCCGGCATCGGCGGCCAGGCCCCACCAGCGCGCGGCATCGGCGGCATCCGGTGCTTGCCGAGCGTCGCCAGCCAGGCTCAGTACGCCCAGTTGGTAGGCGGACTTGCCATCACCGGCCTGCGCCGCCTGGCGCAGCAGGCGAACACCCTCCTCCCGCGCACCGAAACCATGCCCACGGTGCAGCAACAAGTGACCGTAGAAGCTCTGCGCAGGCACATCGCCCAAGGCAGCCATTCGTGCGTACTGGCCCTGCATCCACTGCCAGGCACGGGGTTGGGCAACCAGCTTCGGAAAGCGTATCAGCCAGCGCGCCGCCTGATAGCCGATCCGCGCCCTCAGCCTCCAGAACATCACTGTTCCTCGGGGTAGCTGAACTCGAACACCCGCACTACTTCGGAGGCGTGCCAGGAGGCCGCCGCGATGCCATCCGGAGGACCGGAGAAACGCCCCAGGCGCTCGACGCACTCGAAGAAACCGGTGCGCGGCAAGCGGCTGGCACCCTGGCTGATGACCAGGGAACTACGCAGTGGACGCTCGGCGCGGGCATCGAGGGCAGCCAGATGCTCAAGGGCCGCAGTGAGGGTCTGCATGGCCGGGGATGGCAATTGCAGACGTTCGATCAACGCCCGATAAGTCAGCAGGTGCCGCTGACGACGTGCGTCTTCCAGTTCATTCAACAGGGCTTGCCAGTGCTGGCGGCTGATTCGCAGACTCAAGATCCGGACTCCCAGCCGGAAACCCCGAGGGCACGCGCCAGACCGCGCTTGATGGCTTCATCAGGCTCACGTTCGCCGCTCTCGATCAGCCCCAGGTAGTGGGGGCTGATGCCCACCGCGCGGGCCAGTTGCTCCAGGCTCTGCCCCTGGGCTTCGCGCAGCGACTTCATTTGTCCGATCGCCGTCCTGGCAGGCTCGGCGGCCGTTTCTGTGGTGGCCTGGCCGGCGGCGCGCAGTAGCGCCTGGTATTCGGCCCAGGGCAGCACTGCGTACTCCGCCTGGCCGTCACGCATGATCACTTGCACACTCATTGAAGCTCCCCGTGGAACGCAGTGCCGACTGCTTCAGCACCTCCATGCAGGCGGCCATATTATCAGGCCAAGGGCCCGCAGAGGGTGAACTATACTGCGTCCACCAGGCGGGGGAAGGTACGTGACGCGGCATTTTCATGTGGTTTTCTGGATACTCGTCAGCCTCTGGTCCGGCCTGCTGCGGGCCGAAGAGCTGCGCTGGGGCTTCGGCCCAGCTGACGGCATGCCCTACGTTCAGGTGAGCGAACATGTCCTGCTCGGCGGCTTCATCCGTCGCCTCGGCGAGCGTATTGCCAAGGATCTGTCTGTTTCGGTGAGCTTCGTCGAAACACCGAACAAACGCATCGAGGAATCCCTGAAAAACGGGCGCATCCATCTGATCTGCAACTCCAACCCCGAATGGATGGTCGACGCTCCGGCCTATCACTGGTCACCACCACTGTTCGAAGAAGAAGACGCCCTTCTCCAGCACCGCGACAGCCCAGCGATCAACGGCCTGACCGATCTCAAGGGCAAGGTGCTGGGCACCAGCCTGGGTTACGCCTACAGCATGCCGTTGATGGAAGCCTTCGCGAACCACGACGTGGAACGCAAGGACGTGCGCGACCTGGACACTCGCCTGAACCTGCTGAGCCACAAGCGGCTGGATGCCGTCATCGATATGCGCCGTGCCCTTGCCTATGAATTGGCCGCGCGCCCCGACGTACCGCTGGTGTTCAGCCCCTGGGTAGTGGAGCGCTATCGTTTGCATTGCGCCTATGGCAGCCAGCTGCCGGTACCGGCCGAGCACCTGGATGCTGCACTGCAGAGCCTGCGGGACAGCGGCGAACTCGAATCACTGCTGCAAGGCGAACAGCAGCGCGCCGGGCTTCAGGATCGCTGAGAGTCCGGCGCCGGTAATCGCTCCAGCAGCGCCTGCACTTCCGGTGACTGCTTCTCGCGCCAGGCCCGGAAGGCGTCCAACTCTCCACCCCAGGTCTTCAGGACCCAGGCCAGCACCGCCAGGTCGTCGACGAAACCCATGCCAACCAGCCAGTCCGGAAGCGCATCGAGAGGCGTGACAAAGTAGAGCAATGCCCCCACCACCGCGAGGAATGCCTTGGGGTTGATCTGCCGGTACTCACCCCGCAACCAGGCATTGGCCAGGGACAGTAACAGTCGCAAGTCATCCTTCACCGCGCCCAGACGACCGCTCTGGCTCGAGCTCTTGCGGGATGCAGCCAACAGCAGTGACGGCAATCGCCCACCGGCCAGGAAACGTTGTGCCAGGGTCAGGTAACGCTGGAAATTCCAAGGTGCTTTCATCGGTACTCCTCGGCAGAAGCTTGGCCTAGAGGGCTTGGTGCGGTTATCCACGAAATCTGTGGATAACCTTGTGAACAGTTTTCCACAGAGAGGGGAAAAGGCCCATATCATGCGGCTCCGCGACAGATCGGGCAAAATTTGCCCACTGCCAAAAGACCAGCAAAATCAAGCATTTGACCTGGCAGTCCGCAATGCGACCGCAGGTCGCATTCGGTACGAGCATGGTTACCCGGTCATGTGCATAACCGTAACACTTTCGCGCCACCCCACTCCCGTTGTGACCGAAAGGTCGGCTCTCGGTTCGAGCGGGACCGGCGACGGAAGCGAAAACGCCCCGTCGAGACGGGGCGTTTTTGGGGAACCAACTACCGCTTACTGCTGCTCGGCGGCGGCCGGATCCTTGATGCTGATTAGTTCCAGGTCGAACACCAGCACCGAGTTGGCCGGAATGGCCGGGCTCGGGCTCTGCTCGCCGTAGGCCAGCTCGCTGGGGATGAAGAGTTTGACCTTTTCACCCACATGCATCAGTTGCAGGCCTTCGACCCAGCCCGGGATCACGCCGTTGACCGGCAGGTCGATGGGGCTGCCACGCTGGACGGAGCTGTCGAATACGGTGCCATCGGTCAGCTTGCCTTCGTAGTGAACGGTCACTACGTCGGTGGCTTTGGGCTGCGCACCTTCGGCCTTCTTCACGATCTCGTACTGCAGGCCGGAAGCGGTGGTCACAACGCCTTCGCGCTTGCCGTTGTCTTCGAGGAATTTCTTGCCGGCTTTGGCGTTCTCGGCATTCAGCGCGGTCATGCGCTCTTCGGCACGCTTCTGCAGGAAGGCAAAGGCTTCAACCAGCTCTTCGTCCTTCAGGCGCTGCTCCTTCTTGCCGATGGCGTCTTCGATACCCTGGGCAACGGCCTTGGGATCAAGGTCGTCCATGCCTTCCTGAGCCAGGCTCTTGCCCATGTTCAGGCCGATACCGTAGGAGGCTTTCTGGGCCGGAGTCTTGAGTTCAACGCTGGTCTGCGAATCGCAGCCCGCGAGAACCAGGCCCACCAGGGCCACAGCGGCCGCCAACCGATGTTGTTTCATGCTGAATCCTTGTCTGTCGCCGTGATGGCAATACGATGGAGCGGCGAGCTTAGCAGGCCGCCGCGAGGAGTGGCTATGGGCAATGAGAACAGGGGTTTGGCAATAAGTTCAGCGTCTTGCGCCGCGTCACGTAAGCAACGATGTCAGCGCTGTAGGACCTTTCGGCCAGACAAAGAAAAAGCCCCCAGGCATTACTACCTGAGGGCTTTTATATGGCGCAGCGGACGGGACTCGAACCCGCGACCCCCGGCGTGACAGGCCGGTATTCTAACCGACTGAACTACCGCTGCGCGTAACCACAAAAATGGTGGGTGATGACGGGATCGAACCGCCGACCCTCTGCTTGTAAGGCAGATGCTCTCCCGG
>NZ_SSOK01000067.1:110512-133471 GCF_029871195.1 Pseudomonas sp. BN415
CGGGATCGAACCGCCGACCCTCTGCTTGTAAGGCAGATGCTCTCCCGGCTGAGCTAATCACCCGGATGCGTCCCACAAGGGGCCGCACACTAAATGAAAAGCCCCCAGGCGTCACCTGAGGGCTTTAAATATGGCGCAGCGGACGGGACTCGAACCCGCGACCCCCGGCGTGACAGGCCGGTATTCTAACCGACTGAACTACCGCTGCGCGTAACTGCGAGATGGTGGGTGATGACGGGATCGAACCGCCGACCCTCTGCTTGTAAGGCAGATGCTCTCCCGGCTGAGCTAATCACCCTTCACTCTCGAAGTGGGGCGCATTCTAGAGAGGTATCTGGACCCTGGCAAGTCCCTTTTGAAAAAAAATTCTCAGGCCTTCCAAAGGCTTAGCTCAGGGTTGAGCCCAACGCCTCCCGATGAGAATAATGCGCCCTTTGTGTCCAGAGGTTTTCCCTTATGTGGTTTCGCAACCTGCTTGTCTATCGCCTCACCCAGGATCTGAACATTGATGCCGAGGCGCTGGAAGCCGCGCTGGCTACCAAGCCGGCCCGGCCATGTGCCAGCCAGGAGCTGACCACCTACGGATTCGTGGCGCCCTTCGGCAAAGGCGCGGATGCGCCGCTGGTTCATGTCAGCGAAGGCTTCCTCCTGGTGGCTGCGCGCAAGGAAGAGCGCATTCTCCCCGGCAGCGTGGTACGCGATGCGCTGAAAGAAAAGGTTGACCAGATCGAGACCGAGCAGATGCGCAAGGTCTACAAGAAGGAACGCGACCAGCTGAAAGATGAGATCGTCCAGACATTCCTGCCGCGTGCCTTCATCCGCAAATCGGCCACCTTTGCCGCCATCGCCCCGGCCCAGGGCCTGATCCTGGTCGACGCCTCCAGCCCGAAGCGCGCCGAAGACCTGCTATCCACCCTGCGTGAAGCCATCGGCTCGCTGCCCGTGCGTCCGGCCTCGGTGAAGATCGCCCCCACCGCCACGCTCACCACCTGGGTCAAGACCCAGGAAGCCGCCAGCGATTTCTACGTACTGGACGAGTGCGAACTGCGCGACACCGACGAAGAAGGCGGTGTGGTGCGCTGCAAGCGCCAGGACCTCACCAGCGACGAGATCCAGCTGCACTTGACCTCCGGCAAGCTGGTCACCCAGCTGTCCCTGGCCTGGCAGGACAAGCTGTCCTTTATCCTCGACGACAAACTGGTGATCAAGCGCCTGCGCTTCGAAGACCTGCTGCAGGAGAAGGCCGAACAGGACGGCGGCGACGATGCGCTCAGCCAGCTCGACGCAAGCTTCACCCTGATGATGCTGACCCTGGTGGAATTCATCCCTCAGCTCTTCGAAGCCCTGGGCGGCGAAGAGATTCCGCAGGGCGTCTGACCCTCCCGAGCGCCGGCCCCGAGCCGGCGCTTTCACGATAAGGCCAAGGAATGACCATGCGCGTCCTCGCTGCCCTAAGCCGCTTCGTCGGCAACACATTTGCTCTGTGGATTCTGCTGTTCGCCGTGCTGGCCTTCTACCTGCCGGCCTCGTTCCTGCCGTTGACCTCGTGGATCGTCCCCTTGCTCGGGCTAATCATGTTTGGCATGGGCCTGACTCTGAAGACTGAAGACTTCCGCGAAGTGGCGCGGCGACCGATGCGCGTGATAATCGGCGTGGTCGCCCAGTTCATCATCATGCCGGGCCTGGCCTGGCTACTCTGCAAACTGCTGCAGTTGCCGCCGGAAATTGCCGTCGGAGTCATCCTCGTGGGTTGCTGCCCGGGCGGTACCGCCTCCAACGTGATGACCTGGTTCTCCCGCGGGGACGTTGCGCTGTCGGTGGCGATCACTGCAGTGACCACCCTCCTCGCCCCCCTGGTGACGCCCGCCCTGATCTGGCTGCTGGCCTCTGCCTGGTTGCCGGTGCAGTTCAGTGCCCTGTTCATGTCCATCCTACAGGTTGTACTGCTGCCCATCGCCCTCGGCCTGGTAGCCCAGCGCCTGCTTGGCGAGCGTGTGCGCGTTGCGGTCGATGTGCTGCCACTGGTATCGGTGGTCAGCATCGTCGCCATCGTTGCCGCAGTCGTGGCCGCCAGCCAGGCGAAGATCGCCGAATCCGGCTTGCTGATCATGGCCGTGGTGGTCCTGCACAACGGCCTCGGACTGACCCTGGGTTACCTGGCCGGGCGTGTATTCGGACTGCCGCTGGCCCAGCGCAAGACGCTTTCCATCGAAGTCGGCATGCAGAACTCCGGCCTTGGCGCTGCCCTGGCCAGCGCACACTTCTCGCCCCTGGCTGCGGTCCCCAGCGCACTGTTCAGTGTCTGGCACAACCTCTCAGGCTCCCTGCTTGCCGCGATCTATCGGCGCATGGACGACGGCTCCCGGGCCGATCAGCAGTAATTCCCGATCCACTTCGCCGACCAGACTTGTCCGGTCGGCCAGGATGTGCAAAATATTGCGCAGCGTAAGGACGACCTTACCACTCTGCGAGTGCTCACCGGGGACGGCCCCAGCTCAATCTGTCGTCTTTCTGGAGGTCACATGTCCTGGATCATTCTCTTCTTCGCCGGCCTGTTCGAGGTGGGTTGGGCCGTCGGCCTTAAGTACACCGACGGTTTCAGCAAGCCTCTTCCCACAGCCCTCACTGTTGCCGCCATGCTCGTCAGCCTGGGCCTTCTCGGCCTGGCCATGAAAGAACTGCCCCTGGGCACGGCCTACGCCATCTGGACCGGCGTCGGCGCGGTTGGCACCGTGATCGCCGGTGTCATCCTGTTCGGCGAGTCCATGGCGCTGGTGCGTCTACTCAGCGTCGCGCTGATCGTTTGTGGCTTGATCGGTCTCAAGCTCAGCCACTGACGCCCGAACTAAGAAAGCCGCGCAATGCGCGGCTTTTTCATTCACCGTGCATCACCTCGGAGCTCGGCCACCTGCAGCTGCAGGGTCTGGCGGTCGACCCGCTCCGGTGACAACGGGGCACCCGCCACCAGGCGAATGCGTGACCAGAAACGCCGGAACAAACCCTTGGCTGGGTCGCGGCTGAAGAAGCTGCCCCAAAGCCCCTGCAACGCCATGGGAATCACCGGCACCGGGTTCTCTTCCAGAATGCGCTCTATGCCGCTCTTGAACTCATTCAACTCACCGTCGGAGGTCAGTTTGCCTTCGGGGAAGATGCACACCACCTCGCCGTTGCGCAGGTACTCGGCGATGCGCTTGAAGGCTGCGTCATAGACCAGCAGGTCTTCATGCCGCGCAGCGATGGGCACGGTGCCAGCGGTACGGAAGACGAAATTCAGCACCGGCAGCTGGTAGATCTTGTAATACATGACAAAGCGCACCGGCCGCCTCACCGCCCCGCCGATCAGCAGGGCATCGACGAAGGACACGTGATTGCACACCAGCACTGCCGGACCTTCCTCCGGGATCGCCTCCAGGCCCTTGTGCTCCACGCGGTACATGGAATGGCCGACGAGCCAGACCAGGAAGCGCATGGTGAACTCCGGCACGATCTTGAAGATGTAGCTATTCACCGCGATGTTCATCAGCGACACCACCAGGAACAGCTCCGGGATCGACAGCCCGGCGACGCTGAGGAAAAGGATCGAGGCAATGGCCGAGACCACCATGAACAGCGCATTGAGGATGTTGTTCGCGGCAATCACACGTGCCCGCTCGTTCTCCGCCGTACGCGACTGGATCAGCGCATATAGCGGCACGATGTAGAAACCTCCGAACAGGCCGATGCCGAGGATGTCGGCGAGGATCAGCCAGGCCTGGCCGTGGCCCAGCAGCGCCAGCCAGTCATGGGCGACGGCGCCCTGCGGGAACTCGCCGGAATGCCACCAGAGCAGCAAGCCGAACAGGGTCAGGCCGATGGAGCCGAAAGGCACCAGACCGATTTCCACCTTTCCGCCCGAAAGCCGCTCACAGAGCATCGAGCCCAGCGCAATGCCCACCGAGAACACGGTGAGGATCAGGGTCACGACGCTCTCGTCACCGTGCAGCAACTCTTTTGAATAGGCCGGAATCTGCGTCAGGTAAACGGCACCGAGGAACCAGAACCAGGAGTTGCCCACCAGCGAGCGCGATACCGACGGTCGCTGACCAAGACCCAGGCGCATGATCTGCCAGGACTGGCGGAAAATGTTCCAATCAAGCGCCAGTTCCGGCAGGGCCGCCGCCGCCCGGGGAATACCGCGGCTGGCCAGGTATCCCAGGCTCGCTGTGAGAACGATGGCGCAGGCGACGATCGGCTCGTAACGCTCGGCAGACATCATGAGGCCGGCGCTGATAGTGCCGGCGAGGATGGCCAGGAAAGTGCCCATTTCCACCAGGGCGTTGCCCCCCACCAGCTCATCCTCCCGCAGCACCTGCGGCAGGATCGAATACTTCACCGGGCCGAACAGCGCCGAATGGGTGCCCATGGCGAACAGCGCCAGGAACAGCAGCGGCAAGCTGTCGAAGAAAAACCCCAGGGCGCCCACCGCCATGATGGCCACCTCGGCCAGTTTGATGGCGCGAATCAGCGCATCCTTGGCGAACTTCTCGCCGAACTGGCCACCGAGGGCAGAGAAGAGGAAGAACGGCAGGATAAACAGCAGCGCGCAAAGATTGGTGAAAACGCTCTTGTCGCCGGAAATGGCGAGTTTGTAGAGGATCGCGAGGATCAGCGACTGCTTGAAGATATTGTCATTGAAGGCGCCGAGCAGCTGGGTCACGAAGAACGGCAGGAACCGCCGTGTGCCCAGCAGGGCGAATTGCGAGTGTTGGCTCATCTTCCTTGGTACCTGGTGGTTGGCAGTGGAATAGCCTCGTGCGCTCAAGGCACACGTCGCTGATTGGACAGCAAGACACTGGCCGAAAGCCACATTCACCAGAAAGATGTTTGCACCATTTCCGCGAAAGCCAGCGCACGAAACCGGAGCGACCGCTTAGATCGGCAGTTGCCCCAGCGCCCAGCGCAGCAGGAAGAACAGCACCAGGCCACCGAGGATGGTCGCCAGCAGGTGGCGACTCAACGCGGCGATCAAAATCGCCCCCAGGCCCGCCAGCAGGTAGGCGTTGTCCAGTGCCAAGTGGAAGTGCTGGCCGTCGGGCATCAGCATGCCCGGCACCACGATGGCGGTGAGCACGGCGGTCGGCACGTAGTGCAGGCCTTGGCGCACCAGCGGCGGGAAGCTCAGGTTTGGCCAGGCGAACAGGCTGTAGCGGATGGCGAAAGTGATCGCCGCCATGCCAAGGATCAGGCTCCAGGTTTGCATGAAATGCCCTCCCCCATCAGATCGAGTCGATAGCGATGCTCCAGCACCACACCCACGGCGATGCCACTGAGGGCGGCAGCCATCAGGCCCAGCTTGTAGGGCAGGCCCTGGCAGGCCAGCGCCACCACGCCCGCTACCAGCGCGGCAGCCACCTGGGGCTTGTTGCGCAGCATGGGCACGACGATGCCGATGAAGGTGGCGAGCATGGCGAAGTCCAGCCCCCATGCCGCGAGGTTGGGCACTGCCTGGCCAAAGAGCACGCCTATCAGGGTGCAGAGTTGCCAGTTCAGGTACATGGCCAGGGCCGCACCCAGGAAGTACCAGTGCTTGTGCGGCGACGCGTCCTGCTCCGCATAGCGGTGCTGGACCACGGCAAAGGCTTCGTCCGTCAGCCAGAAGGCCAGCGGCATCCGCCAGCGGGCTGGCAGGTGGCGCACGAAGGGCTGCAGGGTGGCGCTGTAGAGGGCGTGACGCAGGTTGACCACGAAGGTCGTCAACAGCACCACCGCCGCCCCGGCGCCGCCGCCGAGCAGGGTAATCGCGATGAATTGGGACGAACCGGCGAACACCAGCAGCGACATGCCCAGCGTCTGCCAGGCGGACAGGCCGGCGCCAGCGGCGAGGGTGCCGAAGATGATGCCGAACGGAATGGCGCCAACGATCATCGGGACGATGTCTCGGGTGCCGTGGATGAACTCAGTGGTACGGGACATGGGGCCTCCTTGTCCCGGGAGATTAGCGTCAGGCCATCAATGGGTCTTGAACGATCTTGCGCAGGCGTTGCGATATTCGCCGGGGCCTACACCATAAGCCTGCTTGAACTGGCGGGTCAGGTGGCTTTGGTCGGAGAAGCCCAGTTGCGCCGCAACGCCAGCCGGCGCACAGCCCGCCTTCAGCAAGGCACGGGCGTGGTCCAGGCGCTGCTGTTTGAGCCAGGCATGCGGCGGCATGCCAGTGGCGCGGCGGAAGGTTCGAGTGAAATGGAAGGGCGAGAGCCGGACCTCGGCGGCCAGCTCCTCCAGGGAGGGCGGCTCGGCCAAGCGCTCGCGCAGCAGGTTCTTGGCCCGCAGCACGGCCTGGGGCTCGCGTCCGGGTGTAGCAGGTTCCGGCAACCTGGCATGACGACGGAACAGCGCCAGCAGGGCCTCGCGCCAGGAGGTCTGTTGCTGCAGGGCGCTGGCATCGCTTTCCAGCAGTTGATGCAGGTGAGTGAACATCCGCACCAGGTCAGGGTCCTGGTGCACGCTGCCGATAAAGGCCGGCATTCCCGCCAGCGGCAGCTCGAGCTCGTCCAGCGCGCTGCGGACCAGGGCAATATCAGGGTAGAAAACCCGATAGCGCCAACCCTCGTCGTGCCCCTTGGATCCGGTGTGCACCTCATCCGGATTGATCAACGCCAGGCTCCCGGCACCGGCCAGGTGGTCGGCGCCACGGTAGCGGTAGCGCTCGGCGCCCGCCTCGACCACGGCGATTACATAGCCGTCATGCACATGGGGAGCGAAGCGATGGTCGATGTATCGCGCGGACAGCAGCTCCAGGCCATCCAGATGGCCCGCCTGCCAGAAATGCGCGTCTTCCCGCTGCTCGCCCATGGCCTATGCGCTGAACAGCGCCTCCAGTCGTTGCTTCACCTCCGGCCAATCGTGGTCGGTGATGCTATAGAGCACGCTGTCGTCGAGACGGCCGTCCGCCAGGCGGCGATGATTGCGCAGAACCCCCTCGCGCTGGGCTCCGAGTTTCTCAATGGCACCCTGCGAGCGAAGATTGCTGGCAGCGGTCTTCAGTTGCACCCGCACCAGCCGCCACTCCTCGAACGCGTGGCGCAGCATCAGGTACTTGATCGACGCGTTCAGCCCCTTGCCGTGCTCGCCAGCAGCGAGCCAGGTCCAACCGATCTCGGCGGCCGGCAGATTGGGCATGAAGTCGGCGAAGCGGGTGGTGCCCACCAGGTTGTCGCCCAGGCGGATGGCGAAAACCACGGCCCGCCCTTCCCGTTGGGCGGCCAAACCCTGGCGATACCAGTCCGGACGGAGTGGACCATTCATATAGACGAGGGCTTCGCGGTTGGCGTCGGCCAGGGTCACCAGCGCCGGGACATCGGCCTCCGTCAGCGGATCGAG
The DNA here is from genome assembly GCF_029871195.1 of Pseudomonas sp. BN415. NCBI lineage: Bacteria > Pseudomonadati > Pseudomonadota > Gammaproteobacteria > Pseudomonadales > Pseudomonadaceae > Pseudomonas > Pseudomonas sp. BN415. Next base: position 117,872 of record NZ_SSOK01000067.1, read on the forward strand.
GCGCAGGGCGCCGCGCTGCAGGGTGACCGGTTGTGGATTGAACATCTGCGCCTCCTCAGGCGAAAGAACCCTGCCGGATGAGAACGTCACGCCAAGCGGAAGTGCCATGCAGGGGCCCGCGCGAGACAATCGAAACAACGCGGGCAATAGAGCACGCTAGCAGCCCCCGGACGGGGGCTCAAGAGCGCCTGCGACCTTGGTCGCAGCGGCCTGACGAATTGCCGGCTTTGGTGCGAAACTGCTGGAAATCGAATTACGGCGGGTTCTCACCGCCACCGTACCCTCCGGAGTTGCAATGTCGCTGTCCAGCGGGCTGATCGCCACGGTCGCCTTTCTCTACATGGCCGTCCTCTTCGCCATCGCGTTCTATGGCGACCGCCGCAGCGCGCCACTGTCACCGCGCATGCGCGCCTGGGTCTACAGCCTGTCCCTGGCCGTCTACTGCACCAGTTGGACGTTCTTCGGCGCCGTCGGCCAGGCCGCCGGACAAGTCTGGAACTTCCTGCCCATCTACCTCGGCCCCATCCTGCTCCTGCTGGTGGCGCCCTGGGTGGTGCAGAAGATGGTGCTCATCAGCAAACAGGAGAACATCACCTCCATCGCCGACTTCATCGCCGCGCGCTACGGTAAATCCCAGGCCCTGGCGGTGGTGGTGGCGCTGATCTGCCTGGTCAGCGTGCTGCCCTACATCGCCCTGCAGCTCAAGGGCATCGTCCTCGGGGTGAACCTGCTGATCGGTTCAGGCGCCGAATCCTCCGGCACCCGCGCCCAGGACACAGCGCTGATCGTGTCGCTGGTCCTGGCGCTGTTCACCATCCTCTTCGGCACCCGCAACCTCGACGCCACCGAGCACCACCGCGGCATGGTGCTGGCGATCGCCTTCGAGTCCCTGGTCAAGCTGCTGGCCTTCCTCGCGGTGGGCGCCTACGTCACTTTCGGCCTGTTCGACGGCTTCGGCGACCTGTTCACCCGCGCCCGCAGTGCCCCACAACTGGAGCACTACTGGTCGCAATCCATGGACTGGTCCTCGCTGCTGGTGCAGACCGGCGTCGCCATGCTGGCGATCATCTGCCTGCCCCGGCAGTTCCACGTCACCGTGGTCGAAAACATCGAACCGCGCGACCTGCGCCAGGCGCGCTGGGTCTTCCCCATCTACCTGGCCCTGGCTGCGCTGTTCGTGGTGCCCATCGCCCTGGCCGGGCAGATGCTGCTGCCCAGTGGCGTGATCCCGGACTCCTTCGTCATCAGCCTGCCGCTCGCCGAGGCCCATCCGGCCCTGGCCCTGCTGGCCTTCATCGGCGGTGCCTCGGCCGCCACCGGCATGGTGATCGTCGAAGCCGTGGCGCTCTCGACCATGGTCTCCAACGACATGCTGCTGCCCTGGCTGCTGCGCCGGCAGAACGCCGAACGGCCCTTCGAGGTGTTCCGCCACTGGATGCTTTCGGTACGCCGGGTCAGCATCGTCGTGATCATCCTGCTGGGCTACGTCAGCTACCGCCTGCTGGGCTCCACTGCCAGCCTGGCGACCATCGGCCAGATCGCCTTCGCCTCCATCGCCCAGCTTGGCCCGGCGATGATCGGCGCACTGTTCTGGAAGCAGGCCAACCGCCGCGGCGTGTTCGCCGGCCTCGCCGCCGGCGCCGCTCTCTGGGCCTACACCTTGGTGCTGCCGGTGATTGCCCGTGGCCTGGGCTGGCCGCTGGAGAACTTCCCCGGCCTCGCCTGGCTGATGGCCAATCCACTGGATCTACCCATCGAACCCCTGACCCAGGGCGTGGTGCTGTCACTGGCCGGCAACTGGCTCCTCTTCGCCTGGGTGTCCGTGTTCTCCCGTACCCGCGTCTCCGAACACTGGCAGGCCAGCCGCTTCGTCGGCCAACAAGTCTCCGCACGCGCTGCCTCGCGCACCCTGCTGGCGGTGCAGGTCGACGACTTGCTGATGCTGGCTTCGCGCTTCGTCGGCGAAGAACGCGCGCGGCAGAGCTTTATCCGCTTCGCCTATCGCCTGGGCATCAGCTTCAACCCCGCGCAGAACGCCAACCAGGACTGGATCACCCACACCGAGCGCCTGCTCGCCGGCGTGCTGGGCGCCTCCTCGGCGCGGGCGGTGGTGAAGGCGGCCATCGAAGGCCGCGAGATGCAGGTGGAGGACGTGGTACGCATCGCCGACGAAGCCTCCGAGGTGCTGCAGTTCAACCGCGCCCTGCTGCAAGGCGCTATCGAGAACATCACCCAGGGCATCAGCGTGGTGGACCAGTCCTTGCGCCTGGTGGCCTGGAACCGCCGCTACCTAGAGCTGTTCGACTATCCAGAAGGCCTGATCAGCGTCGGCCGGCCGATCGCCGACATCATCCGCTACAACGCCGAGCGTGGACTGTGTGGGCCGGGCGAGGTGGAATCCCATGTCGCCCGCCGTCTGTTCTGGATGCGCCAGGGCACGCCGCACACCTCCGAGCGCCTGTTCCCGAACGGCCGGGTCATCGAACTGATCGGCAATCCCATGCCTGGCGGCGGCTTCGTCATGAGCTTCACCGACATCACCGCCTACCGCCAGGCTGCACAGGCCCTCAAGGATGCCAACGAAGGCCTGGAACAGCGGGTCACCGAGCGGACCCTGGAACTCTCCCAGCTCAACCAGGCGCTGATCGAGGCCAAGGGCACGGCAGAGTCGGCCAACCAGTCCAAGACGCGCTTCCTCGCCGCCGTCAGCCACGACCTGATGCAGCCGCTGAACGCCGCGCGCCTGTTCTCCGCCGCCCTCGGCCACCAACAGGACGCCCTGCCCCGTGAAGCCCGCGAGCTGGTCAACCACCTCGACAGCTCGCTGCGATCGGCCGAAGACCTGATCACCGACCTGCTCGACATCTCACGCCTGGAAAGCGGCCGCGTCACCCCCGACCGCACGGCCTTCCCGCTGGCCTCGCTGTTCGACACCCTCGGCGCCGAATTCAAGGCGCAGGCGCAGGAACAGGGCATGGACTTCCGCCTGCGCGGCAGCAAGCTGCGGGTGGAAAGCGACATGAAGCTGCTGCGCCGGGTGCTGCAGAACTTCCTCACCAACGCCTTCCGCTACGCCAGGGGGCGTGTGCTGCTGGGGGCGCGGCGCGACGGCGACAGCCTGCGGCTGGAGGTCTGGGACCGCGGCCCGGGTATCCCGGAAGACAAGCGCAAGGTGATATTCGAGGAGTTCAAGCGCCTCGACAGCCACCAGACCCGCGCCGAGAAAGGCCTCGGGCTTGGCCTGGCCATTGCTGACGGACTGTGCCGCGTGCTCGGCCACACCCTGGAAGTGCGATCCTGGCCCGGCAAGGGCAGCGTGTTCAGCGTCACCGTGCCGCTGGCCCGCGTCCAGCAGCCCTCGCCGGCGGTGCAGAAGCAGGCAGAAGCCAATGGCCAGGCCCTCAACGGCACCCAGGTGCTGTGCATCGACAACGAAGACAGCATCCTCACCGGCATGCACAGCCTGTTGTCACGCTGGGGCTGCCAGGTCTGGACTGCACGCAACCGCCTGGAATGCGAACACCTGCTGTCCGAGGACGTGCGCCCGCAGCTGGCACTGGTGGACTACCACCTGGACGAAGGAGAAACCGGTACCGAGCTCATGGCCTGGCTGCGTACCCGCCTCGGCGAGCCACTACCCGGCGTGGTGATCAGTGCCGACGGCCGCGCCGAACTGGTGGCCGAAATCCACGCCGCTGGCCTGGACTACCTGGCCAAGCCGGTCAAGCCGGCCGCGCTGCGCGCCTTGATCAGCCGGCATGTGAGCCTGCGCTGATTTGCACGCCAATGCCCGCCGGAGAGAGACCCGTCCGGGTCAGGACCAGAGCCGGTGCAATGGCTGCCGGATCGCGCAGCGCCATACCCAATTCCGTGCAGGGCACGCCACCTTGCGAACCATCGCCAACCTATGAGGCGGCGTGTGGATACCTGTCGAGTAGTCGCCTGGAAAAGCTTTCCAGCGCCTGCCGCGGCAGAAGGCATCCGCCTCCAGGCTGGCCGCTGCCGCCGCAGCAGGTCGATGTCGCATTTCACCCCGCTGACCAGTCGCACGTCCCCCGCCAGCTCCCCGCCCAGGCGCAGTTGCTGCAGGGCGCAGAGGCCGTCGGCATCGCCATTGAATGCACAGTGATCGAGCATGTTCGTCTCCCCGCGCTCAGCGCATCAATTCACCGCCGTTGGCGTCCAGTTGTGCGCCGTTGATGGCGCTGGCGTAATCGGATGCCAGGAACAACGCCGCACGGGCGCATTCCTCGTCGCTCGGCATACGCCCACCGGGAATACCCGCACTGAACTCGGCACGCACCTGCTCCTCACTGACACCCCGCGCGGCAGCGGCATCACGCACATGCGCCTGCACCGGCTCGCCCCACATCCAGCCACAGGCCAGGCCGTTGACCCGCAGGCCGTGCCCGGCCAGCTCATTGGCCAGGTATCGCACCGCCACCGCCAGGCTGCCCTTGGAGATCGCGTAGGCACCGCCACCGGCATAGGGCTGGTGCACGCCCAGGGTGCTGACCATGACGATGGCACCGACGCCCTGGGCCTTCATCCGTGGCAGCACCGCGCGCGTCAGGTTTAGCGAGCCGAACAAATTGACGTCCAGCGCCTCCTGCAGATTGGCGTCGCTGCAGCTTTCCAGCGTGTCGAAACCACCGTGGGCGTAGGCGCTGTTGATCAGCGCATCGATGCGCCCGAAGCGCTCCGCCGTGGCTTCGACGAAGGCCCGGCATGCCGCTGCATCACTCACATCGGTGGATTTCCACAGCACCTGGCAGTCAGTGCCCAGCGCCTGGATGCTCGCCTCGGCCTGGCGCAGACGCGCCTCGTTGCGGGCGCAGATGGCCACCGCACGAGCCCCTGCCCGGGCCGCCTCCAGCGCCAGCTTGATCCCCATGCCGGGGCCGATGCCGGAAATCATCACCACCTTGTCGTTCAGCAACATGTTCCTGTCCTCTTGTTCTTGTTGTCGTTCGGGATGCATCAGCCCGCCAGGTAGCGGGCACGGTACTGGGCGTAGTCGCGCAGCAGGCGAGCCTCGTCGAGGCCGAAGGCAGCCGCGTCGTACTGGTGCATGGCGCGCTTGTCGCGGCCGTTGTCCACCAGCCAATCCGCCATGGCCGCGCGGACCCCGGGCGCCAGTTCCAGCCCGGCGAAATGGTAGATGCGCGCCACCACCGCCAGCGGATCGCTCACCGTGTCCTCGAAGTGAACGTCCAGAAAAGCCTCGTCCGGCAGCCCATCGCGGACCTCCAGGCTGTGCCGCAGGGCACGGGCCATGCGGCCGTTCCACTGTTCGCCGACCTGCGCCGGATCGGCCTGGTCGCTGTAGATCTGCCAGAGCGTGTAGATGAAGCTGGCCAGCGAGGGGATGGTCTTGCCCGGTTCGCGATGGGTGAGGACCACCTGAGCGCGGGGGAAGACCTTGAACAGCAGTTCGAGGGTGTGCAGGTGCTGTGGGCTTTTCAGCAGCCAGCGACGCCCAGGCGCGATGCCGCGACGCGCCTGCTGCCATTGCAGGAACTGCAGCATCTTCTTCAGGTAGGCGTACACCTGGGTCTGGTCCTGGCGATCGAGCCAGGCCGTGTAGGCCGGCACATTGACGTAGGAGTCCATGGCACACAGGAAGGAATGCTCCATGAGCATGAACTCCTCGTCCGGCTGTTCGGCGTCCAGCGGGTGGATGGCGAGGATCTGCGGCACGAACTCAACCATCGCGCAAACCTCCGCCCTCGCCCTGCTGATCCGCTCGGCAGGCTGTTCCAGCAATTCCCCGGGTAGGGGCGCGGGGTATCGGGTTTCCCACCACTGCGCCTTGCTGAATTGCGGGTCCACCGCCAGCAGACGCTGCAACAGGGTGGTACCGGTGCGCGGCAGGCCGACGATCACCAGCGGATTGTCGATCGGTTGCTGGAGAATTTCCGGAAAACGCCTGCAGTGGTCCTCGATCACCAGGCGGTTGACCAACTGCGCTACCAGCTTCTCCCTGAGCAGGGCTCGGCCTTGCGCGGAGAGGCGCGCTTCGTCGTGCAAGGCACGCTGCAGGACCCGGAGCGCCTCGCGGAAGTCACCGGGACCGAAGTCGTCGAGGCCGCCGGCGCGGGCGCTGGCTTCGGCCAACAGGCTGTACGGTGCGAAGGGGTCGGTCGCAATCATCGGTTCGCTCATTGCAGCTCCTTGAGGTGGTCGAGCTTGATCACGCGGGTAGTGGGATGGACCGGACGCTCGGCGCCTACCCAGCGCAGGCAATAGGTGCCCTGGGCATGCCCGGCGGTTTCCAGCCAGTTCGGCAAACCGGGGTCGCGATGGCTGAGCACCAGGCGCACGCCCCCTTCGCCGTCCAGGCGCGCCGAGTGCTTGTTCAGGCAGATGCGGTGGTAGCGGTAGTCCAGCGACTCCATCCAGTAGTTGTTGATCTGCAGATTCCAGAAGTTGCACACGGGCACCTGCTCGACCTCGATCAGCAGCGCCTCGTCGTCTGCCAGGGCCCAGTAGCCGTGGTAGTAGATAATGTTCGGATCACCGCCCACGGCCTGGCACAGGGCCTGGTCCGCCAGCGGCAACTGGTTGGGCCGCGCCTGGTAACCCTGTGCCCAATCGGCAAAGAGCCGTGCAGTGTTCTCGACGAAACTCGCCGCGCGCCCCAGGCTCTGGTGCAGACGCTCGGCACTCAGGGGCTCCGGTTGCTGGCGGAGGTCCAGGCGCTCGATGTGCAACTGCGCGGGCTGCTCACGGGTACGGTCAAGGAAGGTCTGGCGCACGATCAGCGCATTGCTCTGCGCTTCCAGACGCAACCAGTTGCCGCTGGCCGGGCGTTCCTGGCTGAGGATGAGCTCGAAGCTGCCATCGGCCTCCAACTGCAGCTGGCTGGCATCGATGAAACCGGTCTGGATCATTTTGCCGTCGCTTTCGTAGCCGCCCTTCTGAGTACCGAAACTGAGGTACGCCACGCTGCCTCGCCGGCCGCTGACGCGGTACGCCTGTTGGCCGTTGAGGCGCGCGTACTGGTAAAGATTGTCCGGGTTGTCGGCGCCGATCTTGGCCGTCTCGTGGGACGGCGAGAAGAAGCCGGGGAAGTCCGGGTCGGCGAACTCCAGGTGCATTTCCAGGGCGATGCGCAGCAAGCGGGTGAGGTAGCGGAAACCCTCGGCGCGGGCCTGCGCGTCGGCGGGCGCCTCGTCCCTCAGTATCTGTTCACCCGCGTGTCTGAGCCTGTCGCAGAAGTCGTTCCAGACCTGCCCGGTCAGCACCTGCTGTTCGATTTCATCTGTCGCCATTTCGGTCTCCTCGGGGCCGGCGGAAATCCCGCCGCTGCACAAACCTTAGGGAGAGCGGCGCGGCCAATTCTTCGTCTGGGCGGACTAAGAATCAGCTCGCCGTTCGACGGGAAGCGGTCAGACGTCCGCCGGTTGGACCGCTACCTAGTCCGCCCGGACGAGGAGTCCGGACCGGTACGCTGGGAGCATCAGCCGCACCGGCGCCGCGCACTGCGGCACCGCCTGTGACTCGAGGAATCCCCGATGCCTGAAGAGAAAAACCTGGTGCGGTCACTGACCGTGGACATCGCCGCCCCTGCCGAACTGGTCTGGTCGGTGTTGGTGGACCTGGCGCGCTACCCCGAATGGAACCCCTTCACCGTGAAGGTGGAGTCCAGCCTGCGCCTGGGCGAGCCGGTGAACCTGTACCTCCCCGACCCGGCCCGCCCGGGCGAGCGGGTGCACGTGGTCGAGCAACTGGCCAGCTTCGAGCCGCCCCGCCTGCTGGCCTGGGAGATGCACGCCAGCGCCGACAATCCGGACGCCGCGCGCCGCGAGCAGATCATCGAAGCCACCGGAGCGGACAGCTGCCGCTACCACACCACCGACCTGTTCCTCGGCCCCACTGCCGATCAGGTGATGGCGCTGCACGGCCCCTGGGTCAAGCAGGGCTTCGATGCCGTCGCACTGGCGGTGAAGGCACGGGCCGAAGCCTTGTTCGCCGCCAACCGCTGAAACCTTGTCCGGTTGGACGAAGAACCCGCAGCAACGCATTCCCTACCGTGGAAAAAAGCCGGCCCGCACCATGCGACGCCGGCTCCATCCAACGGAGGCAAGCAATGCTCACTCACCTAGAACGGCTGGAAGCGGAAAGCGTCCAGATCATCCGCGAAGTGGTCGCCGAGTGTGAAAACCCGGTAATGCTCTACTCCATCGGCAAGGACAGCGCGGTGATGCTGCACCTGGCGATGAAAGCTTTCGCTCCGGGCAAGCCGCCCTTTCCCCTGCTCCACGTGGACACCACCTGGAAGTTCCGCGAGATGATCGCCTTCCGCGACCTGACCGCCCAACGCCTGGGCCTGGAGCTGCTGGTGCACGTCAATCCGGAGGGCGTCGAGCGCGGCATCAACCCGTTCGCCCATGGCTCGGCCCTGCACACCGACATCTGGAAAACCCAGGGCCTGAAGCAGGCGCTGGACCTCCACGGATTCGACGCGGCGTTCGGCGGTGCGCGGCGCGACGAAGAGAAGTCGCGCGCCAAGGAACGGGTGTTCTCAGTCCGTTCCGAGCAGCACCGCTGGGACCCCAAGCAGCAACGCCCGGAGCTCTGGCGCCTGTACAACACGCGCAAGCGCAAGGGCGAGAGCCTGCGGGTGTTCCCGCTGTCGAACTGGACCGAGTTGGACATCTGGCAATACATCTACCTCGAGCAGATCCCCATCGTACCGCTGTACTTCGCCCGCGAGCGGCCAGTGGTGCAACGCGACGGCACCCTGATCATGGTGGACGACGAGCGTCTTCCGCTGCGCCCCGGCGAAAGGCCCGAACTGCGCAAAGTGCGTTTCCGCACCCTGGGTTGCTATCCTCTGACCGGCGCCATCGACAGCGAGGCCGACAGCCTTCCGGCAATCATCCAGGAAATGCTGGTGAGCCGAACCTCCGAACGTCAGGGCCGGCTGATCGACTCCGATTCGGCCGGTTCCATGGAGAAAAAGAAGCAAGAGGGTTACTTCTGATGAGCGCCATACCCAACCTGGACCAGTACCTGCAGCAGCAACAGCGCAAGGACCTGCTGCGCTTCATCACCTGCGGCAGCGTCGACGACGGCAAGAGCACCCTGATCGGGCGCCTGCTCTACGAGACCAAGGTGCTCTTCGAAGACCAGCTCGGCCAACTGGAAGCGGACTCGAAGAAGCTCGGCACCCAGGGCGGTGACCTGGACTTCGCCCTGCTGGTGGACGGCCTGGCCGCCGAGCGCGAACAGGGCATCACCATCGACGTCGCCTACCGATTCTTCGCCACCGACAAGCGCAAGTTCATCGTCGCCGACACCCCCGGCCACGAGCAGTACACCCGCAACATGGTCACCGGCGCCTCCACCGCCGACCTGGCAGTGATCCTCATCGACGCTCGCCAGGGCCTGCTGCCGCAAACGCGCCGGCACAGCTTCCTCGTGTCCCTGCTGGGTATCCGAAAGGTGCTGGTGGCAGTGAACAAGATGGACCTGATGGATTATTCGGAAGCAGTCTTCCGACGCATCGAAGCCGACTACCGCACCTTCGCAGAAAAGCTCGGCCTGACCGATATCCAGTGCATCCCACTCTCGGCGCTCAAGGGCGACAATCTGCTCGAGCGCAGCGCTGACATGCCCTGGTACCAGGGCCCCAGCCTGCTGCAGCATCTGGAAAGCGTTCCCCTGGATCACGACCGTGCCAACCACTTGCCCTTCCGCCTGCCGGTGCAATGGGTGAACCGGCCGAATCTCGACTTTCGCGGCTATGCCGGCAACGTGGCCGCCGGCAGCATCCGCGTCGGCGAACGCATCCGCGTGCTGCCCTCGGGCAAGCAGAGCCGGGTAAGCGGCATCTTCGGCCTGGCGGGTCCGCAGCCGGAAGCGGTCTGTGGCCAGGCCGTGACCCTGACCCTGGAAGACGAGATCGACATCAGTCGCGGCGACCTGATTACCCGCGCCGACGCAGCGGCGGAGGTGGCCGACCAGTTCGAGGCCACCCTGGTCTGGATGGCTGAGGAACCGCTACTGCCCGGTCGCCCCTACCTGATGAAGATCGGTTGCCGCACGCTGGGCATGAGCTGCGCCAACCTCAGGCACAAGGTCGACATCAACAGCCTGGAGCAATTGGCGACCAGGACCCTGGAGCTGAACGAGATCGGTGTGTGTAACCTCGGGCTGGACCAACCGATCGCCTTCGATCCCTACACGAGCAACCGCGATACCGGCGGTTTCATCGTCATCGACCGGTTGACCAACCAGACCGTGGGCGCCGGCATGCTGCACTTCGCCCTGCGCCGGGCGAAGAACGTGCACTGGCAGGCCATCGACATCGACGCGCGGGCGCGGGCCGAACTCAAGGGCCAGACACCTCGCATCCTCTGGTTCACCGGGCTGTCCGGGGCCGGCAAGTCGACCATCGCCAATCTGGTGGAGCGCAGGCTCCACGCCCTGGGCCGACACACCTACCTGCTCGACGGCGACAATGTGCGTCATGGGCTGAATCGCGACCTGGGCTTCAGCGAGGCCGACCGGGTGGAAAACATTCGCCGGGTGGCCGAGGTGGCGCGGCTGATGCTGGATGCCGGACTGATCACCCTGGTGTCCTTCATCTCGCCATTCCGCGCGGAACGGGAACTGGCCCGCAGCCGGGCCGGGGAAAACGCGTTCCTGGAGATCTTCATCGACACGCCGCTGGAACTGGCCGAACGACGCGACCCCAAGGGCCTTTATCAGAAGGCCCGGCGTGGAGAACTGAAGAACTTCACCGGCATCGACTCACCCTATGAACCGCCGCTGGCACCGGACCTCCACATCGACACCCGCCGCGAATCGGCAGAAGAAGCCGCCGAGCGCATCGTCGCGTACCTGCTGGCACGCTGACCGGCAACTCCGGCAGCCGTCGGCCCCATCCCCGGATGTCATTCCGGGAGCGGGCCGACGGTCCCGGAGCCTAGGCCGAACGGACGATTTATCCACAGCACGTCCGGCCAATACTCGCCCCATCCAGCCCGACAATCACAACAAGCGAGGCGCGGATGCACATCCTCGAACACGCCGACGACCTGGCGGGAATCGGCTCCCGCGAACTGAGCGAACTGCTGGCGCTGACCTATCGTGGCCCGCTGGAGCCCACGCCCTGGGCCGGCCTGCTCGAAGCGCTGCGCCTGCGCCTGGACGCCAGTTTCCTCACCCTGGTCCTGCGCAACCCAGCCCACGAGCGACCGGGGCTGATCGTCAACGCCTCGATCCACGGCCCACACCTGCCGGGCGAGCCGTCCTATAGCGAGCACTACTATGCAATCTGCCCCTTCCTCCACTGGCCGGCCGATCAGGTTGCCAGTGCTGACGAAGTCATGGGCAGCGACACCTGGCAGGCCCACGACTTCTACCGCAACTACCTGAAGCCGCTGGACCTGCGCTATGTCCTGGTGGCTAACATGCGCACCGCTGCCGGCATGGACTGCGCCCTGTTCGCCTGTCGCGGGCATGGCGGCAAGGACTTCGACACCGACGAAATTGCCCTGATCCGCCTGCTTCGCCCCCACCTGCAGCAGGCCGTCGACCTGCATTCGACAGTCGACGAGCTGGATTCGGAGCGACTCCTTTATGCAGCCACCATCGACCGCCTGCTCGTGGGCACGGTGATTCTCGACGAAACAGGCAAGGTGATGCGCAGCAACCAGGCGGCACAGCGGCTGTTCGCCACCCACGACGGCCTCGAATGCCGACAGGAGAAACTGCTGGCCTTCGCCGGCAAGGACAATCGCAACCTGCAGAAGGCCATACTGGCAGTGCTCCAGCAGCATCAACTCGGCCGAGCCGACTGCATTGAAGTGCTCACCCTGGCACGCCCCACCGGGGACGTGCCGCTGAATGTGCTGCTGCGCCCCATCGCGCTCAATTACGAGGGCCAGGGCAACACCCGGCGACCAGCTGTCGCGGTGTTCATCCGCAATCCCGGCGACTCGCCCCAGGCCTCGCGACGCTTGTTGCGCAGCCTGTTCCAGCTGACCCGCACGGAAACCGAGGTGGCGCTGCTGATGATGGACGGACTGACCCTGGACGAGAGCGCCGAGCGCCTGGGCGTCTCGCGCAACACCGTACGCGCCCACCTGCGCGGTGTCTTCGCCAAGACCGGTGCAACCCGCCAGGCGCAACTGGTGAAGACCCTGCTCAACAGCGTCGCGTCCCTGGCGTGAGCGGGGAATCGGACCAATAGCGGTTGGGGGCGTGCAACGAAAAAACCCGGCCGAAGCCGGGTCAGAAGGCACAGACAATTTCGCTCAAACCCGCCCAGTCGGGCAGCAGCTCCCGGCTGTCAGTCCGGGAACCTCAGCTGTCGATACGCCGCTCGCTGACGTCGATCACGCCCTCAGCAAGCAGCGGCCAGAGTCGGCGCGGTGGTGGTGTAGGTGCCGTCGAGGTAGACCAGCGGGCTGATCTCCACGCTGTTGTGGATCGCCACAATCCGGCCGATGAAGATGGTGTGGGTGCCGTAGCTGAACTTGCCGTCCTGCTGGCACAGAATCGCCGACTGGGCGTCGCCCAGGTAGGGAATGCCGCCTTCGCTGCTGCGCCAGTCGCCCCGCTGGAAGCGCGCCTCGCCCTTCACCGGGCCGCTGCACAGGTGCGACAGCTCCTCCTGCTCCAGCCCGAGGATGTTCACGCAGAAGTCCGCGCCGGCATCCAGCACCCCGTGCAACGACGCACTCTGGTTCACGCAGATCAGCAACGACGGCGGCTCGGTGGACAGCGAATCCACCGCCGTGGCGGACATCGCGAAGCGTTCCTGGCCGTTGCTGGTGGTGATGATGGTCACGGACTTGGCCAGACGACGCATCGCCTGGAGCATCGCGGCTTTCAGATCGGCCTGGCTCATCGCACTGCCCTCTTGTTGTGCTCAAGTGCTGCCGATTTTTCGCCAGCCCCGGCCGAGCAACATCGTCCGAGGGGACTAGTTGGATTGCCGGACATATGGTCCGTTTGAGGGATGCCCGCCCCCTTGCCCGTTGCTTGAATGCCCGGCGATAGGTGGAAAAGCCTTCAACCGGAGAACAACAACATGCTCGACCACGACCTGATCCGCCAACGCCTGAAACAACGCGCCCGTGAGCTGGTGCCGGTGCTGCGCGAGCGCGCACCGCTGGCCGCCAAGCACGGCCTGCTCCCCGCGGAGACGATTCGCGATTTCCAGGAGGCGGGCTTCTTCCGCATCCTCCAGCCAGCGCGCTGGGAGGGTTATGAGCTGGAGCCCGCTGACTTCTTCGAGGTGCAGATGACCCTCGCCGAAGGCTGCATGTCCTCGGCCTGGGTGCTCGGCGTGGTGGCGATCCACAACTGGCAGCTGGCGCTGTTCGACGACCGCGCCGCGCAGGAGGTCTGGGGCCAGGACTCGAGCGTGCTGATCTCCTCCTCCTACATGCCGGTGGGCAAGGTCACCCGTGTCGACGGCGGCTTCCGCCTCAGCGGCCGCTGGGGCTTCTCCTCCGGCAGCAAGCACTGCCAGTGGGCCTTCCTCGGCGCCATGGTGCCGCCGGAGAAGGACGGCGAGGCCCCGGACTACCGCACCTTCCTGGTGCCGCGTCACGACTACAGCATCCTCGACAACTGGGACGTGATGGGCCTGGAAGCCACCGGCTCCCACGACGTGCTGGTGGACGACGTGTTCGTGCCGGAGTACCGCACCCACCGCGCCCTCGACGGCTTCCTGCAGAACAGCCCGGGCAACGCGGTGAACACCGCGCCGCTGTTCCGCCTGCCATTCGGGCAGATCTTCGTGCGCGCCGTGTCGTCCTCCACCATCGGGGCGCTGCAGGGCGCCATCGACCTGTTCATCGACGCCAACAAGGGCCGCGTCGGCGTCAACGATGGCCGCAAGATCATCCAGGACCCCGGCGCGCAGACCGCCCTGGCCAAGGCCATGGTCACCGTGGACGAATGCCGCACCGTGCTGCTGCGCAACTTCGCGCTGATGACCCAGCGCGCCAGGGCCGGCGAGCCGTTGAGCATGGCGGAACGGGTGAAGATGCGCTACGACTCGGCCATCGTCCCGGACAAGTGCGCCCAGGCGGTGGAAGCGCTGATGTACAACAGCGGCGCTTCCACCATCTTCCGCCACCACGGCATCAACCGCGCCTTCCGCGATATCCACACCGGCCGCGCCCACGTGGCCAACTGCCCAGGCAAGTACGCGCTCAACCTGGGCGGCGTGGGGATGGGGCTGGACAGCACCGACTTCTTCCTCTGAGCCCTTGTCGAGGGGTTTCGCGCCGCTCTAGCCATCCTACGGACCTGGCGAAACCACCCCGCCACGACGCCCGCCCCGCGCGGGCGTCGTGCTGTGCAGCGGCGCAAGATGATTAGTCTGTTTGGAGGATTCAGGCGGTTTTTCGATCCCACACCATGCGCCCAACACCCGGCAATCCGGGTTGACCGAATCAAGAACAAGAAGGGCCACGCGCATGAAATTCTCCCTGATCTACGAGGCACAGACGATCGACAGCAGCCGCGAAGGCGACCGTCGCATCTTCGACGAAACCGTCGAGCAGGCCGTGCTCGCCGACCAGCTCGGCTTCGACACCTTCTGGTGCGTGGAGCACACCGCGCTGACCAACTACTCGCACATGTCGGCACCGGAAACCATGCTCGCCTTCGTCGCCGGCAAGACCGAACGCATCGGCATCGGCCACGGCGTGGTCTGCCTGCCGCCCGCCATGAACCACCCGGTGAAGGTCGCCGAGCGCATCGCCACCCTCGACCTGCTCTCCAAGGGCCGCGTGCACTTCGGCGTCGGCAAGGGCGGCACCCAGCAGGAAGCCGGCACCTTCGGCTACGACCTGGCCACCCTGCAGCCGCAGATCGACGAAGCCATGTACCTGATCCCGAAAATGTTCGTGCAGGACGAGATCGAGCATAACGGCGACTTCGTGAAGATCCCCAAGCGCCCGATCCATCCCAAGCCCTACCAGGACCCGCACCCGCCGATGTATCTGGCCTGCACCAACACCGAGTCGCTGAAGAACGCCGGCGGCCGCGGCATGGGCGCCCTGGTGCTGGGCTTCGGCGGCCCCGAGGAAATCGCCAAGAAGGTCGCCGTCTACCACCAGGCCTGGGACAACCGCGACGCGAACAACCAGGTCGGCTTCCGCCCCAACCGCCACATCGCCGCCCTCTGCCCGGCCATCGTCCTCGACGACAACGAGCAGGCCCGCCACATCGGCATCCGCGGCCAACGCTACTTCATGGAATCGCTGGCCTACTGGTACGCCGGCGGCGAACGCCCGGACCCGGAAAAGTGGAAGGACGACACCTTCATCGACGGCAACGGCCAGGCCGTGATCAAGTCGCGCTTCGCCTCCGAGGAAGTCACCGTGGACTTCTCCGACCCGACCATGGCGATGATGAACCCCAACCATGCCTACGGCACCGTCAAGGACTGCATCGGCTACGTGCAGCGCCTGATCGACGCCGGCGCCGACGAAATCCTCTTCATCTGCCAGATGGGCACCGTGCCCCAATGGGCACAGCTCGAAACCCTGAAGAACATCGGCGAACACGTGATTCCCTACTTCCGCAAACAGAACGGACTGACCTGAGCCGCGGAGTGAGGAATGC
>NZ_SSOK01000068.1:0-73469 GCF_029871195.1 Pseudomonas sp. BN415
ACCCCTGTTACCGCCGTGAAAGGGCGGTGTCCTAGGCCACTAGACGAAGGGGACGAAACCTTCATGCCTTTTCGCGACCCACACCTGAAAGGAGTGGTGGAGCTAGACGGGATCGAACCGTCGACCTCTTGCATGCCATGCAAGCGCTCTCCCAGCTGAGCTATAGCCCCGTCGCGAGGACGGGGCGCATATTAGGGGCGCCCCCTCCTGCTGTCAACACTATTCTTTCAACAACAAGAACTTTTTTATCTGGAAGAACAACCACTTACCCAACCTTGCGATGCGGGGGCCTCCCCGCACCAGCCGGCGGGCCATCACACGATGGCCGCGAGCAGCTTCTCCCACTCCTTGGTTTCCTTCTTCGACACGCCACCGAGCAGCTCGATGGCCTGGCGCAGACGGAAGCGGCTGAGATCAGCCCCGAGGATTTCCATAGCGTCGAGTACCGATACCGAGCTGGCCTGGCCAGTGATGGCCGGGAACATCAGCGGCATGACATCACGCAGCTTGAGCTCCAGGCTTTCGGCCACGGCCTGGATGCAACCGGTGATGCGGTCCTTTTCCCACTGACGCAGGGATTCCAACTTCCAGAGCACCAACTGCATGACCTGGCGCACCTGGTCCGGGCCGAGCTTCTTGTGCTCGAACAGTTTTGCATCCAGTGGCACGCCACCGGAGAAGAAGAAACCGGCCAGCGGCGCGATCTGGCTGAAGGTTTCCACCCTACCCTGCACGTGCGGCGCGATGCGCATCAGGTACTCGGGATTGAGCGCCCACTTCTGCACCTCGGCAGCGAAGCGCTCTACCGGCAGTTCACGGATCCACTGACCGTTCAGCCAGGACAGCTTTTCCAGGTCAAAGATCGGACCACCCAGGGAAATGCGCGACAGGTCGAAGTGCTCGACCATTTCGGCCAGGGAGAACTTCTCACGCTCGTCCGGCATGGACCAACCCATGCGGCCAAGGTAGTTGAGCATCGCCTCTGGCAGGAAGCCCATGCGCTCATAGAAGGTGATGGACGTGGGGTTCTTACGCTTGGACAACTTGCTCTTGTCCGGATTGCGCAGCAGCGGCATGTAGCAGAGCTTGGGTTGTTCCCAGCCAAAGTACTCATAGAGCTTGATCAGCTTGGGCGCCGAGGGCAGCCACTCTTCTCCGCGCAGCACATGGGTGATGCCCATCAGGTGGTCATCCACCACATTGGCAAGGAAGTAGGTCGGCAGACCGTCGGTCTTCATCAAAACCTGCATGTCCATGCGATCCCACGGGATTTCCACATCGCCACGGAGCAGATCTGGCACCACGCAGACGCCTTCGGTCGGCACCTTCATGCGTACGACATGGGGTTCACCGGCGGCAATACGCTTGTCGGCGTCGTCCTTGGACAAGTGCATGCAGTGGCCGTCGTAGCGCGGGGTTTCCTTGCGCTCGGTTTGCTCGGCACGCAGCTTGTCCAGACGCTCGGAGGTGCAGAAGCAGGGGAAGGCATGGCCCTTGTCCACCAGCTCCTGGGAGTACTTCTTGTAGATGTCGCCACGCTCACTCTGGCGATAGGGACCGTGCGGACCGCCAACATCAGGGCCTTCATCCCACTCGATGCCCAGCCAGCGCAGCGCATCATAGATCTGCTGCTCGGACTCACGGGTAGAGCGCAGTTGGTCGGTATCTTCGATGCGCAGGATGAACTGACCGCCGTGCTGGCGCGCAAAACACAGGTTGAACAGGGCGATGTAGGCGGTGCCCACGTGCGGGTCGCCGGTGGGCGACGGCGCGATACGGGTACGGACGGTGGTCATGGATTGCTCTCGAAACAGGGGGACGATCAAAGGCGCGATCTTATCAGGCTGGCCGCTGCGGGCTCCAGCAAGTGTCCTTCCTGCACCGGCAGGCTGCGCATCAGGAAGTCGAGGAAGGCCTTGACCTTCATTGCCTGGAACCGTCTAGACGGATAGACCGCATAGATTTCGCCGCTGGGCAGCCGCGCCTCGGGCAGCAGCTCGATCAGCTCACCACGCTGCACGGCGGATTCGGTGAACATCAGCGGCAGCGCCGCAATCCCGGCCCCTGCCAGAACCGCTTCGCGGGCGAAGGTAATGTTGTTGCAATAGAGGACGCGCTGACAGGGCACGTGTTCACCCAGCAGCATCCAGTAGCGTTGAGAATCCTGCGGCAACAGAACCGCGCGGTGGCCAGCCAGCGCCTCCACCGTGCGCGGGGTGCCGTGGGCCGCCAGGTAGGCTGGGCTCGCACAGAGCCGGCGACCACTCTCGAACAGCTTGCGGGCGATCAGCGTGGAATCCTGGGGCTGTCCGATCATGATGGCGATGTCCACGCCCTCCTCCAGTGGATCGACGTTACGCGAGGTGATCTCCACTTCTGCCGTGATCTGCGGATACTGGCGCATGAAGCTGCCCAACACCTTGCCAAGGAACAATTGGCCAAACTCGATGGGCGCGGTCACACGCAGCAGACCGGACGGCTCCTGCTGCAACTGCATCACGGCCTGCTCGGCTTCGGCGAAGTCCAGCATGATCTGCCGGCAGCGCTCGTAGTAGGCCAGGCCAACTTCCGTCAAACGAAGCTTGCGCGTGGTGCGGTTGAGCAGACGTACGCCGAGGCGCTCTTCCAACAGCGCTATGCGCCGACTGACAGTCGATTTCTGCATCCCCAGACTCTGCGCAGCCTGGGTAAAGCTGTGGCACTCGACCACGCGAGTGAAGATCAGCGCATCATCCAGCCCCATTATTGTTCCCTATAAGCAACAAAGTTTCTGAATTGTACTGGCTATTTGCTAGGGCGGAACACTGCTAGATTCGCAACATTCTGAAAAGACTTCGAGCAACGTTTTCCATGCCTGCCAAACTGCAACGCCGCCTGTTCGTCTTCATCGCCTTGGTGGCACTGGTCATTTCCGGTTTCTTCGTCCACTGGCTGCTGATCGGCCGCTTCGTCGAAAGCACCGACAACGCCTATGTCCAGGGCGAAATCACCCGCGTGTCCAGCCAACTTGGTGCCCGTATCGAAGAAGTGCTGGTCAGCGATAACCAGCAGGTGAAGAAAGGCGACCTGCTGGTCCGCCTGGAAGCCGACGACTTCAAGCTCGCCCTGGAACGCGCTCGCGCCCTGCTCGCCACCCGCGAGGCGGAGCTGGTCCAGGCACAAAGCAAGCTGGCCCAGCAATCCAGCACAATCGCCGCTAGCCAGGCGGACGTTGCAGCTAGCCAGGCCACCCTCGGGCGCACGCAGATCGACCTGTCCCGCGCCCAGACGCTGCGCAAGCCGGGGTACATTTCCGAAGAGCGGGTCACTACGCTATCTGCCGACTCGCGAGTTGCCCGCTCGCAAGTGGCCAAGGCCGAGGCCGACCTCAAAGCCCAGCGCCAGCAGGTGGACGCACTCAACGCAGAGATCAAGCGCCTCGATGCACAAATTGCCAATGCCCGCGCCGAAGTGGCCCAGGCCGAGCTGAATCTCGGCCGCACCGAAATCCGCTCCCCCATGGACGGGCGTGTCGGCCAGCGCGCTGCGCGCAACGGCCAGTACGTACAGGTCGGCGCGCACCTTTTGTCGTTGGTGCCGGATGCTGATATCTGGATCCAGGCCAACTTCAAGGAGACCCAGATCGAGCGCATGCAGCCCGGACAAACCGCCGAGCTGATCTTCGACAGCTTCCCCGATACTCCGATCGAAGGTCGAGTCGACAGCTTGTTCGCCGCGTCCGGCGCGCAGTTCAGCCTGCTGCCGCCGGACAACGCCACTGGCAACTTCACCAAGGTGGTGCAGCGCATGCCGGTGAAGCTGACCTTCGCCGCAGACAATCCGCTCAAGGGCCGAATCCGCCCAGGCATGTCCGTCCTCGTCAAGGTGCACCTGAAGGCCGAAAACCATGGCGGGTGATGCACTGGTTCGCCCCACGGGCGAACCGTCCCGCCGTGACTGGATTGCGGTGATGAGCGCGATGCTCGGCGCCTTCATGGCGGTGCTGGACATTCAGATCACCAACTCTTCACTCAAGGACATCCAGGGCGCACTCTCCGCGACCCTGGAAGAAGGCTCGTGGATTTCCACGTCCTATCTGGTGGCGGAGATCATCATGATTCCCCTCACCGCCTGGCTGGTGCAGTTGCTCTCGGCGCGACGGCTGGCAGTCTGGGTATCCATCGGCTTCCTCATTTCGTCGCTTCTCTGCTCCCTGGCCTGGAGCCTGGAAAGCATGATCGTGTTCCGCGCCATGCAGGGTTTCACCGGCGGTGCGCTGATTCCGCTGGCCTTCACCCTGACGCTGATCAAGCTGCCGGAGCACCACCGCGCCAAGGGCATGGCGCTGTTCGCCATTACCGCCACCTTCGCCCCCTCCATCGGCCCTACTCTGGGCGGCTGGCTGACAGAGCACTTCGGCTGGGAGTACATCTTCTACATCAACGTCCCTCCAGGCCTGCTGATGATCGCCGGCTTGCTTTACGGCCTGGAGAGGAAAGCACCGCACTGGGAACTGCTGAAACGCACCGACTACGCCGGCATTGTCACCCTGGGACTGGGGCTCGGCTGCCTGCAGGTATTCCTTGAGGAAGGTCACCGCAAGGACTGGCTGGAGTCCGACCTGATCGTCGGCCTGGGCGGTACAGCGCTGGTCAGCCTGATTCTTTTCGTGATCCTCCAGGTCTCGCGCCCCAACCCGCTGATCAACCTGGGCATCCTGAAGAACCGCAACTTCGGCCTGTCGAGCATTTCCAGCGTCGGCCTGGGCATGGGTCTCTACGGCTCCATCTATGTGCTGCCGCTGTACCTAGCGCAGATCCAGGGCTACAACGCGCTACAGATCGGCGAGGTGATCATGTGGATGGGCGTTCCGCAGTTGTTCCTGATCCCGCTGGTACCCAAGCTGATGAAGGTGATCTCTCCCAAGCTGCTCTGCGCATTGGGATTCGGTCTGTTCGGCTACGCCAGTTTCGCATCCGGGGTACTCAATCCCGATTTCGCCGGACCGCAGTTCAACCAGATCCAGATCATCCGCGCCCTCGGACAGCCGTTGGTGATGGTGACCGTATCCCTGATCGCCACGGCCTACATCCAGCCTCAGGACGCCGGCTCCGCCTCCAGCCTGTTCAACATATTGCGCAACCTGGGCGGCGCCATCGGCATCGCACTGCTTGCCACCCTCCTCGACGCCCGCGCCAAGGTTTACTTCGATTACCTGCGCGAATCCCTGGTACCGAGCAATCCGCAGGTCGCTGAGCGCTTGGCCCTGCTGACGGAAAAGCTCGGCAGCGAGCAAGCGGCCCTCGGCAAACTCAGCGAGATCGCACACCAGCAGGCCAGCATCATGGCCTACAATGACGCCTTCCATTTCATCGGCATCGCCCTTGGCGTCAGCATGCTCGCCGTGCTGCTCACCCGCGCCCTGCCCGCCGGCTCCACCGGGGGCGCCAGCGCCGCCGCCCACTAATCCCGCGCCGGGCAACCGGCGCGTCGCGTTTCAGGCTGTACATGTCTTCCCACGCTACAACCCGTCGCACCCTTCTCCTGATCGGTGCCTTCGCCATGATTTACATCGGCTGGGGCACCACCTATCTGGCCAACCACTTCCTCCTTCGTGAACTTCCACCCTTCGTCATCGCGACCCTGCGTTTTCTCTTCGCTGGCGTTCTCGCCCTGGGCTGGGTGCTGGCCAGCGGCAAGGCCCAGGTACAACGCAGCGACCTGGGTGGCGCGCTAATCGGCGGCGTGCTGCTGATCGCTGTCGGCCAGGGTGCACTGATCTACGCCAATCAGTTTCTTCCCACCGGCATGCTGGCCATGCTTTACACCACCCTGCCCCTCTGGAGCGTCGCACTGGAGTGGCTGCTGGACCGCCGTCCGCCACTCTGGGTCCTCTGCGGACTGGCCCTGGCCAGCGGCGGAATTGTGATGCTGATGGGCAACGGACTGGGAGATGCGGCGGGGTTCGACCAATGGTTCGCCGGCGGGCTGGTGGTCATGGCCACCTTGCTCTGGGCCATTGGCGCCTGGCTGCTGCGCCTGCGCCCGCCCTTCCGCTCCAGCTGGATGGGCCTCAGCCTACAGATGCTGACGGGCACGGTAATGCTCGCAGTATTCGGCCTCTGGCGCGGCGACTGGAATGGGGTCGAACTGGCTAACGTAAGCCTGAAAGCCTGGCTCTGGATGGCGTACCTGGTGGTCCCGGTCAGCCTGGGGGTTTACCCGGCCTACTTCTGGCTGCTGCGAGAAGTGAAGCCAAGCCTGGTATCGACCTTCGCTTTCGTGAACCCGGTGGTAGCCCTTCTGCTGGGCCTGCTGATCCTCGGCGAGCAGCTCGACGCCACATCGCTGCTCGCGTGCCTGGCCACCCTCGTTGGCGTTGTGCTGATCATTTTCGGCCGCCGCTGAGGACAAACGAAATGGGCGCCTATCGGCGCCCATTTCTCTTCAGACCTTCAACAACCGCTCTCGCAGCTTCTGGATCTCGTCGCGCAATTGCGCGGCTGCTTCGAACTCCAAGTCGCGGGCGAGCTGGAACATCTTTTCCTCCATCTGACGGATGCGCTTGGTGATCTCGCTGGGCGAGCGAAGCTCCGCCTCGTACCGGGCGCTTTCCTCCGCCGCCTTCGCCATAGCCTTACGCTTGTTGCTGCGCGAACCTGGCACTGTGGCGCCTTCGAGGATGTCCTGGATGTCCTTCTTCACACCCTTCGGCACGATGCCGTGGGCTTCGTTGAAAGCCACCTGTTTACTCCGGCGCCGGTCAGTCTCGTCCAACGCACGCTGCATGGAGCCGGTGACATTGTCGGCGTATAGAATCGCCCTGCCGTTGAGGTTCCGCGCCGCGCGACCAATGGTCTGGATCAACGAGCGCTCGGAACGCAGGAAGCCCTCCTTGTCCGCATCCAGAATGGCCACCAGCGCCACCTCCGGCATGTCCAGGCCTTCACGCAGCAGGTTGATCCCCACCAACACATCGAAAGCACCAGTACGCAGATCCCGGATGATTTCCACGCGCTCCACGGTGTCGATGTCCGAGTGCAGGTAACGCACTTTCACATCGTGGTCGGCCAGGTAGTCGGTCAGGTCCTCCGCCATGCGCTTGGTCAGCGTGGTGACCAGCACCCGCTCCTCCACTGCAACCCGCTTGCGGATCTCCGAGAGCAGATCGTCCACCTGCGTCCTGGCTGGCCGCACCTCGACTTCCGGGTCAACCAAACCGGTGGGGCGTACCACCTGCTCGATTACCCGGCCCGCATGCTCACCTTCATAGGGCCCGGGAGTCGCCGAGACGAAGATGGCTTGAGGGCTGATGGCCTCCCACTCGTCGAAACGCAGCGGACGGTTGTCCAGCGCCGACGGCAAGCGGAATCCGTACTCCACCAGGGTTTCCTTGCGCGAACGGTCGCCTTTGAACATGGCGCCGACCTGGGGCACTGTGACGTGGGATTCGTCAATCACCAACAGGGCATTGGCAGGCAGGTAATCGTACAGCGTGGGTGGCGGCTCACCGGGAGCACGACCGGAGAGATAGCGAGAATAGTTTTCGATGCCATTGCAGTAGCCCAGCTCAAGGATCATCTCCAGATCGAAGCGAGTGCGCTGCTCAAGGCGCTGCGCCTCCACCAGCTTGTTGGCAGAACGTAGCTGTTCCAGACGCTCTTTCAGCTCTTCCTTGATCTTGTCCACCGCCTCCAGCAGTACTTCGCGAGGCGTCACATAGTGGCTCTTCGGGTAGAAGGTGAAGCGCGGCAACTTGCGGATAACCTCGCCGGTCAGAGGATCGAAGGCCGCCAGGCTCTCCACTTCATCGTCGAACAGCTCGACACGGATGGCTTCAAGATCGGATTCCGCCGGGAAGATGTCGATAACATCGCCGCGAACCCGGAAGGTGGCGCGGGCGAAGTCCATGTCATTGCGCGTGTACTGCAGCTCCGCCAGGCGACGCAACAAGGTGCGCTGATCGATACGGTCGCCGCGGTCGATGTGGAGGACCATCTTCAGGTAGGACGCCGGATCACCCAGGCCGTAGATGGAGGACACCGTGGCAACGATGATGGCATCCGGCCGCTCCAACAGGGCCTTGGTCGCGGACAGGCGCATCTGCTCGATATGGTCGTTGATCGAGGCGTCCTTCTCGATGTAGGTGTCCGACGACGGAACGTAGGCTTCCGGCTGGTAGTAGTCGTAATAGGAAACGAAGTACTCAACCGAATTGTTTGGGAAAAATGCCCGGAACTCACCGTAAAGCTGTGCCGCCAATGTCTTGTTCGGCGCCAGCACCAGTGTCGGGCGCTGAACCTGGGAAATGACGTTGGCAATACTGAACGTCTTCCCCGAGCCGGTTACCCCCAAAAGAGTCTGGTGCGACAGGCCGGCTTCCAGCCCTTCCACCATCTGGCGAATGGCCTCCGGCTGGTCGCCGGCGGGCTGGAAGCGGGTGACAAGCTGGAACTCCGACATGCTGACCTCGAATTTGGATGTGACACCTGCGCAGAACGGGCGTCATACCTGGCGGAAAGCTTGCGCGCGATGTCGCCGCAAACTGTCTGGGCCGCTATAATACCGGCCCGATTGCGCAACCCCTAGCGCACATCGTTCGGGGTTGCATTTCCTCCTCACCTTCCTCCTCCGAGCTGCCGCATCATGAGTCTGTTTTCTGCCGTCGAAATGGCTCCGCGCGACCCTATTCTAGGTCTCAACGAAGCGTTCAACGCCGATACCCGTGCCAACAAGGTCAACCTGGGCGTGGGCGTCTACTACAACGAGGAGGGTCGCATCCCGCTCCTGCGTGCTGTAGCTGAAGCGGAAAAGGCCCGCATCGAAGCCCATGCCCCGCGTGGTTACCTGCCGATCGAGGGTATCGCGGCCTACGACCAGGCGGTGCAGAAGCTGCTGTTCGGTGCTGGTTCCGAACTGCTGGCTCAAGGCCGCGTAGTCACCACCCAGGCCGTGGGAGGCACCGGTGCCCTGAAGACTGGCGCCGACTTCCTCAAGCGCCTGCTACCCAATGCCGTCGTCGCCATCAGCGACCCGAGCTGGGAAAACCACCGCGCCCTGTTCGAGTCGGCCGGCTTCCCGGTGCAGAACTACCGTTACTACGATGCAGCCACCAATGGCGTGAATCGTGCCGGCTTGCTGGAAGATCTCAAGGCACTGCCTGCCCGCTCCATCGTGGTCCTGCACGCCTGCTGCCACAACCCAACCGGTGTCGACCTTGGCCTGGATGACTGGAAAGCCGTCCTGGAAGTCCTGCGCGAACGCGAGCACGTGCCCTTCCTCGACATCGCCTACCAGGGCTTTGGCGAAGGCATCGACCAGGATGCGTTCGCAGTGCGCCTGTTCGCCGAGTCGGGTCTGCAGTTCTTCGTGTCCAGCTCCTTCTCCAAGTCTTTCTCGCTCTATGGCGAGCGAGTTGGCGCCCTCTCCGTCGTGACCAACTCGAAGGAAGAAGCCGGCCGCGTGCTGTCCCAGGTCAAGCGCGTGATCCGCACCAACTATTCCAACCCGCCGACCCATGGCGCCACCGTGGTTGCCTCGGTACTCAACAGCCCCGAACTCCGCGCCATGTGGGAAGCGGAATTGGGCGAAATGCGCACTCGCATCCACAGCATGCGCCTGGCCATGGTTGAGCAACTGGCCAACCAGGGCGCCAAGCGCGACTTCAGCTTCGTTGCTCGCCAGCGCGGCATGTTCTCCTACTCCGGCCTGACCGCCGAGCAGGTTGAACGCCTGAAGAACGAGTTCGGTATCTACGCCGTCAGCACCGGCCGCATCTGCGTTGCCGCGCTGAACAACAGCAACCTGGAAAGCATTACTCGCGCCATCACCCAGGTTCTCTGAAAAGAAATCGGAGAAGCTCAAGCAGATGCTTGACTTCTCCTTTCTAATCAGTAAGATACGACGCATCCGATCCGCGATAGCTCAGTCGGTAGAGCAAATGACTGTTAATCATTGGGTCCCTGGTTCGAGTCCAGGTCGCGGAGCCAAATTGAAAGCCCTCGGCACATGCCGAGGGCTTTTTATTTATGGGCAGGATTCGAACCAAGGTCTGCACCCCGGGTTATCCAGCACCAAAAAAAGCCGGCTCGTTAGGCCGGCTTTCTGACACTCTGCGCTGCTAATCCACACTTAGCTTGTCGCGATTCCTATCGAGCGTCTTCACGCCAATGCCCTTAACCTCCAGCAGATCGTCTACTGAAGAGAACGGACCGTTCTCCTCGCGATACTGGACTATAGCGTTGGCCTTTGCCTCACCGATGCCGATCATTTGATCCTGGAAAGCCGCCGCATCGGCGGAGTTGATATTGAGCTTGCCAGACTGCTGTGCAGCGCCTGCCACAGCAGCTGTAGCCTCCACCTTCGCGGCAACCGCAGACTGGGTGTAGCCGAAGAAAAGCGAACAGATCAGAAAAAACAGCGAGGCGAATCGAACACGAAACATCGTGAACACTCCTTGTCATCAGTAAGAGAAGGCGGTACTTCCTAAACCGCCCCACACAAACTAATGCCTCGAGCTATTGGGCTCAATTCGCCGTTGTTGATGGATCCAGTCAACAATTTCCTCTTCAGGGGTGTAACCATTGACTGTTTCGCGTAGGAGCTGACGCACGCGGACGTAATCATCGCTCTCGACGGCCGCGAACAGCTCGGACAACACACGCTTGAACGCATCCCAGGGAAGATGCTCCTCATTGGCTCGCATGATCATCGGATGCTCAGTGGGACTGACATCGTCGCCGATGAGGAGCTCTTCATAGAGTTTCTCACCCGGCCTAAGACCACTGAACTCGATGGCGATATCACCCGTGGAATTCTTATCGGAGCGGACCGTCAGGCCAGACAGGTGAATCATCTTCTCGGCAAGCTCGGCGATTTTCACCGGCTGCCCCATGTCCAGCACAAAGACATCCCCCCCCTGCCCCATCGAACCGGCCTGGATCACCAATTGCGCCGCTTCCGGAATCGTCATGAAGTAACGCGTGATGTTGGGATGGGTTACGGTTACCGGACCTCCGCGCTTGATCTGCTCGCGGAACAGAGGAATAACCGAGCCGGAAGAGCCCAGGACGTTGCCAAAACGGACCATGGTGAAACGGGTCTTGTTGACCCGATGAACCGCGTCACTGTCTCCAAACAGCACCGGAGCAGACTCGTTACTGAGGGCCTGCAGGACCATTTCCGACAAGCGCTTTGTGCTCCCCATGACGTTGGTCGGACGTACAGCCTTGTCCGTGGAAATCAGGACGAAATTCTCGACACCCCCCTGAACCGCAGCCTGGGCGGTATACAAGGTACCCATCACGTTGTTGAGCACCCCCTCAGCCACGTTGTGCTCAACCATGGGCACATGCTTATAGGCAGCAGCATGATAGACAGTGTCGACTTTCCAGGTTCGCATAATGTCCGAAAGCCGATCCAGATTGCGCACTGACCCCAGAATAGGTACCAAGCTAACGCTCAGTGACTCGCGAAGAATACGCTGTTCAAGTTCAATCTGGATGTTGTAGAGATTGAACTCGCTATGCTCGAACAGAAGCAACGCCTTTGGACCGCAACCCAAAATCTGCCGGCAGAGTTCCGAGCCAATTGAGCCGCCGGCTCCTGTGACCATGACGACTTTTCCACGGATGCAACGCTCGAAGAGCTCTTTACGCGGAGGTACAGAATCACGCCCCAACAGATCGGCAATATCTACTTCCTGAATGTCATCGACCTTAACCCGCCCGCTCGCAAGATCCATGAAACCAGGGATACTACGTACATGTAGAGGGAAAGCCTCTAGAGTGGCCAGAATCTCTCGCCGCCGGGCACGAGATGCAGAGGGAATTGCAAGCAGAACCTCCTCAGCCCCCGTCTGCTCAATCATCTGCTGGACGTGTTTTGGCTTGTAGACCTGTAAACCGGCGATCACCCTGGTCGCGATACTGTCATCATCGTCGATAAATGCAACAGGACGCATTGCTCGTCCCATGCGCAGGGCAGCCACCAGTTGGTTGCCGGCAGCACCTGCGCCATAAATCGCGACTTTAGGAAGGCCATCCACCGAATTAACAAAAGGAACTTGTCGCGCAGCGGAGAACCAATCCCCCAAAAAATACTGGCGCATGAACAAGCGCAAGCCACCCACCAACACCAGGCTCAACCACCAGTAGTTGAAAACCAGCGATCGGGGAATCAACTCGGGGGCATCCCGGTACCAGTAAATCGCCAGCGCCAGAAGCAGAGCCGATAGGCTCACAGCCTTTGCGATCGCGATAAGCGCATCGTTGCCGAAATACCGCATCACGGCCCGATACATCCCGAACCGTATGAAGAGCGGAATTGCGAGTACAGGTGCCAAGGCGAACAACCAAGCGTGTCCACCTAACGGGTGCACAAGTTCGTCGGTTCCCAGTCGCACGACAAAAGCAAACCAGAGTGCACCCCATACGAGGAGCACGTCGACGCCAACCTGCAACAGACGCTTATAGCGGCGAGGTAACCGCAACAACCATTCGCGCAACATCTTCAGGGTTCCTTATCCCATCTTGGTCCGACCAAGGGAGCAAGATTTACAAAAGCTGCGAAAAACGCGGCGTTTTGCATTGATCCTAGCAATCTATCGCTCGCGCAAAAGGCAAGCGCTTGCGCCACGAAGTAAAAGCACACCCTTCTCGCGAGCCTTAAGCCCCGACTTCTTTCTTACCTGCATTGAAGCGGATGGCCAGTCCCACGAGCGGCAGGTAGGAAAATACCAGCGCCGAGAAACCATCAACCTTGCCCAAAGCAACGACGCAAGCCCAGGGCAGCAGCCAGAACAAATTGATCGCCCCTATAGCCAACGTCACCGGCAGATGCTGCCCAAACGACCTGGAGGCATACTGATAAGCATGACTACGGTGGGCTTCATAGACCTTGTCACCCCTGAGAAGGCGGCGCAACAACGTCCAGGTGGCGTCGACGATGAACACTCCCAGCAATATCAACCAGCACCAGAGCAACAAAGGGTTGATCCAGGCCGCGTGCAAGGAAAGGGTCCCAAGTATGATGCCAAGAAAACCGCTGCCGGCATCTCCCATGAAGATCTTGGCGGGCGGGAAGTTCCAGAACAGAAAGCCACTCACTGCCGCAGCCAGAAATAACGGAACCATCATAGCCTGCTGCTCACCGAGCAAGTAGTAAAGCAGCGCACCGCCCAGGCAAACACAAACAGCCTCGACGCTGGCGATTCCATCAATTCCATCCATGAAGTTATAAAGATTCAAGAGCCAGACCAGATAGAGGCTGCCGAACACATAACCGAATGCACCAAGATCAAGACTTGCCCCGAAAAGACTAAGTTCGGGTAAGCCACCAACCAACCAGAGCACCCATCCAGCCCCAATGAAATGGGCCAATAACCGCCAGCGTGCGGCGATATGCCCATGATCATCCAAAAACCCGACAGCGGCGACCCAAGCACCTGCACCAAATAGAGCCCACATCACCGATGAGCTCAACACGCCAGCCAGGAAAAGCAACGGCAACGCAACCAGGAAACTGACCACGATTGCCCCGCCGCCGCCCCTAGGAGTGGGAATGGAATGTGAGCTACGTGCGTTAGGCACATCCAAGAGCTGTCGTGCTAACGCATAGCGACGCACTCCACCGGTCAAGGCAAAAGAGCAGAGAACCAAGACCGGGAAAAACCACCATATGATCATTTCGCTTGGGTTTCCATGTAGTGCTTGGCAACCTTGCTCAATGCCTCGTCAACACCAAGAGGTGGGTTCCAGTTCAATAGTGTACGGGTCTTGCCGATATCCACCTGGAGAGATCCGCACAACCGTTTCGAGAAGGCACGCTTGCCGAGCAACGCTGCGGTCGCTTCAAGCAGCCAGACAGGAACTGGAAGCAAGCGCGCAGGTTTGCCCAAGGCAAGCGCCATGCGGCGCAGCAATTCGCTCGTCGACAAGTCTTCGCCATCACTCACAAGAAAGGTCTCGTTAGCTGCAGCCGGATGGTCAACGCAGGTCACGATGAGAGAGACCAAGTTATCGAGCGCAACCAAGCTGCGTCGATTGTCGATCGAGCCAAGAGGCAAAGGAACACCCTTGTCGAGCCAGCGCATCATGCTCAGAAAGTTGGCCTTGACCCCAGGGCCATAGACCAGCGTCGGGCGGATAATCACCACCTCCATGCCAGTTGCCGATGACAGCTCACGTAATTGCTGCTCGGCCTCCATCTTGGATACGCCATATGGGTCGATTGGAGCGGGCCTGTCAGTAGCCGCAAACGGTGCATTCGGCAGAGTGGCCTCGCCGTTGACCTTGATCGAACTGATGAAAATGAAACGCCGAACGCCAGAGTTCGCCGCCTGTCTTGCGAGCTGAAGCGTCCCCTGGACGTTGACCCGTCGGAAGGCCGAAAGCGGATCCGCTTCGCTCTCGTTCATCACATGCACCCGAGCGGCGCAATGAACAATCGTCGTCACGCCGCGTAAGACCCCACTCCAATCGGTATCCTCCCCGATTTCAGGGACCACGCAAACCTCAACATCCTCTGGAACATCTTTTGGAATCGAGCGATAGGAGCTGCGTATTTGGTGGCGGCCATCAGCCAATAACCGCCCCAGGACTGCACACCCGACAAAACCGCTGGCACCGGTCAATAAAATTCGCATTATTCAGCTTCAGAATTTCCGCCACACGGTGCGATTGATGTAATCGGTGTAGCTGAGAACAACCCTGACCACCTGCTTGGAAACAGGCCCGCCGTGATAGTCATCAACAACAGGAATTACCCGCTGGTCGCGGCAGTGCTGACTAGTAACAACTCTTACGGACTGCAGTACCGCTTCTCGCTTTAATCCACTCATGATGAGAGTCCCCTCATCCATCCCCTCGGGCCGCTCATGGGCATTGCGAATCGTGATCGCAGGGAGATTTAGTAGAGAAGCCTCCTCAGTAATGGTTCCACTGTCAGAGAGCACGCAGAAAGCCGACATCTGCAGCTTGATGTAATCCAGCAAGCCAAACGGCTTGACGAACCTTATGAGCGGATGATCCAGAGACTCGCCCAAGGCCTCCAACCGCTTGCGCGTACGCGGATGGGTCGAGACGATCAAGGGAAATTCGTACTCATCGGCAAGAGCCCGCAGGGTATCCAGAAGATCTCGCAGATTCTCTGCGGTATCAACGTTTTCCTCCCGATGCGCGCTTACCACAAAGAACTTGCCCTGCTCAAGGCCGATCCGCTGTAGTACATCCGACCGCAGGATCTTTGGCATGTAGTACTCGAGCACCTCCGCCATATGCGAGCCCGTCTTGATGATAGTCTCAGGACGAATTCCCTCTGCAATGAGGTAGCGGCGAGCATGTTCTGTAAGAACCATATTGATGTCGCTCAGGTGATCCAGCACCTTACGGTTAAGTTCTTCAGGAACCCGCTGATCGAAGCATCGATTCCCAGCTTCCATGTGAAATACAGGAATCTTTCGGCGCTTCGCAGCAATCACCGCGAGGCAGGTATTGGTGTCGCCGTAGAGCAGCAACGCATCCGGCCTCTCTAGTTCCAGCACCTCGTCTGCCTTGGCGATCACCTCAGCAATAGTCTTGGCTGCTGTCTCCCCAGCTGCACCAAGGAAGTGATCGGGTTTGCGTATCCCCAAATCTTCAAAGAAAACCTGGTTCAACTCGTAATCGTAATTCTGCCCCGAGTGAACCAATACGTGCTTGAGCTGGCTGTCCAACTCAGCAATCACACGGCTCATCTTGATAAGCTCCGGGCGGGTCCCGACCAACGTCATGACCTTAAGCATTCATAGCCTCCCGAATATAGTCGAGCTTGAGGAGCACATCCTTGACACCTTGAACATCCAACCTATCAGTATTGTGCGAAGTGTAATCATCAAGCTCGGCGATTTTCTCTTCACCTTCGACGAAGTACTTCTTATAGTTCAAATCACGATTGTCCGCTGGAATGCGATAGTACCGCCCCATATCTTCAGCTTTTGCCATTTCCTCTCGGGAAACCAGGGACTCGTAAAGTTTCTCACCATGACGAGTGCCGATCACCTTGAGCGAACTATCTTTGGAGAACAGCTCCTTAAGCGCCTGCGCCAGATCACCAACGGTGGATGCGGGAGCCTTTTGTACAAATATATCCCCCTGCATTCCATGTTCAAATGCATGAAGAACTAGATCCACCGAATCTTCGAGAGACATGAGAAACCGAGTCATATTGGGGTCGGTGAGTGTAAGGGACTCACCCGCTTTCAACTGATCAACGAAAAGCGGAATCACAGAGCCGCGCGATGCCATCACATTGCCGTAGCGAGTTGCACATATCACAGGCCCGGCAGCTGGAATCATTCGCGACTTGGCTACCATCAATTTCTCCGCCATGGCCTTGGAAATACCCATGGCATTGATTGGATAAACCGCCTTGTCAGTACTTAGCACGACTACTCTCTGAACCCCCTTGGCTATAGCGGCGTTCAGAACATTCTCCGTTCCCATCACGTTGGTCCGCACCGCCTCCATGGGGTAGAACTCGCAGGAAGGTACTTGCTTTAGCGCAGCGGCATGAAAAACATAATCCACACCAACCATCGCCTGAGCAACGCTGTCGTAATCCCGTACGTCGCCTATGTAAAATTTTACTTTGTCATTAGCCAAAGCAATCCGCATATCCTCCTGCTTCTTTTCATCTCGACTGAAGATACGAATCTCTCTCACAGCAGTATCGAGAAAACGCTTGAGGACCGTGTGACCAAATGATCCTGTACCACCGGTTATCATTAGTACTTTATTATCAAACATATAACTCAACCTTTCGAACGCGTTAGCGGGCTGCATGCATCATGGAAATTAGGCCCGGCCAGTCTGGCGCTACATACCCAGTAGCTTGTCTGAAGCGCTCGCTATCAAGAGAGCGATCTATGACCAGCGAATCATCTGGCTTTATCTCAATATCCTTGCCATATTGCTGAGCAACCAACTGCAAAAGATCGAACTTCGAAATAGGTTGCGCTGCGACGTGGAATAGCCCGCACAGTCCCTCACTGGGAACTACGAACTCCTTCATAACTCGCGCTAGCTCTACAGTCGGAAGACCAGAAAATATCGCCCTGGAGAAACCATTAACAACTCCACTTTGAGACAGGAACCAGTCGATCAATGCATAATTTGAAGACAGTTCATGCCCAATAATTGAAGTTCTAAGGGTGATGGCATTTGAATAATCGTGCAACTCCCCTATAAATTTTGACCTGCCGTAGAGATCATGCGCGTCCGACAGATCATTTTCAGTATAACCGCCTTTCTGACCGGAAAAAACACAGTCAGTACTAACATGAAAAAGGCGAGCCTCAATCAGGCCGCATAAGTTTGCCAGGCGATGCGGCAACATAGAGTTGATAGGCAAAGCGCTTAACGGGTCTTTCGATTCAGCCAACTGCTTAATCAAGCCGACACAATTGATCACCACTTGAGGCCTAACCTTTTGGAGAACCTTGGCTAGTGCGTCTTGGTCCAGTACGTCGATTCCTGCAATCAAGTGGTCATGAGATGCAACCGAAAAGTGGTTTTTGTCTCTTGAGCTTCGCAACGTACCCCAGACATCATACTTCGGATCCTGACTGAAGACCCTGAACACGGCACTACCAAGCATTCCAGTTACGCCTAAAACCAAAACTCGCATGCCCTGCCTCCGCCTAGCAGTACAAATTAAAAACACAAATCAAGCGACAATTAACGCTTACTTGTGCGCTACAACAATCTCATCGTAAAGATCTAAGCAATCTTTCGTAAGACCGTCCCAAGTATATCTCTCAAGAACCAGGCTCCGGAGGCGCTGCCCCATCTTTTGAAGCTCATTCCTGTCTGTTATTAACTCTGCCAAAGACCTCGCCAACGAATCAGCATCAACACTCGATACATGACCACCACCAATCTCCTGAACCTCGTTGAAGCCGCATTGGTCGGTAAGCAATACCGGCGTGCCAACCAATCCAGCCTCCAGTGCAACCAGCGACATGGCCTCCTGCCTGGACGGCACGATAAGCAAGTCAGCAGCGCTCAACGCATCCTGCTTGTCCAGACCGCTCAAGAAACCAGCAAAATGGATACGCTGAGCTAGAGCACCTGCCCCGACCTCCGCCTTGAGCCTACAACCGAGTTCGTCGTCGCTCCCTGCAAAGACCAAATGTACATCCGGGAATCTATTCGCTATTCTGGAAAATGCTTCCAGCAGAATATCAGGTCCCTTGATCGGGCTTAACCGACCGAGAAACAAAAGCACCATGGCGTCTCTATCGAATCCATGATGCTCACGGAAGCGAGAAGCACTAGCCTCTTTAGCCTCCACAGGGTTGACTCCGTTGGGAACAAGAACAATTCGTGAGTCGTCAATCCCATATTCATGGAAATGCTCACGTTCCAAAGCTGTAACAGCAATACATCGTGCAGCCTTGGCAACCGTTTCGTAACCAATCACTTGATTGAATATTTTTTTCAGGAAAGCAGATCGCCCAAATATCCTCAAAGACCCGGCCGGACAATAAACATAAGGCTTGCCAAGTTTATGGGAAACTCTCGCCACCACTACCCCAAGCAGACTCCAATGACCCGTAATATGAACAACGTCAACTTGAGAAACTAAATCCTGTATCTTCGAAATGGAAATACGTGGCACATAAAAGCGACGAAATATACTACCAACCAGAACCAGTTCAACCCCACTCATCTCATCAATTCGATTTTTGCTAACACCTGCGTCCGTAGAAAGAATCATGCAGGCCACGTTAGCCCTAGCAAGCGCCTTGGCGAGTTGAAAAGTTCTTTCTGCTACTCCCCCTCCAACAGAAGGATCAATAGCATCACAAACATGCAGAACCTTCACTTCTCGCCACCCTTACTTTCCATATACCAACACATGAACGACTCAAGAGAGCGTTCAAAATTTGCTGAACGGAGAAACCCCCACGATGCGATCTTGCTACAGTCGTACCTCAATTCAGGGTTTGACTGTGAGCGTCCAGCGACAACCAGAAGCACACGCAAAAGCCATACGGGAATTGATTTCTCATTCACCGAAAACTTCTTGCATGCAACTTTCCCTAGAATATCGTCGACCGCCTGGTACTGATTATTCACATTATCATCATCACTAATGATGAAAACATTGCCTGCCAAGGGGCGTTCACAACGGGCAAGAAACATAATCGAGGCAACCACGTTGTCAACACTCACCAAGTGCATCCGGCGCTGGCCGTGCAAGAAGCGAAAAAATCTACGACGCCACTGCGAAGAGCCAAGAATCGTCGACGCCAACTTGCGTAGATTTTTTCCGTGCGGACCGAATACGGCCGTAGGTCTCAAAATCCCTAAGTCGACCTCATTACCAAGCTCCGATCGCAGTACCAGCTCCGAATTATATTTCTGCCGCTCATACTCGTTAGCTGGGTGGCACGGGGTTTCTTCGTCGACACGAACTTCAGATGTCTTGCCGACCACGGTAGCGGTGCTGATATAGATAAGTCGCTTGACCTTGGCGAAGCGACATGCCCTTGCAAACCCGATGATGTCTAGATTGACCTTGTTAGCATCTGAGCCCGATGAGGGCTGCGCCAAGTGGATGACAACATCGGCCCCGTCTAGGAAGGGGACAAGCGTTTCGGGGTCATGCAGGTCTCCAGAAAAAGCAACACCTGCCTGTAATGGGCAAGCAGAAGCCTTTCGCCGCAGCGTTCTCACCACCACATCGTCGCTACTAGCGAATGCGGATACGAGGAAGGAACCTATGAACCCTGACGCCCCCGTAACGCAGATTACTTTCTGACCGGCAGACGAAAAAGTATCAGGCATGAGAGAACTCTCGAAAGAAAATCATTCGAAAAATTCCGACTGCAAATAACGCCACGCAACACTCCAAAACGAACACACCCCACAGATACGGAAAATTCATCTGACAAATAGAGTTAGCCATCAGAATCGCAACCCAGGACGTCAGAAGCCTACTTCTCGTCATTAACAATGATAACTTCTCGATGGCGATCAGGATGGCGGTCAAAATCATCATCCCAAGAAATACCACAAGAAGCGATCCACTATAAAAAAGTACTGCAACAACACCAGGCAAAGTCAAAAAAGTCACATCATCCTGATGCTTATAAAACGAACCTGCCAAGCGCTGATAAATGGCGTCAACACCTTTCCCCGGATCCTCTATTACTCCTGATAACAGAAGCGAGGAATCTCGTCTATCACTTGACGCGACAGCTAAAACGCCTTCCATTCCGATCCAGCGATCCACAGCCAACTGCATAACCTGAAAAAACATACCTTTATACAGAGCTTGCGAATCAACAGCCGGCGGAGGCTGCAGCACTCCCCCTTCCTGATACTCTTGGGGAGCCTGATACTCTTGGGGTGGCTGCGGAACCTCCTCAACTCGATACGTGTTAACCCTAAAGGCGGAGACAAGAAACATTGTCGAAACAAAAAACGAGACCATGACAATAGGTAAAAGCCAACGCCAAGAAGCCACCATCCGAGAAAGATAGGCAGGCTTGTGAAAATACAAACTCACCCCAACAGCCAAATACAGGAATGGCAACATAGCGCGACTAGCCATAGACACGGACATGACAAGAGCGAACAAACAGACCCCAAAAATGACCGGCCAATACCTATCTGACCGACGAGCAATCTCCCAATCCAAGGCAAGAATAAAAGCCATCGGCGCACCGCAATACACCAACCACGCTAGCAATGCCCCTAACCCAAACTGCAGTTTCAGCTTCGCATTCACCCCGACCTGAAAGAAGGCAAAATTATAGTTAGCCAAGTAGATTAGCAGCGCAAAAAATATAATAGCGCACCACACGAATGGCAGAAATCTTGAGTACACGCGGGGATAGCCAAAACAATCATTCACTGAAAAATCAGCGGATTTGAGTCGCCCGACAAGAAAGATCAACAGTCTGCACGAAGCAACCCCCAACGCCGCAACCGAAGCAACCATAAGGGCCAGGTCCGCCTGCCCGGGATCTCCGGAAAACTGGCCGACTGGCTCAACAAATGGATAGTCAAAAAAACGATGTGTAAGCCACTTTACCCAGAACCCCAAGACCAAGAATAGCGTTAAAAATAAATATGTATCAAAACGCGGTCTTAGCAAGGCAACTACAAGAAGGAAAAAGAAAGAAAAATGAAAAATCGCCAATACAGCCACATCACCCGAGTGCTGGATGAACGACCAACTCACCAAAATACACAGAACACCAGCCAGAAGAAACAGACCACAACGCAAAAACACCCCAAGAAGGGGATTACCACTAAATCCAGGCATCAAGATCTGTCCCATCTAAGAGCTCCTTGGACAGCCAACATCATTCATTATTTAATTCTCATCATAAGCCAGTGGCGATAACGACCAAATAGCCCATTTAATAAAAGCCGTAGAGTTTGAACACTAAAAACGGATGATGCGCTGAGCTCAATTGATTTTTTCAAGCAACGCAACGCAGAAAAATATCTACCAGCTCGCAAATGAAGTCGAGCCATTAACACACTGGCGTTGGCCTCCGCCTCAGGACGCGCCGCGCGCAAATAATCAGGAATATCAGGTCGGTCAAAGAATTTTTTCAGTACGTATCTATACTCATCCGTCTTTCGCTCGTCCGAAGGAGCGAATGTCTGAGAACCCCCATGAACCCTGAAACATGCCAAGATACCTGAGACTTTTAGTACCTCGCCAAACAACCCCACGCGCAACAGAAAATCGTAATCAGGTATTTGCCTCAACGAGACGTCCCAACCACCAGCACACGACAAGAGTTCCCGCCTGAACAATGCGCCAGGCCCAACCGGACACGCTCCTTGCAACACCACGCCACGATGATCAAATTCAGGCGCAATAACGTCTCGAATGTGTCGTGACTGCTCATCGATCAAACGGTAATCCGGATAGACTAGCAAAGCGCTCTTGCTCCGTCTGAGAGCAGAAACCAGGCATTCAACAGCCGTTGGTTCAAGTTTATCATCAGCGCTCAAATAACCCAGTATCACCCCGCTGCTCATCTGCCAGCCAATATTCAGCGTTGCTGCCTGGCCACAGTTCTCGTGGCTGACCACCTTACAACGGTCCGCATAGGCAGACATAATGCTTTGAGTACCATCTATCGAACCATCATTGATCACGATCAGTTCAATATTTTCATAGCTCTGAGCAAGAATACTTTCAATAGTCTCCGCAAGATAACGCTCAGCATTATAGGCAGGTACAACCAGCGATACCAACGGATCACTCAAGTCAGACAACTCAAATTTATTACTTTCAAAGTTCATTTCAAGCTCTTCAGATAAGCATACGGATGCAGCAGAAGATCAAAAGATGGATGAGTCCATATTCCGTTGGCGCGATAGACCCATGACCACATTACGATACACTGCAGAGACAGCCCTATCGAAGTAGCTGCCGCAACCCCAAGTGCGCCATACTGGGAAACAAGAGCCAGACTCAAGATTACCGATACTAGACCCGCACTCACGGTAATCCACATCATTGCCTTTTGCCTCCCAGTCATCATCAAAGTGTATCCGGCGGCTCCACACATCATACTAATCAACTGTCCAGCCGCCAAGAGAACCAGAACTACGTAAGCGCGTGAATATTCTTCCCCATAAACATATCCAAGCAACACCTCGCCAAAAAACAAAAAAAACATGAAAACCAGCGCTGCGGGAAAAAACCCAAGCATAGCCGCACCCCGCAAAATTTTCTCAAGTCTGGCATGCTCGCCCTTGGAAAATAGCTCACTTATTATAGGCATTAGTGCTGAGTTTATGACTAGCATAGGAAAGGTTAAAAACTGAATCATCCTGGAAGCAGCTCCATACAATCCGACTGTAGCGCTATCAGTTTTATACACCAATATCCAAACGTCTACCTGCATCAAGACAATCAACATTAAGTTGGTGACCCAGAGCGGGGCGGAAATGAAGAGCAATTTCTTCCACCCATAGCCGACGGCAATCCAGTCCCCTCTGAAGTTTCGTGCCACCCCCAAGAATGCGATTGAACACGAGACCACAGTGGAAAGCACTACTACCCCGACAACCTCTGAAAGACTACCACGACCGATACAAACCAAATATGCCGCCAGACCAATAACCGACAAAAAGCTTGCCAGAAACCCACTGAACACAGATGCCTTAAAAAAGTCCTGGAGACCTCTATAAATTTCGGCGAGCACCATCAAAATCGCAGCAGAAAATATCCACCCACCAACTAGCACCGGCAGATAGCCAGATGAGGAATCCACCCCACCCCACCCCAAAAAAACCGCTCTATATATAAAAAAAGCCAGGACAGCAGCAAAGAAAGAAAAAAACAATGAAATTCCTAGGCCTTCCCCAATGACTCTCTTGGCCTGATCTTGCTCCCCCCTTCCCAGAAACTCAGAAATCAATCTGACCAGAGAAAAATTTAGACCAAACAGGGATAGCGCGGAAGCAACTGAAACTGCACTTAGAATCAGGAAGTACGCTCCAACTTCCGCGGGATTTAGAATCCTTGTCAATAGTACGCTAGTAATGAATCCCGACAGGGATGCCAGCAGGCGGAATATGAATGCCCACATCCCTCCCCTTAGCAACTTGACGACTAGTGAATCGAATCTAGCCACGCCCACTCCCAGCGCAATGTAGTCTTACTTTTCGACAAAGCCAATTCCTATTTACCTTAACCACCAAAGCCAGCCCTGAATGTAAAATATTTATCATATACATTAGAGAAAGCATGTTATTTACTGCATTAACCTGTACGAGAGGCCAGTATCTCGATCAGCCTTTCAACTTGGTTATTCATATCGAAGTTCTCCTCGAAATACCTGCGACCTGAAACCCCCATAGACTCCCGGTCCTCTGGAGTCATATTGTAGAGATTCCTAATGCAGCCAGCTAACGAGCGCGCATCCTCGGGAGGACATACAACTCCCGCACCAGACTCTGTCACTACCCGCGCCCCTTCACCATCCAGCGAGGCAACTATCGGTCTTCCGGCGGCTAAATAGGCCTGTACCTTACTTGGAATAGTCGAGGAGAATATCTTCTGATCTTTCAGAGAAACCAGCAATGCGGAGGAAGCCTTGAAGATATGAGGCATGGACTCCATTGCAAAACGTCCTGGTATCACAAGATTGCTCAGCCCCAGCAATTCCTTCTGGGCCTTTAGCCAACCGGACATACTGCCACTGCCGACCACGAATATTTTTATTTCTTTACAGTCTTGCAAAAGAGCAGCTGCATCAACGATCGTTTCTATTGCCTGAGCACTTCCAACGTTCCCGGCAAAAACAACCCCGAAGCATCCCTCAAGCTCCCTGGAGAGTTCTAGCGGAATCGCTCCACCCACTCCAGTAATGGACTCTGGATCAATGGAGTTTGGGAAATAGATGATTTTTGAAGCAGAGGTATATGCTTTTACGGGTTCAAAAAAAGCACGCGATTGAATCAGAACAGTATTGCAGCAGGAGTAGATGATACGAACCACCTTCCCAACAAGCTTCAGTGCAACGCCTTTCTTGACAAACCCCGTAGCGGAGAGGCTTTCAGGCCAAAGATCCTGAACCCAAACCGCCAAGTGTGCTCCTTTAATCCACTTCAATAGAATTGCCGGGATAGCTTGCGTTATCGGCGAAACTGCAAATACCAGGATAAAGTCAAAGTCTCTCCCTCTAAGCAATCGCGGCAGATACCAGACACCCGATGCAACAAAAGAAAGATAATTCAGAGCGAGATTTAATGCACCTCCTTTTCCGCGCGGACGCAGAGGCACCCGAACCACCTCAATTTTATCCAAGTAGCTTTCGACCTGAACACCAGACCTTTCATAGCCACTAAAAATCTCACCGTCTGGGTAATTAGGCTTACCTGTTGCAACAACTACCTCGTGCCCATTCTCAACCAACTTCCTCGAGAAATCATTTATCAGGAAGCTTTCAGGCCAAAAATACTGGGAAACGATCAATATCTTCATACGTTAGATACTTTTCATAAATCCATTTACCTCTCCAACGATGCAACTCGAGATAAACAGAACTGATCTCACCACATCCCGTAGCGCAGACCAATCAATAAAAATTAAAGCTTCAGGGTATCAATTAAAATCCCCGACATCAGAAGGTGCTGCGTAAGTTTACGGTAACTTCTACTAACGGCTGCCCCAGACGCCTAAGAACGCAACTCGAGACCTTAAATCGAAGCCGCTCGGGCCGCTTTACCTGAAACCATTGAGCAGGACAGGTGACAAGCTACGTAAGCCACCACGTGAAAGCGCTCTTTGCCACAGCACTGCTATCAAGGCTATTCTAGTAACAGTTAGGAATGATTCGCTTATGCCCCACAACTGTAACGAGCAGCATGGATAGAGGGAAAACGTAGCCCCGCCTTGAGGAAAGCCTCGCTCTATCACACAGGGACCTCAAGACTCCCTTTTAGCCCTCTTCATTCACTCGATCGCGCAGCTCCTTGCCCGGCTTGAAATGCGGCACGAACTTGCCATCCAGGCGCACAGACTCGCCGGTCTTGGGGTTTCGCCCAACTCGCGGCGCGCGGAAGTGAAGGGAAAAGCTACCGAAGCCACGAATCTCTATCCGATCCCCTGTCGCCAAGGCCTGGGACATCTGCTCCAGCATGGTCTTGATAGCAAGCTCGACATCCTTGGACGACAGCTGGCCCTGATGGGTGACAATTCGTTCGATCAACTCCGACTTGGTCATGGTTTTCCCTTCTAATTCAAGCGGCTAGATCAGCTCACTGAGTTTTTAGCACGCCGACGAAGCTTTGAACAGCCCAAACGCCAGAAGGGAAAACGCAGATAACAAAAAGGGCGGCCTAGGCCGCCCTTTTTGCTAATGGAGAGGGTGATTAGCCCTGGTTCTCCATCTGAGCACGGATCAGGTCACCAATGGTGGTCGGGCCAGTAGACTCGACTTCCTGCTTGCGCAGTTCCTTCATGGCGTCCTTCTCGTCATCAACGTCCTTGGACTTGATGGAGAGGCTGATTACGCGGCTCTTACGGTCGATGCTGATGATCTTGGCTTCAACTTCTTCGCCTTCCTTCAGCACGTTGCGAGCGTCTTCAACGCGGTCACGGCTGATTTCGGAAGCTTTCAGAACACCTTCGATCTCGCCACCGAGGCTGATAACAGCGCCCTTGGCGTCAACTTCTTTCACGGTGCCACGAACGATGCTGCCTTTCTCGTGCATGGAGGCGTAGCTGGAGAACGGATCGTCTTCCAGTTGCTTGATGCCCAGGGAGATGCGCTCGCGCTCCGGATCAACGGAGAGGATGACGGTTTCCAGCTCGTCGCCCTTCTTGAAGCGGCGAACGGCTTCTTCGCCAACTTCGTTCCAGGAGATGTCGGACAGGTGAACCAGACCGTCGATGCCGC
The DNA here is from genome assembly GCF_029871195.1 of Pseudomonas sp. BN415. Lineage (NCBI taxonomy): Bacteria > Pseudomonadati > Pseudomonadota > Gammaproteobacteria > Pseudomonadales > Pseudomonadaceae > Pseudomonas > Pseudomonas sp. BN415. The sequence continues at coordinate 26,402 of NZ_SSOK01000068.1, forward strand.
CTTCCAGGCCGATGAAGATACCGAAATCGGTGATCGACTTGATGGTGCCGGAGATCTTGTCACCCTTGTTGAAGCGGCTGGAGAAGTCTTCCCACGGGTTGGACTTGCACTGCTTGATACCCAGGGAGATACGACGACGCTCTTCGTCGATGTCCAGAACCTGAACTTCCACTTCGTCGCCAACCTGAACGACTTTCGACGGGTGGATGTTCTTGTTGGTCCAGTCCATTTCGGAAACGTGCACCAGGCCTTCCACACCCTCTTCCAGCTCGGCGAAGCAGCCGTAGTCGGTGAGGTTGGTAACGCGAGCAGTAACGCGAGTACCTTCCGGGTAGCGCGCCTTGATGGCGACCCATGGGTCTTCGCCCAGCTGCTTCAGACCCAGAGAAACGCGATTGCGCTCGCGGTCGAACTTCAGGACCTTGACGTCGATCTCGTCACCAACGTTGACGATCTCGGACGGATGCTTGATGCGCTTCCAGGCCATGTCGGTGATGTGCAGCAGACCATCTACGCCGCCCAGGTCAACGAACGCACCGTAATCGGTGAGGTTCTTGACGATACCTTTGACTTGCTGACCTTCCTGCAGGGACTCCAGCAGAGCTTCGCGCTCGGCGCTGTTCTCGGCTTCCAGGACGCTGCGACGGGAAACGACAACGTTGTTGCGCTTCTGGTCGAGTTTGATGACCTTGAATTCGAGCTCTTTGCCTTCCAGGTGGGCGGTGTCGCGCACAGGGCGCACATCCACCAGGGAGCCCGGCAGGAACGCGCGGATGCCGCTGACGTCGACGGTGAAACCGCCTTTGACCTTGCCGTTGATAACGCCTTTGACCACTTCTTCGGCGTTGAAGGCTGCTTCCAGAACCAGCCAGGACTCGGCACGCTTGGCTTTCTCGCGGGACAGCTTGGTTTCACCGAAGCCATCTTCCACAGCGTCAAGCGCAACGTGGACCTCGTCACCCACCTTGATGGTCAGCTCGCCTTGTTCGTTGTAGAACTGCTCGACCGGGATGACGCCCTCGGATTTCAGGCCAGCATGGACGGTGACCCAGTCACCATCGATGTCGACCACGATGCCGGTGATGATTGCACCCGGCTGCATGTCGAGGGATTTCAGGCTTTCTTCAAAAAGTTCTGCAAAGCTTTCGCTCATGTTCATACCTGTAGTCAAAGGCCAGGAAAGGCCCTATTCCGCACTCCAGCCAATGCGGTCAAGTCATCAATAGAAGCAGCGGGGATCGAAGCTGGTATCCCGCGCTGCCCCAGTGGCGCCCTTTCCAACCGAAGTTGGTAGTGACGCAAATCCTTGGGGGTTGACACCGGCTTTTTCGACCTTAAAACGGAGGAATCGAGCCGATATAAGGGCTGGAATGGTAGCAACGGGGCTGACGCCCGTCAATTCCACGCCCTCAGGCATTTCGTAAGGGTGCGGCAGTCTACAGCAGAGCGCCCGCGCCCTGTAGATAAAGCGCCAGACGGTGCAGCATGGCGTCACAGGCAGCCAACTGTTCGAGGCTGATGAACTCGTCCGGTTTGTGGCCCTGATCCATGCTGCCAGGACCGCAGACCACAGTGGGAATACCGCTTTGATCGTACAGCCCGCCTTCGGTACCGAAGGCAACGGTTCCGAACTCCGCCGAACCACTGATTAATGCCAACAACTGCGCTGCTTCACTATCAGGCGATGTCGCCAGCCCTGGATAAGCGCTCAACGGCTGGAGGCGAATGCCTGTGTCAGGTTGAACGACGCGCATTTTCGGCACCAGTTCCGTTTCAGCGAAAGACTGCAGCTCGTCGGCTACTTGCCTTGCGTCGAAATTCGGCAGCGCCCGCACTTCGAAATCGAACTCGCACTCTGCCGGCACGATGTTCAGCGCGCGCCCGCCCTTGATGGTGCCAGTCTGCACGGTAGAGAACGGGGGGTCGAAACGCTCGTCATGGCGCTCCGGTCGCGCCAGTTCGGCACCAATCTCTCCAAGTTTGCCGATCAACCTGGCTGCGTACTCGATGGCGTTGACACCTTGAGGGGCATAAGCCGAATGACAGGCGGCGCCCCGCACTTGGCAGCGCATCGCCAGCTTGCCCTTGTGCCCGAGCACAGGCTTCATTTCAGTAGGTTCGCCAATCAGACAAAGTCGCGGCTTGTGCGGTCTGGCCTCCAGTTCAGCGAGCATCGGTCGCACGCCCAGGCAACCGACTTCCTCGTCATAGGAGAAAGCCAGATGCACCGGCATCTGCAGCGGCCGCTCAAGAAAACCGGGCACCGCCGCCAGCACGGAGGCGATAAACCCCTTCATATCCGCCGTACCGCGCCCATACAGCCGCCCTTCCCTGTCGGTCAGGCGGAATGGGTCGACCGTCCAGGCCTGCCCGTCCACCGGCACCACGTCGGTATGACCGGAAAGCACGACGCCACTCCGCCCCCCGGGACCGATGGTGGCAAACAGATTGGCCTTGGTCCGCTCCTCGTTGTAGAAGAGCTCGCTCTCCACCCCCAACTCCGCCAGGTAATCCCTGATGAAGGCGATGAGTTCCAGATTGGAATCCCGACTGACGGTCGCAAATCCGACCAGCCGCTCCAGCAATGCTCGACTGCCCGACTCACTCATCACCCGGCACCCCGTAACTGGGTGCGGCGGTAGGGTCCAGCGCCCGGGTCAAGTAGTCCTGCATCTGCGGCCGATAGGCCTGCCATAGCCCATCCAACTGCCCGATGGGGTCCTCGTCAGCCCAGTCCACTCGCAGGTCGACGATCGGCCAAGTGAGATCCCCCACCACCTTCAGCGCCGCCGAATGCACTGGCCCAGCCTCGCCGCCAGCGGACATCGCTGCATGCATCGCCGCCAGCAGCCGGTCGGCCAGCATCCCCGGCGAAGACTCAAAGGCCTGCACCATGGCTTCTATGACATGCCGACCGGACAGCAGGTTACCCGCTGCAGCGCATTGCTCGCCGGCCACGGCGTTGTGCACCCCCAAGGCTTCGCTGCCGCTGAACAGCGCGACGCGGCCTTGGCTATCGATCACCGTCACCTGCCGGTACTGGCTCCAGCCATTGCTGCTCAGCGCGCGATCCAGGGCTGCCGCCGGCTCCAGCTGACCATCCAGCAGATCGAGAATCTGCGGCCCCAGGGCCGGCAGCGTGACGTTCTGCGTCGCCACCGCTCCCACGCCGGCACGCACCCACGGACAACGGGCGCCAACGGCGATGCTCGATGAGCTGATGGCAATTCCGAGCTGGCCCGTCTCAGAGCAGCGCCCAATGATGGAGAACGTCATAGCCTTGCTCCTTATGCCTTCGTCGGCTGCCAGTCATCCGGAATCACCGCGATCACGTCGATTTCCATCAGCCACTGGGGTTGGCCCAGGGCCGACACCACCAGGCCGGTGGAAATGGGGAATACGCCCTTCAGCCACTTGCCCACTTCCTGGTAGACCGGTTCGCGGTAACGCGGGTCGATCAGATAGGTGGTGGTCTTGACGATATGAGACAGATCGCTACCCGCCTCCTCCAGCAGTTGCTTGACGTTCTTCATCGCCTGCTCGGTCTGAGCACGCGGGTCGCCGAGTCCTACCAGGCGACCTTCGAAATCGGTCCCGACCTGCCCGCGGACATAGACGGTATTGCCGGCGCGCACGGCCTGGCAGAGGTCATTGTCCAGCGACTGGTTCGGATAAGTATCTTTGGTGTTGAACATGCGGATGCGGGTATGAGTAGGCATCAACTTACTTCCATTGATCTGACTGTTTGAACCTGCGAATCAGGGCGTGTGCCATCAGGACTTTTCTATCGATCAGTCTTCTGCCTGGCGCTGCGAGGAGTCGCGGTAAGCGAGGTATTTGCGCTGCGTGGCGATATGGTCAGCAATGTGCTTCGCATCGTGCCAAACGCCCCAGATGAATGTGGAGCCACGACGCGACAGCCACGGCAGGCCGACGAAATAGATACCTGGCTCGCTAGAAACACCGCGCTGATGCTGCGGCTTGCCTTTGGCGTCGAACGCGTTGACCTTCAACCAGCTGTAATCAACGGCATAACCGGTCGCCCAGATGATCGAAGTGACGCCCGCCTTGGCGAGGTCCAGCTCGAGAATCGGGTTGCTCACGCATTCCGGATCCGGGTAGGTAACGCGGGCTTCGGGCTCCTCCGGGAGATCGAGACCATTGCGCGCGATATAGGCATCAGCGGCGTCCAGCAAGGACAGATAGTTCTCGTCACCGCGGGCGATGTTGTCCGCCAGGTCCTGTTGGAAGGTCACCAGGTCGCCATCGAACGACTTGGTCAGACCAACGAGCGTCACACCCTGATGGGCCAGGCCACGGAAGTCGACCGTATGGCCGCCACGGGCACCGCTTACAGCAATGGTCACGTGCTCCTTGCCCGGCTGCGCGGCTTCCGCATCCCATAGGCCAAGCACGCCGAGCCACCAGCAGAAATCGCGGTTGCGGTAGGCACGCGGCGGACGATCATGCGGGCCAACTGACAGGTAGACCTGCTTGCCGGCGCGCTGCAGCTCATCGGCAATCTGCACTCCCGACGATCCGGCACCCACCACCAGCACGCCGCCCTCCGGCAGTTGCTGCGGATTTCGGTACTGGGCGGAGTGGATCTGCGTGACCTTCGCATTGGTGGGCGCGATCGCCGGGATGATCGGGCGCTGGAAAGGTCCGGTAGCGGCCACCACACGGTTTGCCTGGATCACACCCTCGGAGGTTTCGATGGTGAATCCCGGACGGTCGGTATTGCGTACTACCGACTTCACTTCCACGCCGGTGCGGATGGGGGCATCGAACTGTTTGGCGTAGGCTTCGAAGTAATCCGCAACCTGTTCTTTCGGGGCGAAGGCATCTGGATCGAGGTCGAACTCCAGCCCCGGGAAACGATCGTGCCAGGCCGGACCATTGGCAACCAGCGAATCCCAGCGCCCCGTGCGCCAGGCTTCGGCGATGCGATTGCGCTCCAGGACGAGGTGCGGCACCCCAAGCTTGCTCAGGTGCTCACTCATGGCCACGCCGGCCTGACCGGCGCCAACGACAAGCGTATCGATCTCAATGTTCTCAACTGGCCTGTCCGCGCACTTCTGAAACGCAGGTTGGTTCAGGTCGGTCATAGCTTGCCTCCTCTGATTCTGATCATTGTTGTTCTGCTGTTGCGGCTATCTGTTGGGGGTTGGCCGCATTCTGTTCAGAGCGAGGGATTCGCGAAATTATGATTTTTGTAGTCGCTGGCTAGGAAAAAGCTGCCTGCACTGAAAGTGCGCGGCCCGCGTGGCATAAGGCTTTGGATATAGGTTTTTTAGTTTCAGACGCGACAAATTAAATGGCTTCTCGACGTTTACGCCGCCCTTGGAATCGGCGTGGCGTCAACGCGGCACCAGCGACCCCGCGCTCGCCTGGCTGCGAAGTCGGGTGCTGGCCGCAGCCGACTGAGCCCCACTGATCGAAATCCATTTGCCGCACACCAGCCGCGCCTGATATCTGTATAAATCCACAGTACAAGCCCGACCCAATTCCCTCTCCATGCCCGCCGCCCTCGAAGATCCGTTCTACTACCTGCACAACTTCCACACGCTGATCGACTGGATCAGCGAGCGCTACAGCGACCTGTTGGATACCGAAGAGCGGGACTTCATCGATGGTTTCCGCACCCTGCCCCGCGCCTCCCGGGCGCTGCTGGTACGCATGGTGATGCGCAAGGGCAATCTGTTCCGCGCCAGCAAGCTGAAGTACGCCGAGATTGGCAACACACAGGAGGCGGCGGCGCCCCTGATTGCCCTGGGCTGGATCGACGCCACGCCGGATCTGGACCTCGCACGACTCTTCGGCCTGCTCACCATGGCCGAAGTGGACGCCTGTTTCGGCCGCTCACCCGGGCGAAAAACCGAGCGCCTGGCGGCCCTGCTCGCCGAGAACCCCGAACCTCGTCCGTTCTCCGACTGGTACCCGACCAGCGACGACTGCATCTACGCCGTCGGTCTGATGGAGATTTGCGACCGTCTTCGACTGATGTTCTTCGGCAATCTTTATCAGGACTGGTCGGAGTTCGTGCTCGCCGACCTCGGCATCTACCAGTACGAAAAAATCGAGATAGATGCCTCTGCGCGAGGCTTTCGCGACCGAGCCGATCTCGAGTTCTACCTGCTGCTGCATCGCTGGCGCGAGCGCTTCGATGCAGGTGAAGCACTGGATCAGTTGCTGCCCGAACTCCCCCTGGAAACCCACGGCAACCCGTGGCTGGACGCACGTCGGCGCAAGCTGTTGTTCCAGGTCGGCCAGCACTGCGAACGCGGCGGACTGTTGGACGTGGCGCTTGGCCTGTATGGCCTCAGCGACTACGCGGGAGCGCGCGTGCGGCGCATCCGTGTACTGGAACGTCTCGGTGCCCACGACGACGCGTTCGATCTGGCCCAGACTGCCTACTCCGCACCAGACAGCGAGGAGGAGCAACAGCACCTGGCACGCATTCTGCCTCGCCTGCGCCGCAAACTCGGTTTGCCCAAAGAGCCTCCTGCCGCCAGCACGCCAGTGCGGCGTATCGACCTGGTCCTGCCGCAGCCGCCAGAACCGCTATCAGTGGAGCACGCGGTGCGACAGCATCTGCACGAAGACGGCGCCCCTGTGCACTACGTGGAAAACACCCTGCTCAACTCGCTGTTCGGCCTGCTCTGCTGGGATGCCATCTTCGCCGCCTTGCCAGGCGCCTTCTTTCATCCCTTCCACAACGGCCCAGCGGACCTGCTCAGCCCGGATTTCCATGTGCGCCGCGCGACGCTGTTCGACGCCTGCCTGGCGCAACTGGATGGCGACGAGTACCGGACCAGCATTCGTCGCACTTATGCCGCCAAGCAAGGGCTGCTGTCGCCCTTCGTCTACTGGGGCAACCTCGATGAAGTACTGCTTGACCAGGCGCTGACCTGCCTGCCGGCAACGCAGCTCAAAGCCTGCTTCCAGCGAATCCTGGCCGACATCAAGGCCAACCGCGCCGGCTTGCCGGACTTGATCCAGTTCTGGCCGGATGAACGTCGCTACCGCCTGATCGAAGTGAAGGGCCCCGGCGACCGCCTGCAAGACAACCAACTCCGCTGGCTGGAGTTCTGCGCCAAACACGAGATCCCGGTAGAAGTCTGCTACGTGCAGTGGGCGCAGGACTGACCATGAGCTATAGCGTCGCCGTGCGCGCGCTCTGCGAGTTCACCGCCAAGCATGGCGACCTCGACCTGCGCTTCACCCCGGCCCCCACCGCCCAGGAGGGCATTGCCGGCCACTCACTGGTCGCCAGCCGACGAGGCGCAGGCTACCAGGCGGAACTCTGCCTCAGTGGCGAGTTCGGCCCTCTGCGGGTGCGTGGGCGCGCCGACGGGTACGACCCGCAACTCAACCGACTGGAAGAAGTGAAAACCTACCGCGGCGACCTTCAGCGCATGCCGGTCAACCACCGCCACCTGCACTGGGCACAGGTCAAGGTCTACGGCTGGTTGCTCTGTCAGCAGCAGGCGCTGCAGGAGATCGAACTGGCGCTGGTCTACTTCGACATCGGCAGCCAGAAGGAAACCCTGCTTACCGAACGCTATCGGGCCGACGACCTACGCGCCTTCTTCGTAGAGCAATGCCAGCGATTCATCGCCTGGTCCGAGCAGGAGCTGACCCATGAGCAAGCGCGCAATACCGCGCTGGAAGCGCTCGTCTTTCCCCATACCCGGTTTCGCCATGGCCAGCGCCAACTTGCCGAAGCCGTCTACAAGGCCGTGAGCACCGGCTGCTGTCTGATGGCCCAGGCACCTACCGGAATCGGCAAGACCCTGGGCACTCTGTTCCCCTTGCTCAAGGCCTTTGCCCGCCAGGGCCTGGACAAAGTGTTCTTCCTCGCCGCCAAGACTCCAGGCCGCCAACTGGCCCTGGACGCCCTGCAGCAACTCGACAGTGGCCCGCTGCGGGTGCTGGAACTGGTCGCCCGAGACAAGGCCTGCGAATACCCGGAGAACGCCTGTCATGGTGAATCCTGCCCCCTCGCCCGAGGCTTCTACGACCGTCTGCCAGCCGCACGCGAAGCAGCAGCACAACGGCGTTGGCTGGACCGAAACGCCCTTCGCGACGTCGCCCTCGCCCACCAGGTCTGTCCCTATTACCTGGCCCAGGAAATGGCGCGCTGGAGCGACGTGGTGGTAGGCGACTACAACTACTACTTCGACTCGAGCGCCCTGCTTCATGGCCTGGCCACTGCCAACCAGTGGCGCGTGTCGGTGCTGGTGGACGAAGCCCACAACCTGGTTGAACGAGCCCGCAAGATGTACTCGGCCGAACTCGACCAGGCGGGCCTCAAGGCCCTGCGCAAGCACGCTCCTGCCGTACTGAAGAAATCCCTGGAGCGGGTCGGCCGCACCTGGAGCGAATTGAACAAGGAGCAGGTCGAGGACTACCGCGCCTACGATGCGCCCCCCGCAAAGTTGCTGAACGCGCTCCAGGCGGCGGTCACCGCCATTACCGATTACCTCACCGACAATCCCACGGCCATGGACGCCGCCCTGCAAGACTTCTATTTCGAGGCCATGCAATTCGGCCGCATGGCCGAGCAGTTCGACAGTCACTCGCTATTCGATCTCGGCAAGCGCCCCGGCAAAGGCTCGAGCAGCCTGTCCCGCCTGTGTCTGCGCAACCTGGTGCCGGCGCCGTTCCTCGGCCCACGCTTCATGGCCAGCCGCTCCACGGTGCTTTTCTCGGCCACCCTCAACCCGCGCCATTACTACTGCGACCTGCTGGGCGTGCCCCCCAATACGCCCTGGCTGGAAGTGGACTCCCCCTTCAACGCCGAACAACTCCAGGTGCGGGTAACGGCCGACGTTTCCACGCGCTACCAGCACCGCAGCGCGTCAATTGCCCCCATCGCCAATCTGATGGCCCGGCAGTTCGCAGAACGCCCCGGCAACTATCTGGCCTTCTTCAGCAGCTACGACTACCTCAACCAGGTAGCCAGCCTGTTTGCCCGTCAACAGCCGCACGTACCCATCTGGTTACAAGGCCGGCAGATGGACGAGGACGAGCGCCACGCCTTCATGCAGCGCTTCGAAGTCGGCGGCCAGGGCATCGGCTTCGCCGTGCTCGGTGGCGCCTTCGGTGAAGGGATCGATCTCCCCGGCGAGCGACTGATAGGCGCCTTCATCGCCACCCTTGGGCTGCCGCAACTGAACCCCGTGAACGAGCAACTGAAGCGGCGCATGGCCGCACTGTTCGGCGCCGGGTACGACTACGCCTATCTCTATCCCGGCCTGCAGAAAGTGGTGCAGGCGGCCGGACGGGTCATCCGTACGACCGAAGACAGGGGCGTGGTCCACCTGATCGACGACCGCTTCGCCCGACCGGACGTACATCGGCTGCTACCCAGCTGGTGGTCCATCGATAGCGCATAGCCTGCAGCGGCGAAGCGCGCTTCGCCCCACCGCCGGCCCTGCCCTATCGCCTGCAGGCGCCCATATCCACCTTCCCCACGAACGGGTTGCCATAGCCCATCACGCAGGCCACGCGCTGGTTGCGGTTGCGCTCCCAGGCTTCCACCGGGTACTGGCGGTTCCAGGCGTTGTAAAGCTTGCGGTCCTGACTGGAAATACGCAGGCCGTAGCGGTCGCTCATGTAGAAGTAGGTCCGCGCGATCATCCCGCGGATCTGCTGACGCGGCATCGCCTTGCGCGCCTTGAAGTCCACCACCATGGGGCAGGCTCCGTATTGACTGGGCTTTTGTGGTAGCCAGGCGAAGCTGTAGTTGCTGCGGTCGCCATTCACCTCGCCGATGCTCGGCACCAGGTTATGCAGGTCAGCCTCGGCGCGCTGATAGGTAGGATCGTTCTCTGTGCAGTTCTTGCGCCCGCCTTTTTGCCAGCACTGGCGCTGATGGCCAATCACCCAGGCAGGCACAATGTGCTCCCACTCGATGCGCTTGGCCCGTTGCGGCGCTTTCCTCGGCACATAGCCGCAGCTCTTCAGGTCCACGCGGTTGCCCTGGTAACGGCAGCCGCAATAAAACTCCACCGGGTGAGTGGCATAGAGCTTCCAGGCAACCTTCTTGGCTTCATTGAAGGTGCGGGGTGCAGCGGCTTCGGTGGCGGCGGAGAACAGCAGGCAAAACAGCAGGATAGAGCGGATCATCAAGATTCTTGTTCTCGGTGCTGCGTCAGTGGGAAATGACTGACAACAGATTTTTCCTTTGGTTTGGTTGCCATCGGACGGCGGCAACTGCTATCTGTATAAATATACAGTAATTCAGGAAAAGTCCTATGCCTGTATCAGCCCCAATCCGCTTGCCGATGCCCGAGCAACCTGTTCCACCAAGCGTTCCGCTGCCCTATCAGCTGCCGCTGCCCTTCCCGCCGCGTGGCCAGGTGCAGCCCCTGCTCGCTTGCCGGCAGCTGCATTGAACCGTCCGAGGACACCCAAGATGCTGGATGTACGCCAGTTGAAGTACACGGTGAGCCGCATGGCCCCGGAAGAAATCCGCGAAGCGGTGGAAGAACTGCGCCTGGAAGGCCTGGTGACTGACGGCAAGACGCCGTTCGGGCGCCTGCATTTCAATACCTGCCTGGCCGAGATCGAGGCCCTGTTCCAGCGCGCCGGCTATCACCGGCAATTGGACGTGGTGGGTTACCAGGGCCAGGCCTATGCCCTGTTCGATCCGGCCCGTTGGGAGCCGGTGCAGGTGCTGAGGTGGCTGAAGGAGTATGTGGATTCGCGCGAAGTGGAAAGCGCGTAGGGTGGGCTTCAGCCCACCGGCAAGCGTGAACATGAGCTAGAGATGGAGCGGCCTTGCCATCGAAGCGTCTCAACGCTTCTGCGCATAAGCCATGAACAGCCCGCTACCGACAATGATGGCAATGCCCAGCAGTCCGATCTGGTCCGGCGCGTGGTTGAACAGCAGCAACCCGAGCAATCCGGCGAAGACGATCTGGCCATAACCGAAAGGCGCCAGCAGCGGTGGCGACGCATGGCGAAAGGCCTGGGTCAGCAGCATGTGCCCACCCATGCCGCAGGCGCCCAGGGCCAGCATCAGCAGGCTGTGTCCGAGGCTGTCGGGCAGATGCCAGAAGAACGGCACCAGGGCACTCATAATCAGCGTGTTGGTCAGGCCGGTGATGAAATTGGTGGTCGCGGCGCTATCGCTGCGGCTGAGGATGCGCGTGGTCAGTTGGTAGAAGGCGAAGCAAACAGCCGCCGCCAGCGGCAGAAGGATGGCCGGGGTGAACAGCGCACCGCCCGGCCGCACAATCAACAGCACGCCTCCGAACCCCACCAGTACAGCCGCCCACTGCCCACGCGACACCCGCTCACGCAGCAAGGGCACCGACAGCGCAGTGACCAGCAACGGTGCCAAGAAGATCACCGACGTCGCCTCCGCCAACGGGATGTAGCGCAGCCCGGTGGTGAACAACAGGCTGACCCCTATCAGACACAGGGCCCGCACCACCTGCAGTAGCGGCCGCTTGGTCCGCAGCACTCGCCCACCTTCGCGCGGCAGCAGATACCCCGCCATCAGCAAGGTATGCACCAGGTAGCGCACCCATACCACCATCACAATGGGATAGAAGGCCGACAGGTACTTGGAGATGGCGTCGTGGCTGGAAAACAGGAAGGTAGCCAGACAGACCAGCACGATGCCTTTCAGGGGCTGGTCGATGCGCTGCGGCAAGTGGCTCTGGGAACTCATGAGGCGATCCGGAGGGTCTGCCAAGAAGACTTGGTAGCAGACTAATGATTAGGCGGCTCAAGATATCGACTAAGCCTGCATCACTCAAGAGTCGACAGGTATGCAAGCCCCTGCGTAAGCACACCTACTCGCCGACACCAAGCAGCTCAAGCCTTCATCAGCGCAGTGAAAGCTGAACAGGCCCAGGTTTCCAGCTGATCGATCGCGCTCCCGGCCACTTTGTAGTACGACCATCATGTACAGTCAGTTGAATTACACTTATCATTCAACGCATCGAAGCCAGCCCTCCACCCCAAGGAGCCTTCCATGCAATCCATCGTCATCGCCGGTTACGCCCGTTCGCCCTTCCACTTCGCCAAGAAGGGCGGTCTGATCAACCTGCGCCCGGACGACCTCGCCGCCCAAGTGGTGAAGGGCCTGGTGGAACGTCTGGACGTAGACCCAAGGGAAATCGAGGACCTGATCCTGGGTTGCGCCTACCCGGAAGCCGAGCAAGGCATGAACCTGGCGCGCATCACTGGCTTTCTTGCTGGCCTGCCGGAGACCGTTGCGGGTGCGACGGTCAATCGCTTCTGTGGTTCCTCTATGAGCGCCATCCATTTCGCCGCCGGGCAGATCCAGCTGGGCGCGGGCGAAGCCTTTATCTGCGGCGGTGTGGAGTCCATGACCCGGGTGCCCATGGGCGGTTTCAACATCTCGCCCAATCCGACGCTGGTGAACGGCTACCCACAGGCCTACATGGCCATGGGTCATACCGCCGAGGTGGTCGCCGGTCGCTATGCCGTCTCGCGCGTCGACCAGGAAGCCATGGCAGTTGAGTCTCACCGCAGGGCTACCGAGGCGCGGGCGCAAGGCCTGCTGCAGGACGAAATCATTGCCACGGAAACACCCGATGGCCTGGTCACCGAAGATGGATGCATCCGTCCGGGCACCAACCCGGAAGCCCTGGCGCAATTGAAGCCGGCCTTCGGCGGCAGCGTCACGGCAGGTACCGCTTCTCCCCTGACCGACGGCGCGGCTGCAGTATTCGTTTGCACAGAGGCGTTCGCCAAGCGCTGGAACCTCGACATCCTGGCTCGGGTAAAGGCCGTAGCCGTAGTTGGCTGCCCGCCGGAAATCATGGGCATGGGTCCGCTCTACGCCACCCGCAAGCTGTTACAGCGTTCGGGCCTCCAGGCAAGCGACATCGACCTCTTTGAAATCAATGAAGCGTTCGCCAGCCAAGCTCTCGCCTGCATCCGGGAACTCGAGGTCGATCCGCAGAAGGTGAACCTGGACGGCGGCGCCATGGCCATCGGCCATCCGCTGGGTGCTACTGGTGCCCGCATCACCGGCAAGGCGGCCAGCCTGCTCAAGCGCACCGGCGGCCGCTACGCCATCGCGACCCAGTGCATCGGTGGCGGCCAGGGCGTCGCCACCTTGCTGGAAGGCATGTGATCGTTCGGCCACGACACCCGGTTCGGCGCCGTGGCCGATTTCCGCTCGCGCGACAGGGGATGTGAATTACAATCGCAATATCAATCTTCCCCACGAGGTGACCGCCATGCGCTACCCCGAAGACCACAAGGCCGAAACCCACAAACGCATCGTCGCCGAGGCGTCCCGTCGCTTCCGCGCCGACGGCATCGACGCTACCGGCCTGCAACCGCTGATGAAGGCCCTCGGCCTGACCCATGGCGGTTTCTATGCGCACTTCAAATCCAAGGATGCCCTGGTGGAAGAGGCTCTCCAGGCAGCGGCGAATGACGCCAACGCCCAGTGGGCCAAGGCGTTCTCCAAGGAACAACCGCTGAAAACCTTCTTCGAGCGCTACCTCTCGCCTCAGCACCGCGCCCACCCCGAGCAGGGGTGCCCGCTGCCGACCATGTCGGCCGAAATGGGCCAGCGCGGCAATGCCAGCCCCATCACCGATGGCGTGCTGACCGGCCTGCTGGAACTCATGGAGAAGGAAACCGGTAGTGCAGAACAGAGTCTGGCAATGCTCGCCACCCTGGTGGGTGCGCTGACGCTGGCCCGCAGCGTGGCCAGCGAAGAACTGTCCGACCGCATCCTCGACAGCGCCCGCCAAACCCTCCTCGCCCAGGTCGAGGCGGCGCAAGCCGCCAAGGCCTGACTGCACCACCATCCGTCGCCGCCCTAGGCATTCAGCAGGGGCGGCCTATGCTTTCCAGGTAGGGCCAAAACCGGCTGCACCTGGGTTGCACCCTCCCTCACCAAGCCGGTCACGCCTCGCGAAACGCCCGTATATTCGAGCCTTCGCACCAATCGGGTGCAACCTTTTCGAGTAACTGAGGCGACCTTTCATCCGCTGATCGTCGCCAGATATACGACCTTTGGTTGCACCCGGTTGCACCCCTTGTAGGACATCGCTAATCTTTGCGCCGCTACTGCCGTACGACCACGGCTGAAAAGAGGACAAGAAATGGCTACGAGCACCACCCTTGGCGTGAAACTGGACGAGGCTACCCGTGATCGTCTCAAGGAAGCTGCGCGCAGGATCGAGCGCACCCCGCATTGGCTGATCAAGCAAGCGATCTTCAGCTACCTCGAGGCCTTGGAAAGCGGCATGACCCTTCCGGAACTCCAAGGTATTGCCCAGCGCCTGGCCGAAGGTGACCACGACGCGCTCGAAGCCCTCCCCGAGTCCACCCACCAGCCGTTCCTCGAATTCGCCGAAAGCATCCTGCCGCAGTCCGTGCTGCGCGCGGCCATCACCGCCGCCTACCGCCGCCCCGAGCAGGAAGCCGTGCCCATGCTGCTGGAGCAGGCCCGCCTGCCCGCCGAGATGGCTGACGCCGCCTACAAGCTGGCCTATGGCATCGCTGAGAAACTGCGCAACCAGAAGAGCGCCGGCGGCCGCGCCGGTATCGTCCAGGGCCTGCTGCAGGAGTTCTCCCTGTCCTCCCAGGAAGGCGTGGCACTGATGTGCCTGGCCGAAGCCCTGCTGCGCATCCCGGACAAGGGCACCCGTGACGCCCTGATCCGCGACAAGATCAGTACCGGCAACTGGCAGCAGCATCTGGGCCAGAGCCCGTCGATGTTCGTCAACGCGGCCTCCTGGGGCCTGCTGATCACCGGCAAGCTGGTGTCCACCCACAATGAAGCCGGGCTGTCGTCCTCGCTGAACCGCCTCATCGGCAAGAGCGGCGAGCCGGTGATCCGCAAGGGCGTGGACATGGCCATGCGCCTGATGGGCGAGCAGTTCGTCACCGGCGAAACCATCGCCGAGGCCCTGGCCAACGCCACCAACTTCGAAGCCAAGGGCTTCCGCTACTCCTACGACATGCTCGGCGAAGCCGCGCTGACCGAGGAAGACGCCCAGCGCTACTACGCCTCTTACGAGCAGGCCATCCACGCTATCGGCAAGGCTTCCCACGGCCGCGGCATCTATGAAGGTCCGGGCATCTCCATCAAGCTCTCCGCCCTGCACCCGCGCTACAGCCGCGCCCAGTACGAGCGCATGATGGGTGAGCTGTACCCGCGCCTGCTGTCGCTGACCCTGCTGGCCAAGCAGTACGACATCGGCCTCAACATCGACGCCGAAGAAGCCGACCGCCTGGAAATCTCCCTCGACCTGCTCGAGCGCCTTTGCTTCGAGCCGAGCCTGAAGGGTTGGAACGGCATCGGCTTCGTCATCCAGGCCTACCAGAAGCGCTGCCCGTACGTGATCGACTACGTGATCGATCTCGCCCGCCGCAGTCAGCACCGCCTGATGATCCGCCTCGTGAAAGGCGCCTACTGGGACAGCGAGATCAAGCGCGCCCAGGTCGACGGCCTGGAAGGTTTCCCGGTCTACAGCCGCAAGGTCTACACCGACGTTTCCTACATCGCCTGCGCGCGCAAGCTGCTGGGCGTGCCGGAAGTCATCTACCCGCAGTTCGCCACCCACAACGCCCACACCCTGTCGGCCATCTACCAGATCGCCGGCCAGAACTACTACCCGGGCCAGTACGAGTTCCAGTGCCTGCACGGCATGGGCGAGCCGCTGTACGAGCAAGTGGTGGGCAAGATCGCCGACGGCAAGCTGAACCGTCCGTGCCGCATCTACGCACCGGTCGGCACCCATGAAACCCTGCTGGCCTACCTGGTCCGCCGCCTGCTGGAAAATGGCGCGAACACCAGCTTCGTCAACCGCATTGCCGACCACAGCATCTCCATCAAGGAACTGGTGGAAGATCCGGTTGCCAGCGCCGAGGCCATGGCCAGCGTCGAAGGCGCCCTGGGCCTGCCGCACCCGCGCATCCCGCAGCCCAAGGCCCTGTACGGCGACGCCCGAGTCAACTCCAGTGGCATCGACATGGCCAACGAACACCGCCTGGCGTCCCTGTCCAGCGCCCTGCTGAGCAGTGGCCACGCCGACTGGCGCGCCCAGCCGATGCTCGGCTGCCCAACCAGCGAAGGCCCGAGCGAGCCCGTGCTGAACCCGGCGGATCACCGCGACGTGGTCGGCCACGTGCAGAACGCCACCACCGCTGACGTCGGCAACGCCGTGCTGGCCTCCATCACCGCCGCACCGATCTGGCAATCCACCCCGCCGGTGGAACGCGCCGCCGCCCTGGATCGCGCCGCCGACCTGATGGAAGCCGAGATGCAGCCGCTGATGGGCATTCTCGTCCGCGAAGCTGGCAAGACATTCAACAACGCCATCGCCGAAGTGCGCGAGGCCGTGGACTTCCTGCGCTATTACGCCGCCCAGGCCCGCCACGACTTCGCCAACGACACGCACCGCCCGCTGGGCCCGGTGGTATGCATCAGCCCGTGGAACTTCCCCCTGGCGATCTTCGCCGGCCAGGTGGCCGCTGCCCTGGCCGCCGGCAACACCGTGCTGGCCAAGCCCGCCGAACAGACCCCGCTGATTGCCGCCCAGGCCGTGCGCATCCTGCTCCAGGCCGGCATTCCGGAAGGCGTTGTGCAACTGCTGCCGGGCCTCGGCCACACCGTGGGCGCCGCCCTGGTGAGCGATGAGCGCGTGAAAGGCGTGATGTTCACCGGCTCCACCGAAGTGGCTGGCATCCTCGCCCGCAACGTCGCCGGCCGCCTGGACGCCCAAGGCCGTCCGATTCCGCTGATCGCCGAAACCGGCGGCCAGAACGCCATGATCGTCGACTCCTCGGCCCTTGCCGAGCAGGTGGTGACCGACGTGATCGCTTCCGCCTTCGACAGCGCCGGCCAGCGCTGCTCCGCCCTGCGCGTGCTGTGCGTGCAGGAAGACGTGGCCGACCGCGTGGTGGAGATGCTCAAGGGCGCCATGGCCGAGTGCCGCATCGGCAACCCCGAGCACCTGAACGTGGATATCGGCCCAGTCATCGACGCTGAGGCCAAGACCAACATCGACAAGCACGTCCAGGCCATGCGCAGCAAAGGCCGCAGCGTGTTCCAGATCGCCCGCACCGAAGGTGATGTGATGCAGCGCGGCACTTTCGTGATGCCGACCCTGATCGAACTGGACAGCCTCGCCGACCTGGAACGCGAAATCTTCGGCCCCGTGCTGCACCTGCTTCGTTACAAGCGCGAGGACATGGACGCCCTGCTCGACCAGATCAACGGCACCGGTTACGGCCTGACCCTGGGCGTGCACACCCGCATCGACGAAACCATCGCCAAGGTGGTGGACAAGGCCCATGCCGGCAACCTTTACGTCAACCGCAACATGGTCGGCGCCGTGGTCGGCGTGCAGCCCTTCGGTGGCGAAGGCCTGTCCGGTACCGGCCCGAAAGCCGGCGGCCCGCTGTACATGTACCGCCTGTTGGCCACCCGCCCGGTCGACGGCGTCAGCCGCACCTTCCAACGCCTGGATGGCCAAAGCGTCGCCGACACCCAGCAGCGCACCACCCTGCAGGAACGCCAGGGCAAGCCCCTGGAAGCCCTCAAGGCCTGGGCCGCGAAAAACGGCAAGGACAGCCTGGCAAGCCTCTGCGACAGCTTCGCCGAGCAGTCCCAGAGCGGCCTGACCCGCGTCCTGCCTGGCCCGACCGGGGAGCGCAACACCTACGTACTGCTGCCGCGCGAGACCGTACTCTGCCTGGCGGACGACGAAACCGACCTGCTCGTCCAACTGGCGAGCGCTCTGGCCGTTGGCAGCAGCGCGCTCTGGGCCACCAGCGAACTGACCGGCAAGCTGCGCGGCGCCCTGCCGAAAGCGGTGCAGGCACGCATCCAACTGGTTGCGGACTGGAGCCAGCCCGAAGTCGCCTTCGATGCCGTACTGCACCACGGTGACTCCGATCAGCTGAGCGCCATCTGCCAGCAGGTCGCCTCCCGCAAGGGTCCGATCATCGGCGTCCAGGGCCTGTCCCAGGGCGAGACCGCGATCCCGCTGGAGCGTCTGCTGATCGAACGCGCCATCAGTGTCAACACCGCTGCTGCTGGCGGCAACGCCAGCCTGATGACCATCGGCTGACACCCCGTCGCGCCCTCGGGAGCGACATTGCTCCACCCCGGCACCCGCTCACAAGGCAGGTGCCGGTCGCAACACCGGAGGCCTTGCCTCCAGGCGGACCACCCTTACCGGGGCGGCCCCGCCCACTCTTCTCTTCGACGGTTGGCCATCATTCACTGACGGCAAAGGGGGCACGCCACAAGCGTGCCCCCTTCTTTTTTAGTTCTTCGCCGGGTCTTGAGGAAGAGCGATTCGCAGGTAAACGGGCAATCGCCAAACGCCCGCAATTCCCGCAGCCGTCGTGCATCCTGTTGATCTTGCCCAACTCTGACCAGGCTACGCGTTCGTTGCACGTCGCCCATTCGCCGACAACACTCTGCCGTTCGCGCGTTCCAGAGCCCCGGGCGCGGCAGTTCGGACTCACGTCGCAGCAGCCAGGCGCGGACCGTCTGCTTGAAATCGAAGGATTAGGTTTCCTGATAGACTATGCGCCCTTGCCGGCGCAGCCTGATTTGAGCGGTGCACTTCACCTCTCCGTTCTTGCTCTTTCGCCGCGTGATCGCGCCCATGCTTTCCTGCAGTGCTAAATCCCGTGAGCCCAGTGCTAAAAATCAGTACCAGGCCTGCCGGGATTGCCGGAAAGGGGCCAAAACAGGCTCAAATCAGACGTTTCCGATGACCGCTCTAAACGCTCCCCAGCCCCAATCCACGCGCCCTGCCCTGTCCCGCCGCTTCTCCGTGGCGCCGATGATGGATTGGACGGATCGCCATTGCCGCTTCTTCCTGCGCCAGCTGTCGCAGCATGCCCTGCTCTACACCGAAATGGTGACGACGGGCGCGCTGCTGCGTGGCGACTATGAGCGCTTCCTGCGCCACGACGAGGCGGAGCATCCGTTGGCGCTGCAGCTGGGTGGCAGCGTGCCAGCAGAGCTGGCGACCTGCGCGAAGATGGCGCAGGAGGCGGGCTACGACGAGGTGAACCTGAACGTCGGCTGCCCCAGTGACCGAGTGCAGAACAACATGATCGGCGCCTGCCTGATGGGCCATCCGGCCCTGGTGGCTGACTGCGTCAAGGCGATGCTGGATGCGGTAGATATTCCGGTCACGGTTAAACACCGTATCGGTATCAATGGCCGGGACAGCTACGAGGAGCTCTGCGACTTCGTCGGCCAGGTGCGTGAAGCCGGCTGTCGCAGCTTCACCGTGCATGCGCGCATCGCCATCCTGGAAGGCCTCTCACCCAAGGAGAATCGCGAGGTTCCACCGCTGCGCTATGACGTGGCAGCACAGTTGAAACGGGACTTCCCGGATCTGGAGCTGATCCTCAACGGCGGCATCAAGACCCTCGGCGAATGCCGTGAGCACCTGAAGACTTTCGACGGTGTGATGCTGGGCCGCGAGGCGTACCACAATCCCTACCTGCTCGCCGAAGTGGACGCCGACCTGTTTGGCTGTGCCAGCCCGCAGATCAGCCGCGCCGAAGCCCTCCAAGCCATGCGCCCCTACATCGAGCGCCATATTCAGGACGGTGGCGTGATGCATCACATCACCCGTCATATGCTCGGCCTTGCCCAGGGCTTCTCCGGCGCCCGACGCTTTCGCCAGTTGCTGTCGGTCGACGTGCACAAGGTCGCCGACCCGTTGGCGTTGCTGGATCAGGCGGCGGAGCTGCTGCGCGGCCGCTGAGTGGAAATCGACGCTTCCCAGGCCGGCGCCAGGCGAAAGCGACTGCGACCCTGGGCGACCAGCAGGCCGCGATCCACCATGCGCCCCAGTACCTGGCGCACGCTAACCAGCGACAGCGGCTCGCCCGCTTCCACCAGACGCTCATGAAGAACGCGACTGGGAATGTCGCTACCTTCTTGCGAGGCGAGGCAGAGTATTTCCAGCACCTTGAGACGCGGCATGCTGGTCTTCAGCCCTGCCTGCTGCAGCATCTGCCGCAACTGGCGGTGATCCAGGTTCAGAAGGCTTCGCTCCTCCCTTAGGCCCATGGGCTGCGGTACGACCGGCTTGGCTCGGGGCAACGCATGTACTCGCATCAGGATCTCCTTGTTGGTCAATGACTCGCATGACGCAAAGCCTAGGGCCGAATCTCCTGCCGGCCTGCTTCCCGATTTTCTCGGGCTCTCATAGAAGAAGACGGACCAGCAAGGAAAAACCGCAACAAGAATGCGAAATATTTTCCCCTGGGGAACCTGCTCCCCCCTTTTCCGGGTCTGTTGAGCTGGGCAGGCCGATGGCCTGTAAAAAGCCCTTACGCCCCCGTTGAGCAGCCCCGGCAGCTCGGGTAAGGTCGGATCATCCGCCACGACAAGGTTTCGCCATGACCTCCAAGCTGGACAAACTCAAGCAGTACACCACTGTCGTCGCCGACACTGGCGACCTCGATGCAATTGCGCGCCTCAAGCCGGTCGACGCCACCACCAACCCTTCCCTGCTGCTGAAAGCTGCCGCCATGCCGCGCTATGCCGAGTTGCTCGACAGCGCCATGAACGGCGCCGGTGATGACTTGGGCCTGGCCTGCGACCGTTTCGGTGTAGCCGTAGGCCAGGAAATTCTCAAGGTGATACCAGGGCGCATTTCCACCGAGGTGGACGCCCGCCTATCCTTCGACACCGATGCCACCCTGCGTCGCGCCGAGCGCCTGATGGGTCTCTACGAAGAGGCCGGCATCGGCCGTGAGCGTGTACTGATCAAGATCGCTTCCACCTGGGAAGGCATTCGCGCCGCCGAACAGCTGGAGCGCGCAGGTATCCAGACCAACCTGACCTTACTGTTCAACTTTGCCCAGGCGGCGGCCTGCGCCGACGCCGGTGTTTTCCTGATCTCGCCCTTCGTCGGCCGCATCTACGACTGGTACAAGAAAGCCGAAGGCCGAGACTTCGTAGGCGGCGAAGACCCTGGCGTGCAGTCTGTCTCGCGCATTTACCGCTACTACAAGGCCAATGGTTACCGAACCGTGGTGATGGGCGCCAGTTTCCGCAACCTGGGCCAGATCGAGGCACTTGCCGGCTGTGACCGACTGACCATCAGCCCGGAACTGCTGCAGAAGCTGGCTGACGATCAGGGGGCTCTGGATCGCAGCCTGGCTCCAGGAAACGATGCCGAAGCTCGCGTCGTGCTGGACGAAATAGCCTTCCGTTGGCAGCTGAACGAGGATGCCATGGCCACCGAGAAGCTGGCCGAAGGCATTCGCCTGTTTGCCCGCGACCAGGAAAAGCTGGAAGCCCTGCTCGCCTCGCGCCGCTGAAACGCGAACGCGCGCAGCCGTTGCGGGCTGCGCGCGTTTTCATTTGCGGAGAAGTAACGACGGATCAGTGGCGTTCGAGTGCGCTGACCAGATCGTGAAAGGCTTCGCGGTTGGACTCATTGAGTCCCATGAGGATTCGGTGGGCTTCCAGCACCTTGGTGCGGACCACTTCTTCCGTCTGATCCTGCGGCGGCAGGTCTTCCAGGCATTCCGGACAAGGTATTGGTGTCCCGACGATATTGAACACCTGGTCGAATCCCATCGACTGCAGCAGCCGCGTGATATCGGGGTGGGTGGTCACTACCGTGGGCAACAGACCCACTTTCTGCCGCGAAAGGATCGACAGCTTGGCCAGAAGCCCCAGGGTCGTACTGTCGATGCTCTGGGTTTCTGTCAGGTCGATCACGATCGCCGAGAAATTCAGCGCCGAGAAGATCTTTTCAATGGTCGCATCCAGGGCCGAACACAGGGTTAAGCGGATTTCCCCGACGAACTTCAGGACGAACGTCCCATCCTGCTCGGCAAACTGGATTTTACCGGTACTCATGCAAGGTTCCTGCTCAACACCAGCAAGGCGATATCATCCGGCATCTCGCCCAAGCTGGCCAGTCCAAATACTTGTCGCAAGCCATCCAGACTGCCACCTGCGGCACATACCATCTCTGGCAGCGCGGCTTCCTTATCTTTGAGGGTATCCCCGGGCAAAAGGTCCAGGATCCCGTCGGAGAGCAAGGTCAGGCTGAAGGACGACGGTAAGTCGATGACCCGATCATCATAGCTCGCCTCTTCGAACAGCCCCACTGGCAGCCCCTTACCCTCCAGGTAGGAGGCCTTGCCCTCGCTATAAAGCACCGGCAGCGGCAAATGCCCACCAATGCTGTACGTCAGTTGACCGCGTTCCTCGTCGATCACGCCGCCGAGCATGGTCACGTGCTTGCCCAGCTTGGTATTGATCAGGCCGCGGTTGATGTGTCCAAGCACCTCGGAAGGTCTGAACTCAGGCAGCATGCCATTGCGCCGGGACTCATAGAGCAGGCGCGTTGTCATGAACTTGAGCAATACGGTCACGAAGGCCGAGGACGCGCCGTGGCCGGAAACGTCCGCCAGGTAAAAGGCAACCCGACGGTCGTCCACGCGGAAGTAGTCGACGAAGTCCCCCGAGAGGTACAGCGACGGGATGATCTGGTGGGCGAAACGCAGGCCGTCCACTTCCCAGGGCGTCACCGGCAGCATGTTCATCTGCACCTGGCGCCCGGCGTTCTGGTCTTCCTGCAGCAGGTGCAGGCTGGCTTGCAGCTCCCGGTTGGCGGATTCCAGCTTTTCCCGGTAGCGGCGGTTTTCCAGACGCAGGGCCGCGCGATCAAGCGCGCGACGCACCGAATGTTCGAGAACGGCCAGGTCTTCCAGGGGCTTGATCAGGTAGTCCGCCGCGCCCAGGCGCAGGGCTTCGACAGCATCGCTCATGACGCCGGCGCCGGAGACCACCAACACAGGGGTTTCTGATTCCAGTTCGGAAATGCGACGGATCAGTTCCAGGCCATCGACCTGAGGCATGCGCAGGTCGCAGATCACAAGATCCGGGCGCTCCTGCTCGAAAACCTGCAGCCCTTGCAGGCCGTTACTGGCCTGCCGAACGCTGAATCCACTGTCTTCCAGATAGGCCGCGAGGCTTGCGCGCACTACCTCGTCGTCATCAATAATCAGCAGCTTGGCACTGGGATTGTGCATGGAGTATCCAGGCAAACGGCGCCAGGGATGGGTTGTTGTAGCACCCGACCTAAGGCCCGAGCACGAGTACGGGGGTTCGCTTTACGGCGCAGACGGTACTCCCATCCGCAGGGCGATTCAAGCTTGCGCCGCGAGTCGAACTCTGCCTTTACACCTGAAATCGCTGGAAGTTATAAGGGGTTCGGCCCCACTCCATGACGACAAGAGGATTAGCGCGTGAGCCTGGACGACCGCAACTACAGCGAGAAGCGCGACTTCATCCGGATGCAGGTGCAGACAAAAGCCATCCTGGAGCACGCCGGCCAGCAGTACCCTGCCCTTTGCCTGGACCTTTCCAGCACGGGGATGCAGCTCGAAGTGAACGCCAAACTGGCAGTCGGCGATCGCGTTCGCGTGCTGATTCCTTCCGAGCACAGCGCGCTCAAGGGCCTGGAAGCCGACACCGAAGTGGTACGGATCGGCGAGAATGCAAACGGCAGTCAGGCCCTCGGCCTGGCCATAATCAGCATGCGCTAGGCGTAAAACCCGGAAACGAAAAAGGCGACCCCGAGGTCGCCTTTCTTCATGGTGCCGAGATCGGACCAGCAGACTTAGAAGTCGTCCTCTACCTCGCCATCCTTCACCTTGAACTCACGGTTCTGCAGGTAAGCATTGCGGATGAAGATGTACTTGTCACCGGTGATCAGCTTCTCCGCGGACAGCAGGCTGGCGCGGGTATCCACGACATCGACCGCACGGGTCACGTTGCGGGTCGGCACGTGATCGATGTAGGGATAGGGTTCGAGGAAGGCATCCGGAATCTTGCCGCCAGCGTCTCGTACCGTGCTTGGGCCGAGGAACGGGATCACCAGATAGGGACCGCTGCCCAGGCCCCAGTAGCCGAGGGTCTGGCCGAAGTCTTCGTCATTGCGCTGTAGGCCCATGTGGGTGGCCACATCGAAGAAGCCGAGCAGGCCGAAGGTGGTGTTGAATACCAGCCGTCCGGTGTCGACGCCGGCATTGTGGAACTTGGCCTGGAATAGATCGTTGGCCAAGTTGCCGACATCGCCGACGTTGTTGAAGACATTGTGAATGCCGTCTTCGAGGAATTGCGGAGTCACCGCCTGGTAACCCTGGGCGACGGGCTTCAGCGCGTAGGTGTCGAGGGTGTCGTTGAAGCGGAACATCGCACGGTTGAAGCCCTCCCAGGGGTCATCCTCAGCGGCGCTGGCAGCGACGGGTAGTGCCGCCAGGGTAACGCAGGCCAGTATACGGCCCAGACGATCGAGCCACCGAGTACCGATCAATCGCATTGCAGACTCTCCTTGAGAAAAGTAGTGTGGCGGCCCGCCGCCCAGTCAGGGCGCGCAGTATAAGGTCATCGCCCGCCTTGGGCAGCATAGCGGACTGCCAGCATGCCGAAAAAAACCTTGCTTCATGTTGCACACATTCCCGTTCGCTGGGGTGATATGGACAGCTACGGCCACGTCAACAACACCCTGTACATCCAGTATCTGGAAGAAGCGCGGGTAGCCTGGTTCGAGAGACTCGGCATTGCCATGAACAACGTTCCCCAGGGTCCGGTGGTACTGCAAACGCTGCACACCTACCTCAAGCCCGTGGTGCATCCGGCTACCGTGGTCATCGAACTTCATGCAGGCCCCGTGGGCAACAGCAGCCTGGTGGTGGAGCACCGCCTGAGCACCCTTGAAGACCCGTCCACCCTTTATGGCGAAGGCCATTGCAAACTGGTCTGGATTGACCACGCCACCGATAGAGCGGTACCGGTGCCTGATGATCTGCGCCTGGCCATGGGGGTTGGCCAGCGGCAGTAACTTCGCTGTCATTCAGAGCGGTTAGTCTGCGCCAGACCTCGTCAGGATGACGCTGATGCCCCAGAGCCAACCGCCCGCCTTTACCGCCCTCCTCTTCGGTCTTTCCGGCTGCCTGGTGGACTTCGGTGCCCGCACCTTGCCGCTGGCACTAGCCCGGCTGTTGCCGGACTGTCCGGCACCACGCCTGGCGGAATCCGCCGCCCTGCCCCTGCGCGCCGCCCTCGACCACGCAC
The DNA here is from genome assembly GCF_029871195.1 of Pseudomonas sp. BN415. Lineage (NCBI taxonomy): Bacteria > Pseudomonadati > Pseudomonadota > Gammaproteobacteria > Pseudomonadales > Pseudomonadaceae > Pseudomonas > Pseudomonas sp. BN415. Next base: position 51,495 of record NZ_SSOK01000068.1, read on the forward strand.
TGGGCTCCCCTGCCGGCGAGGAGTTGTTCCAGGCGCTCCAACAACAGTTGCTGGACGCTGCCAGCGAACACGCCGAAGCCGTCACCAATCTCGATGAACTGGCCAACCTGGTGAGTTGCACCCAGGTTCCCTGTGCCTGGCTCGACGACCTGCCCGCCCCGGCCAGCCGGCGCCTGGCCACCCCTCTGCCCACCTGGCTGAGCGGCAGTGAAATCAACGGAGCGCGTCCCTGGCCGGCGCCGGACAGCTGCTGGCAAGCCCTGGCAGGGCTTGGGGTTTCACGCCTGGAAGGCTGCGTGCTGATCAGCGCCAATCCGCGCCTTCTGCTGGCCGGGCTGAATGCCGGACTCTGGACCATTGGCCTTGCCACCAGCGGCCCCCTGTGTGGGTTGGCGCCAGCGGACTGGCAGGCGCTGGACAGTGTCGAACGTGATCGACTGCGCGCCGCCGCCACCCTGGAGCTGTACCGTCTGGGCGCCCATTCGGTGATCGACCACCTGGGTGAGCTCGCCCCCTGCCTGGCGGACCTCGCCTACCGCCGCGACAAGGGCGAGAAGCCCTGAGTGCAGAATTTGTATTTCAGGCTTGATCCGAGTCAGGCAGGCCTGTCACGCCTGGATTAATCTCTAAGGCATGAGGGACCTTTGCCCCAGTGGCCAGGTCAACTCCTGAGACATTCGCAAAGGGAGAAAGACATGCCTGAACGCCTGCAGCAGCAACTGCAACAACTGCGCGACCAGTTGGCCGAGGAACCGCCGCTGGATGCGGAGGAACGCGCATCGCTGATCGAGTTGATGCAGGAAATCGAACTGCGCCTGGCCCGCGACGCTGCCATGGCGCCAGATGCAACCCTGGTGGACGGGGTCAACCTGGCCATTGAGCGCTTCGAAACCCGTCATCCCACCCTCGCCGGAACCTTGCGCAACATCATGCAAAGCCTGGCGAATATGGGCATCTAGTCCGCCCCAGATGAAAAACCCCGACTTCGAGTCAGGGATTTCGTTACTGCCGCACCAGCCGGCGATTATCGGCCTGCACCGCATGGGTACTGCGGTACGGGTTGATGTCCAGCCCGCCGCGGCGCACGTAACGCGCATAAACGGTCAGCAGCTCTGGCGCGAGCAACCTCTTGAGGTCGAGGAAAATCCGCTCCACGCACTGCTCATGGAAGTCGGCATGCTGGCGAAAGCTCACCAGATAGGCCAGGAAGCTGGCGTGATCCAGCCGCTTCGCCCCGCGATACGCGACGACTACAGTGCCCCAGTCCGGCTGGCCGGTAACTGGGCAGTTGGATTTCAGCAGATGGCTGTGAAGCGTCTCTTCCACCGTCTGCCCGGCTTCGGCGCGCAGCAGTTCGGGCTGCGGATGCTCGTAGCCACCGATGGTGACATCCAGCTCATCAATGCAGATGCCTGGCAGGCTGGCGACACCCTCGGCTTCCACCTCGGTCAGGCTGCGTACGCGCACCGCGACTGAAGCACCGGCTGCCGCGCTCAGGTCCCTAGCCAGCACCTGCTCCAATTCAGCCGCACTGGCATAGACAGACTGGTTCAGCGAATTGAGGTAAAGCTTGAACGACTTGGATTCGATGATGTTCGGCGAATCGGCCGGAATGGCGAACTCACCGATCGCGACCACCGGCTTGCCGGACGGCGTGAGCCAGGACAGCTCATAGCAGTTCCAGAAATCCACGCCCTGATACGGCAGGGTTGCGGCGGTCAGACCCAGCTCGTTCCACTTGGTCACGCGGGAGATGGGGAACAGCAACTCGGGGCTGTAGGAGCTGACGTACTCGCTGGACTTGCCCAGCGGCGAATGTTCGGCGGGGTGATGCATGAGCGGGTGAACCTGAAAGTGCGGGAATCGCGCAATTGTATACAGTCGGGTGGCTACTGAAAAATCTACGGCACCAACGGCGTCGCTGCATTACAACTTTGTCAGCTTGCCCTGTCCGCGAGCACGGTATAAAGCAGCAGACCAAGCCATGAGCCCACCATGAAGCTATTGATAGTCGAAGACGAACCCAAGACCGGCCAGTTCCTGCGCCAGGGCGTGATCGAAGCCGGTCTGGCCGCCGACCTCGTCACCAATGGCCTGGAAGGCCGGGATCTGGCTCTGACCGGCCGCTACGACCTGATCATCCTGGACGTGATGCTCCCTGGCCTGGACGGCTGGCAAGTGCTGCGCAGCCTGCGCCTGGCAGACCTGCAGACACCGGTGCTGCTCCTCACTGCACGGGATACCGTGGAGGAACGCGTCCATGGCCTGGAACTGGGGGCAGACGATTACCTGATCAAACCCTTCGCCTTCGTCGAACTCCTTGCCCGCGTGCGCACCCTGTTGCGCCGTGGCGCCGCCGCGCCCCAGGAAACCAGTCTGGAACTTGCGGACCTGCGCATGGACCTGCTGAATCGGAAGGTCGAGCGCAGTGGCCGTCGCATCGACCTCACCGCCAGAGAGTTCGCCCTGCTGGAATTCCTCCTCCGACGCCAGGGCGAAGTGCTGCCCAAAGCGCTGATCGCCGCCCAGGTCTGGGACATTCATTTCGACAGCGAAACCAACGTCATCGAAGTTGCCGTTCGCCGCTTGCGAGCCAAGCTCGACGACGACTTCCCCACCAAACTGATCCATACCGTGCGCGGCATGGGCTACGTACTGGAGGCTCGGGAAGGCTGATGCGCGGACTCTCCCTCACAGCCCGCCTGGGTCTGCTGTTCGCCGCCTGCACGGCCACTGTGTCGCTGATTGCTGGGGTATTGTTCAGCCGCGCCAGCGAAGCGCACTTCATCGAACTCGACCAGCAACTGCTGGATAGCCGCCTGAGAGCCTTCCGCGCCCTGGTCAGCGATGTGGACAGCCCCGCGGCCTTGGTGCCTCGTCTGGACGCCCTGCAAGCCGAGCTACGCCTGCATCCGGACTTGGCCCTGCGCCTGGAGGGCCACGACAGCCGCTACTGGTTCAGCAGCGCCGATGGCCTGCGCGCGCCGGGTCGTGACGGGCTGCATGACTGGCAGCAGGATGGCACCGACTATCGGGTCTACAGCGCACTATTGCGACCGGATGCCCCCGATTCGCCACGCCTCACGCTGGCCCTGGACATTACTCATCACCAGCACTTCCTCGAACGCATGCAGCGGCTGATCTGGCTCACCGTAGGACTCTCCGCCCTGGCCACTGCCCTGTTGGGCGCCTGGGCGGCGCGCAGTGGCCTGCGCCCCCTGCATCGCATGGCCGAGGTGGCCGCCGGGGTATCCGCCAGTTCACTGACCGCCCGCCTGCCCGACGATCAGGTTCCTCCAGAGCTGGTGGAACTTGTGCGCGCCTTCAATGCCATGCTGGCCCGGCTGGATGATGCCTTCCAGCGGCTCTCGGCCTTCTCTGCCGACATCGCCCACGAGTTGCGCACGCCGCTGTCCAACCTGCTGACCCAGACCCAGGTGATCCTCAGCCAGGATCGCGCAACGGACGATTACCGCGAAGCCCTGCATTCCAACCTGGAAGAGCTGCAGCGCCTGGCGCAGATGGTGGGCGACATGCTGTTCCTGGCCAAGGCCGAACACGGCCTGCTGCCGACCCGACGCGAGCCCCTGGAACTGGCCGACGAACTGGATGCCCTGCTGGACTACTTCAGCCCCCTGGCCGAGGACCGCCAGATCGCCATGAGTCGTAGTGGCGACGCCCGATTAAACGCTGACCGCAGCATGCTGCGTCGCGCGCTATCCAACCTGCTGGACAACGCCCTGCGCTTCACGCCGGAAGGCGGTCGCATTGAAGTGAACCTGACCAGAGACGCCCGCAGCCTTCAGCTGACAGTGGCCAACAGCGGTCCCGACATCCCCGCCGAACTGCTGCCACGGTTGTTCGATCGATTCTTCCGCGCCGACCCCGCCCGCCGCGAGGGCCGCGAACATGCCGGCCTGGGCCTGGCCATCACCCGCTCCATCGTTCGCGCCCACGGCGGCGATATCCGCTGCGAATCCGCCAACGGCCGGACATGCTTCACCCTGCAGTTTCCCAACCCCTGAAACGCAGAAGGCGCGCCATCTGGCACGCCTTCCCGGAATCAAACCCGATCAACCCTGTGCAGTCGACCAGTCGATCATGCCGAACTGCCAAGTCGCCAGGATCAGCAGACCGAAGCCGATCCGGTACCAGGCGAACGCCGCGTAGCTGTGGCTGCCGATGAACTTCAGCAGGCTGCGTACGGCAATCATGGCGAAGACGAAGGACACCACCGAACCCAGGGCAAACACCGGCAGGTCGCTTGGCTGGAACAGGTCGCGATACTTGTAGCCCGAGTAGACGGCCGCGCCAACCATGGTGGGCATGGCGAGGAAGAAGGAGAACTCGGTGGCCGCCTTGCGCGACAAGCCGAAGAGCAGGCCGCCAATGATGGTCGCTCCGGAGCGCGAGGTACCCGGCACCAGCGCCAGGCACTGGGCGCAGCCAACCTTGAGTGCATGCTTCCAGGTCATTTCGTCGACGGTTTCGGCCTGCACCTGGTGTTGGCGCTGCTCGGCCCACAGGATGATCACACCGCCTACCACAAGGGCCGATGCCACGGTGATGGGGTTGAACAGGTAATGGTGAATCACATCGGCAAAGGCCACGCCAAGGACCACCGCCGGAAAGAACGCCACCACCAGATTGAGCGTGAAACGCCGAGCACCGCGCTGGGTGGGCAACCCGACGACGACGTCGAAGATCTTCCGCCGATACTCCCAGACCACCGCGAGAATGGCCGCCAGCTGAATGATGATATTGAAGGCGATGGCCCGTTCACCGGTGAAGCCCAGCAGGTCCGCGACCACGATCTGGTGGCCGGTGCTGGAGATCGGCAGAAACTCCGTCAGGCCTTCGACAACCCCCAGAATGATGGCCTGCAAGGCCGTCCACAAATCCATTGAAACTCTCCCCCGAGGCGCGCTCTTCAGGCGGCCTTTTCGTTACGAATGCGCAGGTAACTGACACCACGAATGTGCCGAACGGCGATGAAACCAGATGCCAGCAAGCAGGTTCCGGGACGAACGAGCCTTCAGCCTTGCCCCGAAGCGCCGAAATGCTAACAGAGAGCCAATGGGAAATCGCGGCTAAAGGCTGATTGATAAAGGCCAAGCCGCCTGCTGGGGCAGTACCGGGTGTAACCACAACCAGCCGAAACCGCAGCGAGCCGCTACAATCGGCGGCTTTCTCCCATGGAATTGGCAAGGTGTCTTCTTTCGAACTCAGCGCCGCGGCCCTCGGCGTGCTGGCGGTATGGCTCACTGTCCGGCAGAACCCCTGGTGCTGGCCAATCGGCCTGATCATGGTGCTGATGTACAGCTGGATCTTCTTCGAGGTGAAGCTGTACTCGGACATGCTCTTGCAGCTGATTTATGCCGCGCTGCAACTTTACGGCTGGTGGCAGTGGCCCCGTGGTGGCCTCCAGCATGATGGTCGCCAGGTCAGCCGTCTGGGCGCACGACCACTGAGCCTGGGTCTGCTGGCGGGAACAGCCGGCAGCCTGGCCTTGGGCTATGGCATGGCGACCTGGACCGACGCCGCAGCACCCTGGTGGGACGCTGCGCTCACGGCCTTCAGCCTTGTGGCTCAGTTCTGGATGGCGCACAAACGCCTGGAATGCTGGCTGCTCTGGATTGTGGTCGACCTGCTCTTCGTCCTGCTGTTCCTCAGCAAGGGCCTGTACCTGACCGCCGGACTCTACGGTCTCTTCACCCTGCTGGCCGTGCAGGGTTGGCGCACTTGGCGACGCGAGCTGGAGCCCGCCACGGCATGAAAGTACTGGTGCTTACCGGGCCCGAGTCCAGCGGCAAGAGCTGGCTTGCGGCGGAGCTGCAGGCCAGGTTCGGCGGCCTGCTGGTGGGCGAGTACGTGCGCCACTTCATCGACCGCGAGCAGCGCGACACGTGCTATGCCGACATCCCTGCTATCGCCCGTGGCCAGCTCGATTGGGAAGACCGGGCACGCGCCAAGGCGCCCCCCCTGCTGATCCTGGACACGCACCTGCTCAGCAACATCCTCTGGAGCCGCAAGCTGTTCGACGATTGCCCCGGCTGGCTGGAGGCCGAGCTGCGGGCACGCCATTACGACCTGCATCTGCTGCTGAGCCCGCAACACGTGGAATGGGTAGATGACGGCCAGCGCTGCCAGCCGGAGTTGGCCGAGCGCCAAGCCTTCTTCGAGGATTGCCGCGCCTGGCTGGCAGGCGCTGGCCAGGCCTTTGAAGTGATCGAGGGCGATTGGGAGACTCGCCGCTGGCAGGTCCTGCAGCGGGTTGCTCGCTGGCTCCGCTGACCTTAGGCGCTGCAAAACGTTGTTATCGAGGTTGAAGGGCGAACCTTCGATCCGCTTGGCGAGTAACATCCACGCTCGTAGAAACTGGAGCCCTCTATAGGGGGGCATCGCGGATGCAGCCTGCCAGATGGTAGCCCGGATGAAATCCGGGAGCGGTGATTGGGCTTTCCCCCCGACTTCATACGGGCTACTGACAATCCGACTTCATCCTGTAACTCAGGCAGTTCGATCATCACAGGCAGAGCCAATGACTCATGACCACGCCCTAAAGACGTGGCTTCCCAAGTTCAAATGAATTCGCCCCGACAACAGATGCGAATGCATCCAGCAGCAGGCTGCGGCCCATAAAAAAGTATGTGTGCCCCGAAGGCTCAGGACCAACCTATGAGGCTTGCGCAGCCGGCAATTCGATGCGCACCCGCAGGCCACCCAGCGGGCTTTCCTGCAGGCTCAGGCGGCCATTCCAGGATTCGACTATGTCACGCACGATGCCGAGCCCAAGGCCGTGCCCGGCCACCTGCTCATCCAGCCTCGCCCCACGCCCGATGACTTCCTCGCGCTTGTCTTCGGCAATTCCGGGGCCATCGTCGTCCACCATCAGGCTGTAACCGCCCTCCCCGCTGCGAATGGTGAGGTTGACCTGGGTTTCCGCCCACTTGCACGCGTTATCCAGCAGGTTACCGAGCAGTTCCAGCAGGTCCTCCCGGTCCCAGGGCAGACGCAAACCCTCGGGGGCGTCCCAGTCCAGGTCCAACCCACGGTCGTGGATCATCGCCAGGGTGGAGAACAGGCCGGGCAACTCCTCGGTGCAATCGAAGTGCGCGCCTGGCAGCGCCTCGCCAGTCAGGCGCGCACGCCCCAACTCGCGCGCCAGACGCTGCTCGATCTGCGCCAATTGCTCAAGCAAGGTCGCGCGCAAGGCGGGTTTATCTTGCAGCTCTTCACGGTCGGCCAGGCTGACCATTACTGCCAACGGCGTCTTCAACGCATGACCAAGGTTACCCAGGGCGTTACGGGAACGCCTGAGGGTGTCCTCGGTGTGATTGAGCAGGTGGTTGACCTGTGCCACCAGGGGCGCCAGTTCTTCGGGAGCGTGGCTGTCCAGCTCACTGCGCTGACCTTGCTGCAACTGTGCAATTTGCTGGCGAACATCCTCCAGTGGACGCAATGCCCGGCGTACTGTGACGCGTTGCAGGGCGAGGATAAGCAGCAACCCGGTCACGCCCAGGGCAAAGCCCGTCCACTGCACCTGACGGAAGCTTTCCAGTATCGGCGTGTAGTCTTGCGCCACGGCAATTCGCACGGGCCGCCCGAAGCGTCGGTAATCGCCGCGCCAAGTCAACAACTCCTGATCAGCGGGCCCTGGCAGCAAGCTATCGGCCAATCCCTTCTGTTGAGGCATCGACAGCTCCGCATCCCAGAGCGAACGGGAACGCCAAGTCTCTTCGCCCAGGTCGATGATGAAATAGCGGCCGGAATAGGGTTGCTGATGGGCAGGATTCAGACGCTTCTCGTCGAGCTGAATCCCATTGGGGCCTCGCACCAGGGCACTTAGCAGCAGCTCGGCTTCGCTGCGCAGGCCTTCGGCCAGGTAGCGCCGCAGCCCCAGGTCGAACAACCACAGACTCGTCTGCGCCAGGACCAGTCCCACCACCAACAACACGCCAACCAGCCCGAGGCTGAGCCGGCGCTGAATCGACCTCATCGGCCCTCACCGGTGAAGCGATAGCCCTGGCCGCGACGGGTTTCGATGACCTCGCGACCCAGCTTGCGGCGCAGGTGATTGACATGCACCTCGATCACATTGGAGTCCCGCTCGGTTTCACCGTCGTAGAGGTGCTCGGCCAGGTGGCTCTTGGACAGGAGCTGACCAGGGTGCAGCATGAAGTAGCGCAGCAGGCGGAACTCGGCGGCGGTCAGTTGGACCTCCTCGCCATTTCGGCTGACACACTGGCGCCCTTCATCCAGCTGCAGACCAGCCGCCTCCAGCTGCGGCTGGTTGGCCAGGCCGTGCGCGCGACGGAGCAGCGCCTGGATGCGCAAGACCAGCTCCTCTGGGTGGAAGGGCTTGGTCAGATAGTCGTCGGCACCCGCCTTGAGCCCTTCAATCCGCTCGGCCCAGGAACCGCGCGCAGTCAAGACCAGTACCGGGGTCGACACGCCACCCGCGCGCCATTCCTGCAGCACCTCCAGCCCCGGCTTACCAGGTAGGCCGAGGTCGAGAATAATCAGGTCATAGGGTTCGCTGGCCCCTTGGTGCAACGCGTCGCGGCCGTCGGCCAGCCAGTCCACGGCGTAGCCTTGGCGACCAAGACTGTTGGTCAGCTCATCGGCCAGGGGTACATGGTCCTCTACCACCAACAACCGCATCAGTCGTCTTCCTCGTCCTTCAGAATGCGCCCGTCGCGGGCATCCAGTTCCAGTTCACGTACCGTGCCATCGGCGGTAACCAGCTCCACCTCGTAAATGTAGACGTCGTCCTCCTCTTCCAGCTCGGCCTCCAGCAGACGCGCCCCGGGGTAAAGCCCCAGGGCGCTGCGCAGAAGCTGGTCGAGGGGCAGGATGACGCCCTCTTCACGGAGCTTGAGGGCCTCGTCCTGATCCAGGTCCCTGGCCACCGCCTCAAGGGCGAAAATGGCCAGAATCAGGGCAATGATCCCACTGTAGCGAAGGATCCAGCGCATCAGTCGTCCTGGTGATCCTTGAGGATCTGACCGTTGGTGGCATCAAGTTCCAGGTCCCACTGCACGCCCTGGGCGTCACGCAGTTCCACCTGATAGACGTAGCGGCCGTATTCTTCTTCCAGTTCGGTTTCGTTGATGGTGCTGCCGGGGTGCTTGGCGATGGCCGCGGCATTGAGTTTCTCGAACGACTGGATGGTACCGGCGTCACGCAACTTCAGGGCTTCGTCCGGGCCGAGATCACGAGCCTGGGCGATACCAGCGGTGGCAGCGAGTGTAGCAATGGCGAACAGGGTAGTGAGTTTCTTCATGAGTCATTTCCTCGGGAGCTTGTGTGCTTTCGATGGGTGCAAGATACCCGGGACGACTTAATTGAAGCTGAATTCGCCTTAACACTTGGGACGGATCATTCACACTCTGAAGAAACTTGGCCTTGACGGGGTCGCCACTATAATCGCTGCCTTGCTTCCAGGAGACTCGCATGAGCGCCATCCAGATAAAGTTTCCCGCCATCACTCTCCGAGCAGGACGTCGCGCCTTGGCGCACATCCGTGGGCAGGGTCTGAAGCCGGCAGATGTCGGCATCCTGCCGGGTGCGGCAGGCGGCCCCAAGGCATTGGGGATCCAGGGCCTGGACCTGGCGCTGTTCGGTGAGTGGCTGCCGCGTACACCGCGTGAGCGCGCCTTGATCGGCGCCTCCATCGGTTCCTGGCGCTTCGCAAGCGCCTGTCTGCCAAACGCTGTCGACGGCATTCGCCGACTGGGCGAGCTGTATACCACCCAGCGATTCCCCAAAGGGGTGAGCATGGCGGAAGTCAGCCGCCTTTGCGGCCTGATGCTGGATGAGCTGCTCCAAGGCCAGGACGCGAAGGTCTTGGCCGCCCCCCATTACCGCCTGAACGTCGTCGTGGTGAAAAGCCACGGCCTGCTTGCCCACGACCGCCGCGGCGCGCTGGGCCTGGGGCTGTCGTCGGTAATCGGCAGCAACCTGCTGGGTCGCCCGCACCTGGCAAGGCACTTCGAGCGGGTCATCCTCCACGATGCCCGCCAGAACCCACCGCTGGCACCGCTGTCCGACTTCCCCTCACGCTTCCACGCACTGGACACGGGGAACCTGCGCCATGCCCTGCTCGCCTCGGGCTCGATCCCCATGGTGATGGAAGGCGTGCGGAATATCCCGGGGGCCGGCCCCGGCACGTACCGCGACGGCGGCTTGCTCGACTACCACCTCGACCTGCCCTACAACCCGGGCGGTGTCGTGCTCTATCCGCATTTCACCGACAAAGTGGTGCCCGGCTGGTTTGACAAAGGGCTGCCCTGGCGCAAGGGCGATGCCGAGCGACTACAGGATGTACTGCTGATTTCTCCCTCGCGCGAGTACCTGGCCACGCTGCCTCATGGCAAACTGCCAGACCGCAAGGACTTCAAGCGATATCTGGGCGACGACGCAGGCCGCGAGCGCTATTGGCGCAAAGCCATGGCAGAGAGCCAGCGCCTGGGCGACGAGTTCCTCGAACTGGTGGACAACGGCAAGCTAGGCGAACGCTTGCAAAACCTCTGACCTCAGACGCACGGAGCGAAGGGAGTACAGGGATGAAACTCGCAGTTGCCATCATCCATGGCATCGGCAACCAGCAGGACACGCAGAATGCGGAGGGACAACACGCATTCGCCCAGGGCCTGATCGCTGGACTGCGCAAACGCCTGGGCGTGGAGGCGGATGACATTGCCTTCCAGTCACTCTATTGGGCGAGCGTGCTGGACAAACGCGAGTTGGACTATCTGGAGAAGCTCGAACACGAGCCGGTTCGCTGGCGCTGGATGCGGCGCATGGTCACCCTCTTCCTCGGTGATGCCAGCGGCTACCGCAAGGTCAGCCAGGCCTACGACACCACCTACGAACAAGTCCACCAGTGTGTGCGCAACGGTCTCAATGCATTGCGCGCCAAGGTCGAGCCGAATACCCCGCTGGTGATACTGGCCCACTCCCTCGGCGGACACATCATCTCCAACTACATTTGGGATCAGCAGAAGCTCAATGCCACACCGAGCTGCCCGCGCGATCCTTTCATTGCCATGGAGACCCTGGCAGGCCTGGTCACCTTCGGCTGCAACATCCCGCTCTTCACCTTCGCCTACGACCCGGTCCAGCCGATCCGTTTTCCAGGCCACTGTCTCGATGAACGCCTGACGCGCTCGGCACGCTGGCTGAACGTCTACGCGCCGGCCGACTTGCTCGGTTACCCGCTGCGTCCAGTGCAAGGCTACGCTGCCGTGGTGCATGAAGACCGCCCCATGGCAGTGGGCTCCTGGTTTCGGCGCCACACGCCGCTGAGCCATCTGGAGTACTGGAACGACGCGCGTTTCCAAGACTATCTGGCCCGCCACCTGCGCGAGCTGCTGCAGTCCTGCGGCCGTCCGGCGCCGGTACCTCAGCCCGGCCTACCGTCCAGCCTCGGGGTGCACAGCAGCACCGCGTAGTGCCGCAGGAACAGCGCGAAGGCCACCGCCCAGCACAGGCCCGCCAGCCAGAACGCCGGACTGCCCAGCAGCGGAAGCAGCAGCACACGGGCGACGGCTCCCAGATTGAGCAACGCGAATGCCGGCCCCATTGCGCGAGGCGCGTCCAAGGGACGACCACTATGCCCCAGGCTGACCCGCGCGATCATCGCCAGGATCAGTCCCCCCATGGCCCCGACACCTAGCGCGTGCTGGGCCAGGCTCGGATTGCCCAGCAGATCGAGGTGCCAAGCCGCCAGCGCCAGGGGCGCCGCGGACAGCCAGGCAAAGGCCAGGTGCAGCGGCCAGAGCAGCGTCACCCGCCAGACGCCAGCGTCGTACCAGCGCGCCAGGCGCAGCAGGTTGCCGAGGCCCGGCAGCAAGCAGAGGATCGCCAGCCAAGGTGATCGCTGCAGGCCGGAGCCCGCCGCGAAGCTGGCAGCCAGGAGGACGCTACCCGCCAGGCAGCTCCAGTCCAGCCAGGGCCAGGCCTTGGCCTGCTGGGTGCGGTCCAGGCCACGCTGTGTGAAGAACGGAATCACCCTCCCGCCGATCAGCCCCATCAACGCCGCCACCAGCCAGAGCGCCGCCAGTACGCCCTGGCGCTCCAAGGCTTCGTTGCCGACAGCCAGCCCCCAGAGCACTAGGGCATCGGCCGCCGCCAGCAGGCTCAGGACCAGCACCACCGGGTAGTTGTTACGCTGGCGCACGCTCCACAGGCTGCGCAGCAGCACAAGGGCCACGGCAGGGAGGAAGGCCAGCTCCAGGGGGATCAGCAGCGTCAGAGGCGCGCCCAGCACCCAGGCCAGGCGGGCGGCCAACCAGAGCAGCGCCAGGCCGGCCAGGGCACGACCGCGCAAGCCGGGATTGCCGGTCCAGTTCTGTACGGCAGTGAGGAGGAAGCCGGCAATGATGGCGCCGCCGAAGCCGAACACCATTTCGTGGCGGTGCCAGGCGAGCCAGCCACCCGCCGGTTGCCAGGGGCCGAGCCGGCCGTGGAGGGCCATCAACCAGAGCGGCACGGCCAAGAGTGCGAAGGCCGTGCCGAAGAGAAAGAAGGGACGGAAGCCCAGGCGCCAGATCGGCCTGATCGCCAGCTCCCGCGAAGCATCAAGCAGTTGCACAGGCCAGCTCCCGTTGCTCCTTGCGCATCTGGTACTGGGCGGTCAGACGCATCACATAACCCAGCTTGATCAGGGTCGGCCCGAGGATCGACAGGCCGTGGGCGCCAACCAGCATCAGCAGGCCCAGGTGCGCTTCCAGATAGTAGGCCCCGACGATGCCGAGCAGCAGTTGGGCCAGGCCGGCCCAAAGGAACATGTGGGAGAGTTGCAGCAGGCGTTGGGGGCATCCGAACAGACTGGTCATGATCTCGCACTCCTCGTTAGGTTGCCCGGCGCTCCTTGGCGCCGGGCGATTGGGGTCAGGCCTCCAGCGCAGCGGCCGGTCCGAAGAACTCGTAGCGGCTCTGGGCTTCCGGTACACCGAGTTCGCGCAGGTGCTTCTTGACCTGGGCCATGAAGCCTTTCGGGCCCAGGAAGTAGGCATCCAAGTCACGCTCGGCGGGCAGCCACTGGGCCAGCCGCTCGCGACTCAGAAATCCGGTGGCATGGGGCTGGTCATCCGCATGGGGCTCGCTGTAGCAGAAGAAGTGGTTGAGCTGAGGGATGGCCGCGGCCTTCGCTTCGATCCAGTCGCGGAAGGCATGCACCGCACCGTTGCGCGCGCAATGGATGAAGTGGATCGGACGGCCACTGTCCTGGGCGGCTTCCAGCATCGCCAGGGCTGGGGTGATGCCGACACCGGCGGTGATCAGCACCAGGGGCTTCTGACTCGGTCGCAGGATGAAGTCGCCGGCCGGCGCAAAGAGCTCCAGCAGGTCCCCTTCCTGGACACGGTCATGGAGGAAGTTGGACACCTTGCCGCCTGCCTCGCGCTTGACGCTGATGCGATAGTCGCGGCCGTTCGGGGCGGCCGACAGCGAGTAGTTGCGGCGCGCTTCCTCACCATCGATATCCAGGCGCAGGCCGATGAACTGACCGGGGGTGAAGTCCATCACCGCGCCGCCGTCTGCCGGCACAAAGTAGAAGGAGGTGATCTCCGCGCTTTCCTGCACCTTGCGCTCGACGCAGAAGCTGCGGCCACCACGCCAGCCACCGACGGCATGGGCGCTCGCGGCATACACTTCTTCCTCGGCGCCGATCAGCAGGCCGGCCAGCAGGTTGTAGGCATCGCCCCAGGCGGAGATGACTTCGTCGGTGGCGATCTCGTCGCCCAGCACTTCGCGGATGGCGCGCAGCAGGCAGGTGCCGACGATCGGGTAGTGCTCCGGCAGAATCTGCAGGGCAACGTGCTTGGCGACGATGCGGTTCACCAGCGGGCCCAGCACTTCAAGTTGGTCGATGTGGCGGGCGTACATCAGCACGCCGTTGGCGAGGGCGCGGGCCTGGTCGCCGCTGGCCTGGTGGGCCTGGTTGAACAGCGGGCGAACTTCCGGATACTCGGACAGCATCATCTTGTAGAAGTGGGTGGTCAGGGCTTCGCCGCCGGTTTCCAGCAGGGGGACGGTGGACTTGACGATGGCGCGAACTTGGCTGGACAGCATGTTGGGACTCCGTTATCGGGTTGGTTCGTTCTGCACCTTCTAATCCATCATTCGTGCCAATTTTTTAGCCCTTATAAATCAATAACTTATGACTTATCGAGTTTTTCTGACTACACTTGCGAACAAGTCATAACGACATATCGGAGTCATAATGACACCCCATCCGCTGCTGCAGACTCTGATTCCGCTGGTCAGCGATCTGTCCCGAGAACTCCCGGAGCGCGAACGCTATCGGCGCCTGCTGGAGGCCCTGCGCGGGCTCCTGCCGTGCGACGCCACCGCCCTCCTCCGTCTGGACGGCGACCAGTTGGTGCCCATGGCCGTAGACGGTCTCAGCCAGGACACACTGGGAAGACGCTTCAAGGTGTCCGAACACCCCAGGCTGCAAGCCTTGATGGAGGGTCGTGGCGTTACCCGCTTCGCAGCTGACTGCGGCCTGCCCGACCCCTACGACGGTTTGGTGGAAGGCCGCCAGGAACATCTGGAAGTACACGATTGCATGGGCTGCCCGCTCTACCTCGACGATCGCCCCTGGGGTGTCCTGACTCTCGACGCAATGGATCCGTCGCGTTTCGACGGGCAGGACCTGGACGTTCTCGAGGATTTCGCCAGCCTGGCGGCCGCCACGGTTAAAGCGGCCGAGCGCATGGACACCCTAACGCGTCGCGCCCAGGACGAGCAGCAGTTAGCAGAAATCTACCGCCAAGCCGCCGGGCAGGTCCGTCCGCAAGAGATGATCGGTCAGAGCGCCACCCACAAGGCGCTGGTGGAGGAAATCAAGCTGGTAGGTGGCAGCGAGCTAACGGTACTGATCAGCGGCGAAACTGGAGTCGGCAAGGAACTGGTCGCTCAATCCATCCATAGCCGCTCCCTGCGCTCCCGACACCCCATGATCAGCCTCAACTGTGCCGCCCTGCCCGATACCCTGGTCGAGAGTGAGTTGTTCGGCCATGTACGAGGCGCTTTCTCTGGTGCCGTGAACGAGCGCAAGGGCAAGTTCGAACTGGCCGATGAAGGCACCCTGTTTCTCGATGAGGTCGGCGAGTTGCCCCTGGCGATCCAGGCCAAGCTGCTGCGGGTGCTACAGAGCGGACAATTGCAGCGGGTCGGCTCGGATCGCGAGCACCGAGTCAATGTGCGGGTCATCGCAGCCACCAACCGCGACCTCGCCGAGGAAGTGCGTTCCGGCCGTTTCCGGGCAGACCTCTATCACCGGCTCAGCGTCTACCCACTGCGCGTTCCTCCCCTTCGGGAGCGCGGACGCGACGTCTTGCTGCTGACGGGATACTTCCTCGAAGAGAATCGCGCCAGGCTTGGCTTGCGCAGCCTGCGTCTCAGCCAGGATGCCCAAGCGGCGCTGCTCGGCTACGACTGGCCTGGCAATGTACGGGAGCTTGAGCACCTGATCGGCCGCGCTGCTCTCAAGGCCCTGGCGGCCTGCACCGAGCGCCCCCGAATCCTCACCCTGACAGCCAGCGATCTCGCACTGCCTGGCAACCAGAGCTCGGCAACCATGCGCCCGGTGGAGGAACCGGAGTTTGCAGCGGTCGGCGATCTACGTGAGGCAGTGGACCACTACCAGCGCCAGTTGATCACCGCGAGCCTGGAGCGCCAGGCACAGAACTGGGCTGCAGCTGCCCGCGAACTGGGCCTGGATCGCGCCAATCTGCTGCGCCTCGCCAAGCGTCTGGGCATCAGGTGAAGCGCTGGCTCGTCCGGCAACGTCTGTCTTTTCGGTCAGGCCGCCAGAGAGCTGGTAAAATCGAGGCTTTCCAGCTTTGACCGGAACACCGGCCATCATCTCAAGAGCGTTACTCACGTGGAAATTTTCAAGGAATTCATTTTCGAAGCCGCGCACCGGCTCCCTCACGTTCCCGCGGGTCACAAGTGCGGCCGCCTGCACGGTCACTCCTTCCGTGTGGCCATCTATATCGAGGGAGAGCCCGATCCCTATACCGGCTGGATCCGCGACTTTTCCGAGCTCAAGGCGATCTTCAAGCCACTCTACGAGCAGCTCGATCACAACTACCTCAACGAAATCCCCGGCCTGGAAAACCCCACCAGCGAAGTCCTCGCCAAATGGATCTGGCAAGAGCTCAAGCCCTTGCTCCCGGAGCTCTCACGCATTCGCATCCACGAGACCTGCACCAGTGGCTGCGAATACCGCGGCGACTGACAGAGCATCAGAAATGCAAAAGGCCACCTTATTAGGTGGCCTTTTTACTGGAAACAGCCGCCAGATCACTCGCATCCGCAGCCCTGCTCGTCGATGCAAACTTTCCCGCGCCCAAAGACAAACCCCCGACCCGCTTTCGCGGATCGGGGGTTTGAGATAAGAGCTTGACGATGACCTACTCTCACATGGAGAAGCTCCACACTACCATCGGCGATGCGTCGTTTCACTGCTGAGTTCGGGATGGGATCAGGTGGTTCCAACGCTCTATGGTCGTCAAGCAATTCGGTTGGGATCTCGTCGTGCGACGCAATCCCGAAATCTATGGCTTTCACTAATAGACAAACCCCCGACCCGCTTACGCGGATCGGGGGTTTGGGATAGAAGCTTGACGATGACCTACTCTCACATGGAGAAGCTCCACACTACCATCGGCGATGCGTCGTTTCACTGCTGAGTTCGGGATGGGATCAGGTGGTTCCAACGCTCTATGGTCGTCAAGCAATTCGGTTGGGGTAGCGTCTGGGACGCGACCCCGAATCAGGTATGTGACAGTCTGTTTTTGCGGTTCAGGCCAATTTTCGGTCTGTCGACTTCAACCAGTCGCACCCACAATCACCAGATTGTTTGGGTGTTATATGGTCAAGCCTCACGGGCAATTAGTATTGGTTAGCTCAACGCCTCACAGCGCTTACACACCCAACCTATCAACGTCGTAGTCTTCGACGGCCCTTTAGGGGATTCAAGATCCCAGTGAGATCTCATCTTGAGGCGAGTTTCCCGCTTAGATGCTTTCAGCGGTTATCTCTTCCGAACATAGCTACCCGGCAATGCCACTGGCGTGACAACCGGAACACCAGAGGTTCGTCCACTCCGGTCCTCTCGTACTAGGAGCAGCCCCTCTCAAATCTCAAACGTCCACGGCAGATAGGGACCGAACTGTCTCACGACGTTCTAAACCCAGCTCGCGTACCACTTTAAATGGCGAACAGCCATACCCTTGGGACCGGCTTCAGCCCCAGGATGTGATGAGCCGACATCGAGGTGCCAAACACCGCCGTCGATATGAACTCTTGGGCGGTATCAGCCTGTTATCCCCGGAGTACCTTTTATCCGTTGAGCGATGGCCCTTCCATACAGAACCACCGGATCACTAAGACCTACTTTCGTACCTGCTCGACGTGTCTGTCTCGCAGTCAAGCGCGCTTTTGCCTTTATACTCTACGACCGATTTCCGACCGGTCTGAGCGCACCTTCGTACTCCTCCGTTACTCTTTAGGAGGAGACCGCCCCAGTCAAACTGCCCACCATACACTGTCCTCGATCCGGATGACGGACCAGAGTTAGAACCTCAAGCATGCCAGGGTGGTATTTCAAGGATGGCTCCACGAGAACTGGCGTCCTCGCTTCAAAGCCTCCCACCTATCCTACACAAGCAGGCTCAAAGTCCAGTGCAAAGCTACAGTAAAGGTTCACGGGGTCTTTCCGTCTAGCCGCGGATACACTGCATCTTCACAGCGATTTCAATTTCACTGAGTCTCGGGTGGAGACAGCGCCGCCATCGTTACGCCATTCGTGCAGGTCGGAACTTACCCGACAAGGAATTTCGCTACCTTAGGACCGTTATAGTTACGGCCGCCGTTTACCGGGGCTTCGATCAAGAGCTTCGCTTGCGCTAACCCCATCAATTAACCTTCCGGCACCGGGCAGGCGTCACACCCTATACGTCCACTTTCGTGTTTGCAGAGTGCTGTGTTTTTAATAAACAGTCGCAGCGGCCTGGTATCTTCGACCGGCATGGGCTTACGCAGTAAATGCTTCACCCTCACCGGCGCACCTTCTCCCGAAGTTACGGTGCCATTTTGCCTAGTTCCTTCACCCGAGTTCTCTCAAGCGCCTTGGTATTCTCTACCCAACCACCTGTGTCGGTTTGGGGTACGGTTCCTAGTTATCTGAAGCTTAGAGGCTTTTCCTGGAAGCATGGCATCAACCACTTCGTGTCCTAAAAGAACACTCGTCATCAGCTCTCGGCCTTGAACACCCGGATTTGCCTAAGTGTTCGGCCTACCACCTTAAACTTGGACAACCAACGCCAAGCTGGCCTAGCCTTCTCCGTCCCCCCATCGCAATAACTAGAAGTACGGGAATATTAACCCGTTTCCCATCGACTACGCATTTCTGCCTCGCCTTAGGGGCCGACTCACCCTGCGTCGATTAACGTTGCGCAGGAACCCTTGGTCTTTCGGCGTGGGTGTTTTTCACACCCATTGTCGTTACTCATGTCAGCATTCGCACTTCTGATACCTCCAGCAAGCTTCTCAACTCACCTTCACAGGCTTACAGAACGCTCCTCTACCGCTCGTCTTACGACGAACCCGTAGCTTCGGTGTGTAGTTTGAGCCCCGTTACATCTTCCGCGCAGGCCGACTCGACTAGTGAGCTATTACGCTTTCTTTAAAGGGTGGCTGCTTCTAAGCCAACCTCCTAGCTGTCTAAGCCTTCCCACATCGTTTCCCACTTAACTACAACTTTGGGACCTTAGCTGACGGTCTGGGTTGTTTCCCTTTTCACGACGGACGTTAGCACCCGCCGTGTGTCTCCCACGCTGACACTTCCAGGTATTCGGAGTTTGCATCGGTTTGGTAAGTCGGGATGACCCCCTAGCCGAAACAGTGCTCTACCCCCTGGAGTGATACGTGAGGCGCTACCTAAATAGCTTTCGAGGAGAACCAGCTATCTCCGAGCTTGATTAGCCTTTCACTCCGATCCACAGGTCATCCGCTAACTTTTCAACGGTAGTCGGTTCGGTCCTCCAGTCAGTGTTACCTAACCTTCAACCTGCCCATGGATAGATCGCCCGGTTTCGGGTCTATACCCAGCGACTAAACGCCCTATTAAGACTCGCTTTCGCTACGCCTCCCCTATTCGGTTAAGCTCGCCACTGAATATAAGTCGCTGACCCATTATACAAAAGGTACGCAGTCACCTAACAAAGTAGGCTCCCACTGCTTGTACGCATACGGTTTCAGGTTCTATTTCACTCCCCTCTCCGGGGTTCTTTTCGCCTTTCCCTCACGGTACTGGTTCACTATCGGTCAGTCAGTAGTATTTAGCCTTGGAGGATGGTCCCCCCATATTCAGACAAAGTTTCACGTGCTCCGTCCTACTCGATTTCACTTCCTGGACCCTTTCGCGTACGGGGCTATCACCCACTATGGCCGCACTTTCCAGAGCGTTCCGCTAAAATCCAAGAAGCTTAAGGGCTAATCCCCGTTCGCTCGCCACTACTAAGGGAATCTCGGTTGATTTCTGTTCCTCAGGGTACTTAGATGTTTCAGTTCCCCTGGTTCGCCTCTTGCACCTATGGATTCAGTACAAGATACCTAGGTTATCCTAGGTGGGTTCCCCCATTCAGAGATCTCCGGATCAAAGTCTGTTTGCCGACTCCCCGAAGCTTATCGCAGGCTACCACGTCTTTCATCGCCTCTGACTGCCAAGGCATCCACCGTATGCGCTTCTTCACTTGACCATATAACCCCAAGCAATCTGCCTGCGATCATAGGGGTGAAGACGACATTCGCCGAAAATTCGCGCTTGAACTCGCAAATTTTACCTTGAATTATTGAGTGCAGTGAAACACTCAACAAGTCACTTCTATCACATACCCGAATTTTTAAAGAACGATTCTGAAACAAAGTCCAGAATTCAATACCCCACACGGGATACTCAATTCTGAGCTCTTGGTCTGCCTAACTGAGAGTGGTGGAGCCAAGGAGGATCGAACTCCTGACCTCCTGCGTGCAAAGCAGGCGCTCTCCCAGCTGAGCTATGGCCCCAATGTCAACCGGTCATACGACCCCGCGACAATTGGTGGGTCTGGGCAGATTCGAACTGCCGACCTCACCCTTATCAGGGGTGCGCTCTAACCAACTGAGCTACAGACCCAATCGCCTTCGCAATTGAATCAAGCAATTCGTGTGGGAACTTATGAAGAAGCTGATGTCTTCGATTAAGGAGGTGATCCAGCCGCAGGTTCCCCTACGGCTACCTTGTTACGACTTCACCCCAGTCATGAATCACTCCGTGGTAACCGTCCCCCTTGCGGTTAGACTAGCTACTTCTGGAGCAACCCACTCCCATGGTGTGACGGGCGGTGTGTACAAGGCCCGGGAACGTATTCACCGTGACATTCTGATTCACGATTACTAGCGATTCCGACTTCACGCAGTCGAGTTGCAGACTGCGATCCGGACTACGATCGGTTTTATGGGATTAGCTCCACCTCGCGGCTTGGCAACCCTTTGTACCGACCATTGTAGCACGTGTGTAGCCCTGGCCGTAAGGGCCATGATGACTTGACGTCATCCCCACCTTCCTCCGGTTTGTCACCGGCAGTCTCCTTAGAGTGCCCACCATAACGTGCTGGTAACTAAGGACAAGGGTTGCGCTCGTTACGGGACTTAACCCAACATCTCACGACACGAGCTGACGACAGCCATGCAGCACCTGTGTCTGAGTTCCCGAAGGCACCAATCCATCTCTGGAAAGTTCTCAGCATGTCAAGGCCAGGTAAGGTTCTTCGCGTTGCTTCGAATTAAACCACATGCTCCACCGCTTGTGCGGGCCCCCGTCAATTCATTTGAGTTTTAACCTTGCGGCCGTACTCCCCAGGCGGTCGACTTATCGCGTTAGCTGCGCCACTAAGTTCTCAAGGAACCCAACGGCTAGTCGACATCGTTTACGGCGTGGACTACCAGGGTATCTAATCCTGTTTGCTCCCCACGCTTTCGCACCTCAGTGTCAGTATCAGTCCAGGTGGTCGCCTTCGCCACTGGTGTTCCTTCCTATATCTACGCATTTCACCGCTACACAGGAAATTCCACCACCCTCTACCGTACTCTAGCTCAGTAGTTTTGGATGCAGTTCCCAGGTTGAGCCCGGGGCTTTCACATCCAACTTGCTGAACCACCTACGCGCGCTTTACGCCCAGTAATTCCGATTAACGCTTGCACCCTTCGTATTACCGCGGCTGCTGGCACGAAGTTAGCCGGTGCTTATTCTGTTGGTAACGTCAAAACAGCAAGATATTAGCTTACTGCCCTTCCTCCCAACTTAAAGTGCTTTACAATCCGAAGACCTTCTTCACACACGCGGCATGGCTGGATCAGGCTTTCGCCCATTGTCCAATATTCCCCACTGCTGCCTCCCGTAGGAGTCTGGACCGTGTCTCAGTTCCAGTGTGACTGATCATCCTCTCAGACCAGTTACGGATCGTCGCCTTGGTGAGCCATTACCTCACCAACTAGCTAATCCGACCTAGGCTCATCTGATAGCGCGAGGTCCGAAGATCCCCCGCTTTCTCCCGTAGGACGTATGCGGTATTAGCGTCCGTTTCCGAACGTTATCCCCCACTACCAGGCAGATTCCTAGGCATTACTCACCCGTCCGCCGCTCGCCGGCATCCCGAAGGACCCGCTGCCGCTCGACTTGCATGTGTTAGGCCTGCCGCCAGCGTTCAATCTGAGCCATGATCAAACTCTTCAGTTCAATACTGCTTGGGTTTTGAGAAAACCCTAAACTTGGCTCAGCAATCGCAAATAAACTCTCGAATTCACGAGTGTTACTTGTGATGCTGATAATCAGTTGACTATCAGTCTTACCTCACAAGCACCCACACGAATTGCTTGATTCAGTTGTTAAAGAGCGTTTCGATCAAGTCTTTC
>NZ_SSOK01000069.1:0-8852 GCF_029871195.1 Pseudomonas sp. BN415
TGCGCGGCCTGGCCGAGCAGCCGGTCGGCGGGCAGATCGCGCTCGGCGGAGGTGAACTCGATGCGGTAGGTGAAGGGCTGGCTGAGGGCTTCCTTGCCGTGGAAGGCCAGCACGTCGAGTGCGGCGTCAAGCCCGTCGACCTGGAGCTTGTGGCGGCTGTGATCGAAGAAGGGGCGGGGTACGTCGAGCATGCGGGTGGGCCTCCTGGCGCAGCATGGGCTCAGGAGAATGCCGACCACGTTCATGGCGCGGCTATAGGACCGGGTCGAAAAGGAGCGCGGAAAAGGCGCTTGATGCTGCCGGGAGAAGGGCTGGGCATCAGGGGGAATTGTGAGAATCCTCTGAAGGTCAGCGAAGTCTCAGTCCCAGCAAAGCGGTCAGATAGAGCATCCGGCTGGTGGCCCGACTGGAGAGCAACTCAGCGGCTGCGCTCTATTCGGCCGCCGGACCGGGCCAGGTAGCCCGCACCGGTTTCGCTGATCAATGCATCCCGTTGCAGCGCCGGCAAGGCATCCAGGCCGTCGCGCAGGGCGTAAGCACGAAAGCCCAGCTGAGAGAGCGTGAACACCGCACTGGCACTGCGCTTGCCACTGTCGCAATAGCAGAGGTAGGTGCCTTCGCCGTCCAGCAGCCGTGCCTTCAGACGCAACAGGTGCAGGGGCATGTTCAACGCTTGGGGCGCATGGGCGCGTTCGTACTCGTCCTGCAGGCGCACATCCAGCCATTGGCCGCCATTGCCCAGCAGGCGCACCGCCTCCCCCAGACTGACTTCATCCACCACCGGCGCTTTCAGCAGCGCGAGGAAATCGGCTCGGTCCAGCCGCTGCAGCACGCTGTCCTCCAGCAAGGTGACACTGGCGTTGCGCGGACATTCCCCCAACAGGGCTTCCTCGCCGAAGCAAGCCCCCACCTCCAGTTCGGCCAGCAGTTGCTGCTCGCTGCCCGCACCACGAATGACCTCAGCCCGGCCGGACTGCAGGAAGTAGCAGCAGTCGCCCTCCTCCCCTTCCCCCATCACCTGACTGCCCGCAGGCAGCTCCACGCGCCGCAGGCGTTCCAGCATGCTGCGCACATTGGCCGGCGGCACCTTGGCCAGCAATGGACTGGCCAGCAGTGCTTCAAGCCATTCGCTGTCGACGTCCAGACTGTTCTCCAGCAGCAGGTCCTGGTGGGTCGAACTCCAGGTCAACTGACGCGCCAGGGTGGCACTGTCGATGGCCAGCAATGAGCAGTCTTGCAACGCCAGGGCTTCATGCAGGCGCGGCAGGCTCGGGGAAACCGGGTGGCAACTGGCTTCGCTTCCCGCCTCCAGGCGCGTCTCGATGCCTTCGACATCACGCAGGAGCAGCTCGCCGGATAACAGGTACCAGGTGAGGCGCGCCTGGTCGCCCCGCCGGAAAAGCAGTTGCCCCGCCAGCAGCGGTTGAGGCACCAGCTGCGAGCGCAGCTCACGCCACTGCGGATCGGTCAACGCGTTGAGCGGGACCAGGCTGCGCAGTTGCTGGGGATTCAGGGGTTCGCTCATGGAGTCATCCTTGTGCATCCACTGCCCGGGCAGTGTAGTCAGCCAGCCGCAACAGTTCAGTTTGCAGGGCCCGCCGTCCCTGCAGGCCACCGGTATGGAGCAGCACCAGTCGACTACCAGGCGGAATGCGACCGCCTTGTGCCTCCGCGTGGATGGCCAGTAGGGCCTTGGCGGTGTAGAGGGGCTCCAGGGTAAGGCCTCCGTCCCTTTCGCTGTCCAGCGTGAAGCGCGCGAGATCAGCATCCAGCCGGGCGAAACCACCGCGGCTGGCGTCGATCAGCCGGTATCCCTGGTCTGCGCAACCGGCCTCGCCGAGGATAGCGCGCACCTGCTCAGCGACGCCGTGATCCGAGGGCACCGCGAGGGCACCAATCACCGGGCGCCTACCCGCCTCGCCCAGCACCAGCCCGGCGAGGGTGGTGCCCGTACCGGCGGCTGTCCAGAGGCTGTGGTAGTCATCCCAACCAATGGCCGCCAACTGCCCGCGGATCATCTCCACCAACCCGGCGCAGCCTAGTGCGCCCGTCAGACCACCACCGCCTTCGGCCACCGGTTGGTAGCGTGGGTAGCGCTGCAGCCAGGACGCCCAGAAACCCGGCTGGTGGCGCGCGCGGTAGCCGCCATAGCCCAGCCAGTGCAGGGTCATGCCGAAATGCCGGAGATCTCGAATCGTCGGCGTGTCCTGGCACTCGCCGCGCAGCAGGCCCACCGTTGGGAAATTGAAACGGGCACCAGCAGCGGCCAGGGCATGAAGATGGTTGGAATGGGCGCCACCCAGGCTGATCACGCCCTCGGCGCCCGCTTGCGCGGCCTGCGCCAGATAGGGAGCCAGCTTGAACCACTTGTTGCCGGAAACCAGCGGGTCCAAGGCATCCAGACGCAGTACGGCCAACTCAAGCCCGGCAGCGGCCAGCCATGGCAGGCGCAAGGGTTCAAGGGCTGCGTGGGGGTTCCAGTCAGGCAGGGGCAGAGGCAAGGTCGGGTCCGTTGGCGTCCGTTCGGGGGCGCAAGGATAAGTCAGGCGCGTACGCGAGTCCGCTCAGCCAGCAGTGCGCAGTCGCCCTCCCGCCCGATGTCGGGGGCAGCAGTTGGATTCGCCGACAACGAAGCGACTGGGCGCCTCGACCCGATCGATAGGCATGCTGCAACGATCTCCATTGGGCAAGCTGGCTTCGCACGTCGGTTGCTGATAGTGGGCCAGCCACTGGCGGTACTGGTTCTCGGACACGAAGCACTTCGCCGCGGCGTAAGCCAGAGGGTTGCCCTGATAGCGGGAGATATCGGCCAGCGGAATGGTCAGGTGACCGGCTCCCGGGTGATAAACCACAAACACCACACCCAGTTGAGCGAGGCGCTCCAGCATCAGCTGCCCCGACTGGCCTTCCAGCGCCTCGCACTCTTGGCGCAGGCGATTGACCTCGGCCTGTAACTGGGCGTCCAACTGATCGCGATAGGCCAACTCGACATCCCGAATGGCGAGCTGCTCGCGGTACTCGGCCACGGCCGAGGCGACCCGAGCCTGAAGCTCGCTCTCGAACTGGGCACGAAGGATATCCGCCTCGGTGCGCCCGTGGCGCTCAAGGGCGCGCAGTTGCAGGTTCATTTCCTCTCGACTGGCCTGGAAGCGCTCCAACTCGCCATCGAGCTGAGCCTGCAAGCCGGCATTGACTTCTTCCTGCTGACGCAGCGCGTGTTGCAGGGTGCGAATCTGCTCCTGCAGCGCCGAGTTGCTCTGGTCGGCAGCTTGGCGTACCTGTGCGATGGCTTCTTCGTTCTGCTGGCTGAGGGAGCTCAGGCGCAGGCGCTGCTGGCGGACCAACTGGGCGGTCTTCAGGCGGTGCTCCTTTTCCATCTTCTCCGCGAGTTGCTCGGCCATCTCCTTGGTGATCTCCGGCGGGGCGTACCAGCGATCTTCCGATGCCACCTGCAGCCGGTCGGCATCCAGCACCTTGGGCAGCTCCTCCTCCACCAGCAAACCGAGACTGTTGCCCTTGATGGCATCGCGCAGCAGTGCCAGGTCGTTGCGATCGGCGTTGAGGCTCGGGTCCCAGAGGTGCATTTGCTGCCAGGAGACCGGACACTGGCTGCGACAGGCCAGGCGAATGGGACCGGCCCCCAAGTCAGGACCCCGTCCGGAGCGCTCGGCCAATTGCCGCAGCGGCAGGTTCCAGCCGGTATCGGCACGTCCGTCTTCATCGAAGTCGAGGTAGAAGAAAACCACCGCACGCACCTGCAGGCGCGGACTGATCATCACGTAGGCCAGATGCATCTGGCAGTCGGCGAACTCAGGCAGGCCGACCACACCGTCGAGAATGGCTTCGAACTCCGAGTAGAGCATCTGCTTGCAGATGCCGCGGTCGTTGAAGAACACGACGGCTTCCGCCTGTTGCGGCTTCTTCAGCATGCTCATCGCTCTACCTCTGGCTCTGCGCGGTGAATCACGGCGGGCGTTGATGGGGCCTGGCGGCGTAGGGTTTACGTCCGCACACACTGATCCGGACTTTAGAAAAGTCTAGGGGATATTAGCCGTCGAGCAATGTGACTGGGTTGGCAGTGCCCCGCCGTCGAGGCCAGTCTGACCAACGGCAAGGCAAAAGTGTGACGTGGTTGGAGCGGGTGGGAGCACCGCCCGGTGCAAAACCGGGCGGTGGAAAGGGTCAGAGTTCGGCCGCCAGGCGCGAGCCCTGGTTGATCGCGCGCTTGGCATCCAGCTCAGCCGCGACGTCGGCACCCCCGATCAAGTGCACGCTCTGGCCAGCAGCCACCAGGCCATCATGCAGCTCGCGCAGCGGGTCCTGGCCAGCACAGACGATCACGGTATCCACCGGCAGCACTTGGGGCTCGCCCTCGGCAACACGGATGTGCAGGCCGGCGTCGTCGACCTTGAGGTACTCCACCGAGTTGAGCATCTGCACCTGCTTGTTCTTCAGACCAGTGCGATGGATCCAGCCGGTGGTCTTGCCCAGACCGTCGCCCACCTTGGACTTCTTGCGCTGCAGCAGGAACACCTCGCGCGCCGCCGGATGCGGCTGGGCCTTGATCCCGGCAATGCCGCCACGAGCCTCCAGCGCACCGTCGATGCCCCACTCCTTCCAGAAGGCTTCGCGGCTGAGGCTGGTGGCCTCTCCCTGGTGCGTGACGAACTCGGACACGTCGAAACCGATACCGCCGGCACCGATCACCGCCACCTTCTGGCCCACTGGCTTGCGCTCGAGGATGGCGTCCAGATAGCTGATCACCTTCGAGTGGTCGATGCCGGGGATTGCCGGCGTGCGCGGGCTGATGCCAGTGGCCAGGATGATCTCGTCATAACCACCCCTAGCCAGGTCGTCGGTCGAGACACGGGTGTTCAGACGCAGGTCGACACCCGTGGTTTCCAGCTTGCGCTTGAAGTAGCGCAAGGTTTCGAAGAACTCCTCCTTGCCCGGTACGCGCTTGGCCACGTTGAACTGGCCGCCGATTTCGGCTGCAGAGTCGAACAGGGTCACGCTGTGGCCACGCTCGGCGGCAACGGTGGCAGCGGAGAGGCCGGCTGGGCCGGCGCCCACCACGGCGATCTTCTTGGCCTGGGCGACCGGGATGTAGTTCAACTCGGTCTCGTGGCAGGCACGCGGGTTGACCAGGCAACTGGTCAGCTTACCGCCAAAGGTATGGTCCAGGCAGGCCTGGTTGCAGCCGATGCAGGTGTTGATCTCGTCGGCACGACCCTCGGCAGCCTTGTTGACAAAGTCCGGGTCGGCGAGGAACGGGCGCGCCATGGACACCATGTCGGCATCGCCCTCGGCCAGGACCTGCTCGGCCACTTCCGGGGTATTGATGCGGTTGGTGGTGATCAGCGGAATCTTAACCTCGCCGCGCAACTTGGCGGTGACCTTGGTGAAGGCCGCACGCGGCACCTTGGTGGCGATAGTGGGAATGCGCGCCTCATGCCAGCCGATGCCAGTGTTGATGATGGTGGCGCCGGCAGCCTCGATGGCCTTGGCCAGCGTAACGATCTCGTCCCAGGTGCTGCCGCCCTCCACCAGGTCGAGCATCGACAGACGGAAGATGATGATGAAATTCGGGCCTACAGCCTCGCGAACGCGGCGGACGATCTCCACCGCCAGGCGCATGCGGTTCTCGTAGCTGCCACCCCAGCGGTCGGTGCGCTGGTTGGTGTGGGCGGCGAGGAACTGGTTGATGAAGTACCCCTCGGACCCCATGATCTCGACGCCGTCGTACTCGGCCTGCTGGGCCAGCGTCGAGCAGGTGACGAAGTCCTGGATCTGCTTCTCGATGCCCTCTTCGTCCAGCTCATTGGGCTTGAAGGGGTTGATCGGGGCCTGGATGGCCGACGGCGCGACCTGCTTGGGGTTGTAGGCGTAGCGGCCGGCATGGAGAATCTGCATGCAGATCTTGCCACCTGCCTCATGCACGGCACGGGTGACGATCCTGTGCTTCTCGGCCTCCTCCACGGTCGTCAACTTGGCAGCGCCAGCATAAACGCCACCCTCGGCGTTCGGACCGATACCGCCGGTGACCATCAGGCCCACGCCACCACGGGCGCGCTCGGCGAAGTAGGCGGCCATGCGCTCGAAGCCGTTGGGTTTCTCTTCCAGCCCGGTGTGCATGGAGCCCATCAGGGTGCGGTTGCGCAGGGTGGTGAAGCCCAGATCGAGGGGGGCGAGCAGATGCGGGTAACGGGCGGCGGTCATGATTCCTCCACAGCAGGCGGTGCTAATCGCGGAATGCCCCTGACCTCAGAGGGTCGGGATCGGTTGTGGGGCAGACGATAAAGAGCCGCCACCGCCCGCTCAATGATCAGAACTGACAAGTTACTGATCAAAACTGACAGCCACCCTTGGCAATCGGCAGCCTGTCCCCTACCCTGATCGGCATTCCTCCGCCCCGGACATTCCATGCGCAAGCTGTTGACGCCCCTGATCGCCGCCATCCTGGTGAGCTGCCTGACCGCCTACGCGGTATGGACCGGTGAGCGGCCTCGCGCCCACTACCTGTCTGATTTACGCGCCAGCCTGGCCAGCGACGTGGGGACCGCCAGCGCACGCGGAAATCTGCTCGCAATTCGGCCGGCGCTCTACCCAAGCGATTACCGCGACCCGGACCTGCTGCGCATGAAGCTGGCCGCAGCCCTCGACCATGCCCGTGCCCAGGGCCTGCTCAACGACAAGACCGTTGTCGCACTGCCCGACCACATCGGCACTTGGTTGCTGCTGCGTGACGAGAAACACAACCTCTACCAGGCCCGCACCTTTGCCGAGGGTGGCCGATTGCTGACGCTCAGCCATCCCACCCTGCTCGGTCGCCTGTTCCTCCAGGGCCAGGACCTGGAAGAAGCCCTGTTGCGGGCCAAGGCCCGGCGCATGGCGCGGGACTACCAGAAGCTGTTTAGCCGCCTCGCCAGTGAATACCGGGTGACCATCCTGGCTGGCTCCATCCTCCTGCCCTCGCCCTACCTCAAAGAAGGCAAGCTGCGCAGCGGCCATGGGGCTCTCTACAACCTGGCGCTGGCCTTCTCCCCAGACGGCCTTCTGCTGGACGAGCCGTTCAGCCAGCCCTGGCCGCAGAGCGCCCGGAGTGAATCGCAGCAAACCCTGCACACCAGCAGCGGCCTGGTAACCATCACTCGCAGCTGGAGCGGGGGTTATCCGCACAGCCGTGTGACGCTGAGCGACGGCCAGACCACCGCCAGCGAAATCCTGTTCCTGCGCGGCCGCCTCTGGCCCCTGCACAACTCACCCGCCGGTAGCGAGCTGACTCCCAGCAACACGCGACAAGCCAGCGAGGCGCCGGGCAGCCACCTGCTGAATGCCTGGCTGGAGGAGGAATGAAAGCGCAGCGGGTCAAGCTGGGCGATCTCTCCGTGAGTTTCGTCCACGGCATGGCGGCAGCATTGGAACAGAGCGGCCAATCCCCTGCGGAACTGCTGGAGCGCTTCGGCCTGGATGCCGCCCGATTCGCCGAACCTCACGGCCGCCTGTCAATTCCGCGCTATATGCGCCTCGGTCACGCTGCCATCCAGCTCAGCGGCAATCCCGCACTGGGGCTGAACATGGGCCGCCTGAGCCGCCTCGGCCACTTGGGACTTGCCGGCGTCTGTGCCAGCCAGGCACCGAACCTGCGCGAGGCCGCTCGCGCCCTGACCCGCTTCGAACTGCTCTACGCCAGCAACTACCGAGGCCAGTCGAGCTTCCACGAGGACAGCAAGGGCGCCTGGCTGCGCTTTTATTCCATCAGCCCCTACAACGCCTACAACCGCTTCGTGGTGGATTCGGTGCTGGCGGGCTGGCAGAGCTACCTGAGCCAACTGGTCGGCGCTGACGTTCGCATAGAGAAGGTGGAAATCGAGTTCCCCGCGCCGGACTACGCCGAGCGCTACGCCGAGCATTTCGGCTGCCCGGTGGAGTTCGAGGCCGGCGCCAACCAGTTGCGCCTCTCCCAGAACACGCTGGCACAACGTGGCCGAGAACACTGCCCGAGTACCTGGCGACAATTGCTGGATATCTGTGAAGGGGAGCTGCAACAGCTGACGCGCACCCGCAGCCTGCGCGAGCGCATCACCCAATTGCTGGGGCCGCTGCTGCACGGGCGCGAGCCGGACCTGGAAGAAGTGGCAGCGCGCCTGCAGATGCCCAGCTGGACCCTTCGCCGCAAGCTGGCCGAAGAAGGCACCCAGTTTCGCGCCATCCTCAATGAAACCCGCCGCGACCTGGCCATGGCCTACATCCGCGACACCGAACTGGCTTTCGGCGAAATCGCGTACCTGCTCGGCTTCGCCTCGGCAGAAGCCTTCCAACGCGCCTTCAAGCGCTGGAGCGGCAGCACGCCGGGCGAGTTCCGCCGCGCCCAACGCCAAGCGGGCTGATCACATTTCGGTGGCGTCTTCGGCGGGCTCTACCGGATCTTGCTCGGTAGCGTGGAAATCGAGAAGTTCTTCCTGGTAATCGTCCATCTTTAGTTCCTCCTGACATCAACAGGGGTATTGGAAACAAAGAACATGCCAAGAATGTAACGATTCCAGGTGACCGAAAAATTAATACGGGGCAAAGAAAAAGCCCTCAGGTATTGCTACCTGAGGGCTTCTCTGTATGGCGCAGCGGACGGGACTCGAACCCGCGACCCCCGGCGTGACAGGCCGGTATTCTAACCGACTGAACTACCGCTGCGTGTCGGTTGGACTTGCGTCCGGTGAAACCTTTGCATCGTCTGGCGACCTGGCCCTGTGGACCTTGCCGCCTCATGCTCGAGCACCTCGAACATGGGGAATATGGCGCAGCGGACGGGACTCGAACCCGCGACCCCCGGCGTGACAGGCCGGTATTCTAAC
>NZ_SSOK01000069.1:8902-48013 GCF_029871195.1 Pseudomonas sp. BN415
TCGAACCCGCGACCCCCGGCGTGACAGGCCGGTATTCTAACCGACTGAACTACCGCTGCGCGTCGGCCGGACTTTCGTCCGAAATCTCACAAGGAATGGTGGGTGATGACGGGATCGAACCGCCGACCCTCTGCTTGTAAGGCAGATGCTCTCCCGGCTGAGCTAATCACCCATCGCCTTGCGAGGCGCGCAATTTACGCAGAGGCCTCCGCTAAGTCAACACCCTGTATGGAATTTTTCTTCAGTCGGACCTTTCGCCCCCTTCCGCCACCCCTCCGGGAAGCACCCGCTCAGTGCGCGCGCACCAGATTGGGGCAGGATCAGCTTCCAACCTTCAGGGATACCCGCGCCGTCACCCGGCCGTCTTCGTTGCGATCCATTCCAGCCTCGTCGATTCGCACACCCTGCCCTTCCAGCACGCCGAACCAACGCAGCAGGCTCGGAAAAGCCGCCGGCTGCAGGTTTACCTGCACCGTGCCCGGCGCATCGCTATCGATACGCTCAACGGCCAGGCCCTGCTCGGCAGCCGTTGCGGTGACCAGCCCTTGCAGCCGCTCCGGTTCCACCTGGCTCTGCGGCTGACTCTGCACCGATCGCGCTTTGGGCGCATGGCGCTGCAGATAAGCATGCAGGCTGCGCTGAGTCTCGAAATACTCGCGAGCGGTGGCCAGACGGCGCTCTGCCGGCAACCAGAGCAGCAGGTAGAGCAGGACCAGGCCGAGGAACATGCCCAACCCCAGCAAGGCCATGCGGTCCCTCGCCGGCATGGCGCGCCATCGTGCGCCCAGGGAGGAAGTCTGCCATTGCGCCTGGAGCGGCGCCTTGATCGTGTCGAGCATCTTCATCCCCCTATCACCAGGCGCGCGCTGACGCCGCTCGGGTCGCGACTGGCCGACCCCATCTGTACGGATAGCCCGCTACCAATCAACCGCTCGCGCAAGCGCTCCAGGGCATCGAAGCCCGGCGCCTGAACCTGCAGCGCGAGATCACCCCGCGTTTCGCTGAAGTCCAGCTGCTGCACCCGCACCTGCGCCCCCTCGGCGATCAGTGCCTGGGCCGCTTGACCAAGCAAGGCCAGCAAGCGCCCCTGCCCCGAAGAGGAGGCTTCCGCCAGGTGCTGGTCGAACTGCGCCCGCAGGTTCACCAGTTTGTTGTCCTGGGGAAACAGCTCGCGGTAGAGCGCTTCATTGGCCGCTGCGTAGGTATCGCCCTGACGTTGCAGCTGCCAGGCCTGAATCAGGTTGAAGCTCCACTGCAGCAACAACCACAGGCCCACCAATCCCAGCAGCGGTTTCCAGCGCGACCAGCGCTGACGCTCTTCCTTCAAGGTGAACTCACCCTGGGCCAGGTCGCTGCCCTTCTGCGCCGCCAACCAACCGTAGGCGTCGCTTGCTTCATGCCATTCGTCCACGCCATCCAGCGTGTTGCGCTCCGCCGGCGCGTAAGCACTGCGCGGTGCCGGGCAGGCATCCCGCAGGTAAGTCCAATCCTGCTCATCGAAACCGAGCCGGGTGCTGCCTTCGCCACCCAGCAACCAACGCTGCTCCAGCCAGAGCAACTGGGTTCCCTGCTCAGGCAACAGGTCAGCGTCGATCTGGATGGCCGCGGGCTTGGGGCCGAGTTTGCCTGCCAGTTCCAGCCAGCCTGCCAGCCAGCTGCGGCGCACCGCGAATACCCGGTGCCGGCCATCGGCCAGGGCACCACCGAGGCCGAGGTGGAAGCTCTCCACGTCTTCGGCGAGCAGCTCCTCGACCGCGAACGGCAAGGCTTGACGCAACCAGCGGCCCTTCTGGGTGGGCAAGCGGACCGCGCAGCAGGTCACCGCTTCCACCGGCAAGATCAGCCGCCAGGGCGGTGACACCTCTTCCAATGCCCTGGCGAATGGCAGGCGACGGCCCGCACCTTCTTGCCAGAGCAGCACCTCCAGTTCGGTGTCCAGCTGATTGCAAGCGGCCACCGGGAGGAAGATGCAAGCCTGTGTCATGACTGCGGCTCCTTGACGGGCGCCGGCGGCAAGCCGCCCTGCCCGAGATCACGAGAGAGAACTCGCACCCTGCCGTCGCTACCGCGCTGCAGGGTACTGACGAGAACCTGGCGGCGACCGGCGAGACGTACCTCGCTGATCACTTGGAAATACTGGCTGCCGACGGCCAACCCCTGAGCTTCCAGCCCCATACCCGCCAACGCGGGCTGGCCAAGAAAGGCATCCAGACTGCGAAAGCCAGTGGCACCCCGTGCTGCCATTAGCAGCCCCCCCGCATCGGCGTCCAGATTGTCGGCCAG
The DNA here is from genome assembly GCF_029871195.1 of Pseudomonas sp. BN415. NCBI lineage: Bacteria > Pseudomonadati > Pseudomonadota > Gammaproteobacteria > Pseudomonadales > Pseudomonadaceae > Pseudomonas > Pseudomonas sp. BN415. The sequence goes on from NZ_SSOK01000069.1 coordinate 11,186, forward strand.
GGTGGACAGCACCATGGCGCTGGCGGTGTTGACGTTGAGCGCGGCATCCGCCGGCAGCACGGTGATGAAGGGCAGCAACTTGCGGTAGTCCAGCTCCGTCATGCCTAACACTAGGCGCAACTCGGACACATCGCTCAAGGCGTGATTGGCCGCACGGTACGGCGGCTGCAGCAGCAGGTACTGGTTATCTTCCGCGCCGTTGGGACCATAGAGTTCCTGGTCAGGGTCGAGCCAATCCACCAGGCGCTCGGTGTAGGGTGCCTCGATTCCCAAACGCAGCAGCAGTCGACGGAACTGACGGATACCCGGCTCGCTCAGTTGGCCATCACGTACCAGGCTGTTGAGATTGAAACGGCCACTGGGGTCCTCGATGCGCACACTGAGCGACCCACCATCGTCCAGCTGAAAGGTACTCAAGGGACGCGCCCAGGCTTCACCCAGATGATCCACCGGCGTACGCGGATCACCCTGGCGCAGGTCGCGCACGAGGATCGCCTCGGCAAGCGCCTCGCCGCCCAGCGCGTACTGGGCCACCTGGCGACTGTGCAGTTCATTGCCGCTGGAACGGATGGACAGTTGCGTCCGGGCGATCAGTCCAGCGCAGACCACAGTGGCCACCGCCACGACCAGCAGCACGGTCAGCAGTGCAACGCCGGCCTGCCGCTTCATTGCGCCTGCTCCTCGCCGTCGGCCTGTTGATTACCCTGCGGAGACTGTTGCTCCCCGTCGGGCTGGTTTTCTCCCCCCTGGGGTTGTTGCCGGGGCGGCGTTTCCACCAGGCGCAAGACCCGGCGCAGCTCACCATAGCGACGATGCTGCAGGGTCAGCTCCAAGGCCCGCGGCAGGCGATCCAGACGCTCGTCTTCCGACAGGCCGGCTGGCGGCCAGCTTTCCTGCCAGTCGCCGCTGTCGTCCATGTACCGCAGCTTCATGGCTGTGACGCCATCCAGGGCGTTCTGCACCTGCGGCAGGCTGTCCTGCGCCTGGTCCAGCACCGTCCAGTAGCGCCGCTCGAGACGTTCTCCGGAAAGCTGCCAGCTGACCCGCTGCAGGCGGGACCGCTGAGCGCCCGTCGGGTTGCGCCAGCCGGCGCGGGTCATCTCGAGGCTGTCGTTGTCGCCCTGGTGTTCGCCCAAAAGCGCGGCTCGAGGCTCGCCATAGGCATCACGTATCGGTCGCGAGACCACCTGGCGAATGTCGCGCTCGAAGGCCGATATGGCGCGGACCAGCTCCCGCAGTTGCTGCTCCTGCGCGCGGGTCGCCTCGTCACTGTCGATGACCGCGCCGAGCATGCGCCAGGCACCCATGGCCAGCAGTGCAAAAATGGCGATGGCAATCAACAGTTCAAGCAGAGTGAAACCCGCCGCACGCTTCATGGTGCGCTCCCCAGGAACCCCACCAGGCGCACCGTCGCACGCTCTTCCAGCTTGCCCCCGGCTCCACGGGTCGGACGCGGTGCCACCCAGAGCGTGACCCGCCGCAACGCCGTGTCGCTGGTGCGCTCGACCTGGCTTTGCCACTGCCAGCGTCGCCCGCCATAGTCCAGCTCACCCTGGTCACGGCCGTTGCCGGGAGGTGCCTGGCGTAACTGAAGCTCAGTCAGGCGGTTGTCGGCGATCCACATCGCCAGGGTCTTGTCCTCAAGCCGCGAGGCGATCTGCAGACTGCGCGCGCTGGCGGTGAGCACGCTGGCAGCGACCACCGCGAAGATGGCCAGGGCTACCAGCACTTCGATCAGAGTGAAGGCTCTACTGGCTCTCATCCAGCGCGTCCCTTGCCACTCAGGCTTTCCACGCGCGGCAGGCGGAAGCCGTCACTGGAGAGCTGCAGGCGCAGCCCATCCTTGCGCCGCTCGCCCATCTCCAGGCGAAACGGACTGAGTTCGCCACTGGAAAGAATGATCAGTTGCGGCACGGGCCGCGCCGCCTCGGTCTTCTCCTCTTCCTTGCCCGGAGTGGGCAGCGTGAGAGGTTCACCCTCCAGCTCAATGCTCAGTTCAGCCCACTCGGGCAATTGTCGGGCGCCATCGGACAACGCTTGCCAACGATTGCGGGTTTCGTCATAGAAAAACACCTGGTAGCCGTCGCGTTCCACGCGCACGCCATATTCGCGGTTGTCCAGAACGGCCTCGTCGGCAAGCACACCAATAAGCCCGGCAAGGCGTTCGGCTTCGTTCCTGAGCTCACGAGCGGGACCGGCGACGCCGGAGCTGATCAGTGCCAGGCCGGCGAGACAGGCGATGACGACCACCACCACCAGCACTTCGATCAGGGTGAACCCTGCGGACGCCAAGGCACCGAGACTCCGGCCAGCGCCGCTCTGCCGTCCGCCGCTCATCAGTTGTCCCAGTTAGCGATGTCGGCGTCGTTTTCGCTGCCGCCTTCCTTGCCATCGGCGCCCAGGGAATAGAGGTCGTAGGCACCTTTGCTACCGGGAGACAAGTACTGGTAAGGGTTGCCCCATGGGTCCACCGGCAGTTTCTTCAGGTAGCCATCCTTGTTCCAGTTCTTCGCCGGCGGATTGCCGGAGGGTCGGCTCACGAGCGCCTCCAGGCCCTGCTGGGTGTTGGGGTAGGCGAAGTTGTCCAGCTTGTACATGTCCAGGGCAGCGCCGATGGCCTTGATATCGCCCTTGGCGACCGTAATCTTGGCCTGGTCGGGACGATTCATCACCTGCGGTACCACCAGCGCGGCAAGGATGCCGAGGATGACCACCACCACCATGATTTCGATGAGCGTAAAGCCCGACTGATTACGACGCAGATTCACGCGATTACCCCACGAGTTGGTTGAGAGAAAGAATAGGCAGCAGGATGGCGAGCACGATCATCAACACCACCGCCCCCATAACCACCAGCATGAACGGTTCGAATAGACCGACCAGCAGGGCGATCTGCGCAGCCAGGTCGCTCTCCTGGTTGCGCGCGGTGCGGGCGAGCATCTGATCGAGCTCTCCGGAACGTTCGCCGCTTGCGATCATGTGCAACATCATCGGCGGGAACTGCCCACTGCTCTCCAGGGCGCGGGTCAGGCTGCCGCCTTCACGGACCTTCTGCGCCGCCGATGCAACGTGCGCACGGATCACCCGGTTGGCTATGACCTCAGCGCCAATGCCGAGGGCTTCCACCAGCGGTACGCCGCTACGAGTGAGAATCGCCAGGGTTGAGGCGAAGCGGGCGGTGTCGGTGGCGCGGACCAATCGCCCCACCAGCGGGATACGCAGTACCACGCCGTGCCAGCGCTGACGGATGTCCGGGTCACGCAAGGCCCAGCGTGCACCGAAGAAGGCAGCGATCAGCACCAGCAGCATCAGCCAGCCCCAGTCCTTGACCAGGTCACTCAGGGCAATCAGGCCACGCGTAAGCAAAGGCAGGGTTTGCCCGGAATCGATGAACACCTTGACCACGTCCGGCACCACGAAGCCCAACAGGAAGGCGACGATCGCCAGCGACGCGCACATCAGGATCACTGGATAGAGCAGCGCCAGCTGGACCTTCTGCCGTGACTGCTGGCGCTGTTCGGTGTAATCAGCCAATTGCTCGAGCACCGGCCCCAGATGGCCGGCATGTTCTCCGGCAGCCACCGTGGCGCGATAGAGCTCGGGGAAGGCTGCGGGGAATTCCCGCAGGCTGCCGGCCAGACTGTGCCCTTCCAGCACGCGCGCCCGCACCGCCAGCAGCATCGACTGGATGCGCGAACTGCTGGATTGCGCGGCCGCCGCCCGCAGGGCCTCCTCAATGGGCAGGGCCGCCTGCACCAGGGTCGCCAACTGGCGCGTCAACAGTGCCAGGTCGCGGGCAGACAAGCCCCGCACAAGGCTGAAGCGACCACGCTCGGCCTGTTCACGGACACGCGTGGCGCGTACTTCCAGCGGAGCCAGCTGACGCTCACGCAGCAGCTGGCGCACCTGACGGGCGCTGTCCGCCTCGAGCACGCCCTTCTGCTGGCGGCCCTTGGTGTCGAGGGCGAGGTATTCGAATGCAGCCATGTTCAGGTTCTACTCATTCTTCCTGGGTAACTCGCAGCACTTCTTCCACCGTGGTGACTCCCTGCAGCACCTTGCGCCGGCCATCCTCGCGAATGCCCGGGCCGGACAGGCGCGCATGGCGGATCATTTCCTGCTCCGACGCGACGCTGTGAATCAGACTTCGCATGTGGTCGTCGAACACCACCAGCTCGTAAATGCCGGTCCGGCCGCGATAACCCTGCTGGTGGCACTCCGCGCAACCACGGGCGCGATACAGGGTGGGAGCGCTGTCGGCGGCGACGCCCAGCAACCCACATTCCGCCGCATCCGCCTGGTAGGCCTCCTTGCAGTGCGGGCAGAGCACCCGCACCAGGCGCTGGGCCAACACACCCTGCAGGGATGAAGACAACAGGAAGGGTTCGACCCCCATGTCAACCAGGCGGGTGATAGCACCAATGGCGCTGTTGGTGTGGAGGGTGGAAAGCACAAGGTGGCCGGTCAGTGATGCCTGCACGGCGATTTCGGCGGTTTCCTGGTCGCGAATCTCACCCACCATCACCACGTCCGGGTCCTGGCGCAGGATTGCGCGCAAGCCACGGGCGAACGTCATGTCCACCTTGGGATTGACCTGAGTCTGGCCGATGCCCTCGATGTGGTACTCGATCGGGTCTTCGACTGTGAGGATGTTGCGCGTGCGGTCGTTGAGGGTGACCAGGCTGGCGTAAAGCGTGGTGGTCTTGCCCGAGCCGGTCGGGCCCGTGACCAGCAGGATGCCGTGGGGCCTGCGGACCGTGCCTTCCAACAGGTGGCGATCACGCTCGCTCATGCCCAGGTGCTGCAAGGTCAGGCGCCCGGCCTGCTTGTCGAGCAGACGCAGCACCACGCGCTCGCCATTGGCCGACGGTAATGTGGAAACGCGAATGTCCACCTCGCGCCCGGCGACCCGCAGGGAAATGCGACCATCCTGGGGGATGCGTTTTTCAGCGATATCCAGACGCGCCATGACCTTGATCCGCGACACCAGCAAGGCTGCCAACTCGCGCTTGGGTTCCAGTACTTCGCGGAGAATGCCGTCGACGCGGAAACGTACCACCAGGCGCTTCTCGAAGGTTTCCAGGTGGATATCCGAGGCATTCTCCTTGATTGCCTCACCGAGAATGGCGTTGATCAGGCGGATGATCGGCGCGTCGTCCTCCTGTTCCAGCAGATCCTCGGTTTCCGGAATTTGTTCGGCCAGGGCTGCCAGGTCCAGGCTGCCACCCAGGTCCTCGGCCAACTGCATGGCTGCGGAAGAGTCATGCTGATAGGCCCGCGCGAGAGCCTGCTCGAAGGCCTCGCCGCTAAGCAGCTTGAGCGGCAAGCTGCGGCCGGCGAAGCGACGCGCCTCGGCCAGGGCCACCAGTTCGGCGCCGGGACGGTGAGCCAGGCACGGCTCCGGACCATCCAGCAACAGAACGCCGTGGCGCTTGGCGAAGCCGAAAGGGAGACGCCGCAGGGGGACTTCAACGAGGGGTGGATTCATCCGTGGGCGCCTATTTCAGGTGGGTCCAGAAAGAAGTATTGCAGCGCAATCTGACGATTGTGCAGAGCCGCTGTCTGATTCTTAAAATGTGTGTGAACAAAACCACCTAAAGCCGTAAAAATTCACAGATATCTTTAGCACAGCGTCCGCGTCTCAACATCATCCAGACGGCCGACCCGGGCACTCGAAGGCGCTGCTATGATCAAGGCAGTTCTGCCAACATAAAAACAGAAGAACTACACAGCATTAGGAGTTCGACCCACTTGCAAGCTTCGGATTCCGCACATTGGCTGCAACGCCACGCGCCAAGCATTGTCGGCGCGCTTCTGGTTCTGGTCATGGGTGCCAGTTTCGCTTGGCAGACCCGGGAATGGTTGCGCCTGGTCGACACTCCTGCCGAAGCCCCCGAGCAACAGGGAACGCCTCGCGCCACCAGTCAGCCCCTGCAGAACCTAGAACCGCTGTTCGGCCCCGCGCCGAAACTCCAGCCGAGCGGCCCGCCGCCCACCACCAACCTGCGCCTCACGCTGCTCGGCAGCTTCGTCCACGCGGGGCCGGACAAGTCTATTGCGATCATCCAATACGAGGGCGGCAAGCCCCGCCGCTACATGGCGGGTGACGAGATCACCAGCGGCGTCAAGGTGCATGCCGTGTATCGCAATAGAGTCGAAATCGAACGCAACGGCCGACTGGAAAGTCTCAGCTTTCCGGAACCGCGCTCACGCTTCACGCCCGTTGGCGGCAGCGCCGACGAACCGTCGGCTGCCGTGATCGACGAACTCAGCGGCTTGCAGGAAGACAACGCCGCCGAGTTGCGCGAGCGAATGGAAAAGTTGCGCCAACAGATGGAAGACCCGGAGAACACCGTGTCCGAGCCTTCCGCCGAACAGCCCCAGGAAAGCGAATGACACGATGACCCCAACCTTCTCGCGCCTCACGCTCGCCCTGATCGCCGCCGGCCTGCTGGCCGCGCCTCTACCCTTGCTTGCCGCCCAGCCACTTGCCGCACCGGGCAGCACTCAGCAACAGCAGCAGGATGGCTGGACCATCAACCTGAAAGACGCGGATATTCGCGAGTTCATCGACCAGATCGCCGACATCACTGGCGAGACCTTCATCGTCGACCCGCGGGTGAAGGGCCAGGTCAGCGTCGTGTCGAAAGCACCGCTGGGACTCAACGAGGTCTATCAGCTGTTCCTCTCGGTGATGGCCACCCACGGCTTCACCGTCGTCACCCAAGGCGACCAGGCGCGCATCATCCCCAACGCCGAAGCCAAGGCCGAAGCCGGCAGCAACCGTGCAGGTGCGGAACGCCTGGAAACGCGCGTGATCCAGGTGCAGCACTCGCCAGTGACGGAGCTCATCCCTCTGATTCGACCGCTGGTCCCCCAGTACGGCCACCTCGCCGCCGTGACATCGGCCAATGCCCTGATCATCAGCGACCGCGCCGCCAACATAGCCCGCATCGAAGACCTGATGCGCCAGCTCGACCAGAAGGGCGACCGCGACTACACCGTCCTCAACCTCAAGCACGCCTGGGTCATGGACGCCGCCGAGGTACTCAATGCATCCCTGAACCGCGGCCAATCCAAGGGTAGCTCGGGCACTCAGGTGATTGCCGATGCCCGCACCAACCGCCTGATCCTCCTCGGCCCGCCGTCCGCCCGTGCGAAGCTGGCGGCCCTGGCGCAATCCCTCGACACCCCGACTTCACGTTCGGCCAACACCCGGGTAATTCGCCTGCGTCACAACGATGCCAAGAGCCTGGCGGAGACCCTTGGCGAGATTTCCGAAGGTTTGAAGAACGGCGAAGGCGGTGGCGAGGGGACTCCGGCAGCCGGCGGCAAGACGCAAAGCATACTGATCCGCGCAGACGAGAGCCTGAACGCCCTGGTGATGCTGGCCGAGCCGGACGTGGTCACCGCCATGGAAGACATCGTCCGCCAACTCGACGTGCCTCGCGCCCAGGTGATGGTAGAAGCGGCCATCGTGGAAATCTCCGGCGACATCACCGAAGCCCTCGGCGTGCAGTGGGCGGTCGATGCACGCGGCAGTACGGGCGGCCTGGGTGGCGTGAACTTCGGCAACACAGGGCTCTCGGTGGGCACCGTGCTCAATGCCATCCGTGACGACGAGATTCCCGAGACCCTGCCCGATGGCGCCATCATCGGCATCGGCACCGATAACTTCGCTGCCCTGATCACCGCGCTCTCGGCCAACAGCAAGAGCAACCTGCTCTCTACGCCCAGCCTGCTGACCCTGGACAACCAGAAGGCCGAAATCCTGGTGGGCCAGAACGTACCCTTCCAGACCGGCACCTTCACCACCGATGCCTCGGGCGCCAACAATCCCTTCACCACCATCGAACGCCAGGATATCGGTGTAACCCTGAAGGTGACCCCGCACATCAACGAAGGCGCCACTTTGCGCCTGGAGATCGAACAGGAGATCTCTTCCATCGCCCCGAGTGCGACCTTGACCGCCCAGGCAGTGGATCTGATCACTAACAAGCGCTCGATCAAGAGCACCATCCTGGCCGAAGACGGCCAGGTGATCGTGCTCGGTGGCTTGATCCAGGATGACATCACCCAGACCGACTCGAAGGTCCCGCTGCTGGGCGACATACCCATTCTCGGCCGGCTGTTCCGCTCCACCCGCGACACCCATGTGAAGCGCAACCTGATGGTTTTCCTGCGGCCCACTGTAGTACGCGACCGCGCCGGCATCGCCGCGCTGTCCGGGAAGAAGTACAACGACATTCGCATCGTCGGCGACCACGACAAGGAAGGCCGCCCGGCCATCCTGCCGCGCAAGCCGGTGGAACTGTTCGACGGCCAACAGGTGCCTGCCATCGACGTGCGCAAGCCTTGAGTTTCAGGAGGGCCGTCACACGGCCTTTCCCCCTCTATACTCGCCCGCTGCGCTGTCATTTCGGCAGGGACGACACTCCCACCGCCAGGGACTATTACCCCCAACGAAAAGGGCGGCCCACCTTCCGGTGCAGCCGCCCTGCCCGCCCCGACTGGCACTCAGTCGAGGTAGCTCATCTTGCAAGGTCCGACAGTAGCCAAGCCCGATCCCATGCGGTGCCCCTTACCAGGGCGACCTTGCCGTTGCTCGCGACGGTCGCCCGCAGGGGCCAGTCGATCACAGCGCGGCGAGCCCGCGCTCCAGATCAGCCTTGAGGTCGGTCACATCTTCCAGGCCAATGGCGAGGCGGACCAGGCTGTCGCTGATGCCAGCGTTGGCACGCTCCTGCGGCGACAGACGACCGTGGGAGGTCGTGGCCGGATGGGCGATGGTGGTTTTAGTGTCACCCAGGTTGGTGGTGATGGAGATCATCCGGGTGGCGTCGATGAAGCGCCAGGCGGCCTCTTTTCCACCCTTGACCTCGAAGCTGACCACAGCACCGAAGCCTTTTTGCTGACGTTTGGCCAGCTCGTGCTGCGGATGGCTTTCCAGGCCCGCGTAGTAGACATGCTCGACGCCAGGCTGTTGTTCCAGCCACTTCGCAATGTCGAGGGCGCTGGCGCAATGGGCCTGCATGCGCACACGCAGGGTCTCCAGGCCTTTGATCATCACCCAGGCGTTGAACGGGCTGAGGGTCGGACCGGCAGTGCGCAAGAAGCCCACCACTTCCTTCATGTGCTCGGCACGACCGGCAACCACACCACCCATGGTGCGGCCCTGGCCGTCGATGTACTTGGTGGCCGAATGCATGACGATGTCAGCACCCAGCTTCAGCGGCTGTTGCAGCGCCGGAGTGCAGAAGCAGTTGTCCACCACCAGCAACGCCCCCTTGGCGTGGGCAATCTCGGCGAGCGCGGAGATGTCCACCAGTTCGGCCAAGGGGTTGGACGGGGATTCGACGAACAGCAGTTTGGTGTTCGGCTTGATCGCAGCTTCCCAGCCAGCCAGGTCGGACAGCGCGGGATAGTCGACCTCGATGCCGAAACGCTTCAGGTATTTCTCGAACAGGCTGATGGTCGAACCAAACACGCTACGGGAGACCAGCACGTGGTCACCGCTGCTGCACAGGCTCATGGCGATGGCGAGGATCGCCGACATGCCGGAGGCGGTAGCCACGGCCTGCTCGGCGCCTTCGAGGGCGGCGATGCGCTCCTCGAAGGTCCGCACGGTTGGGTTGGTGTAGCGCGAATAGACGTTGCCCGGCACTTCGCCAGCGAAGCGCGCGGCGGCGTCGGCGGCAGTGCGGAACACGTAGCTGGAGGTCAGGAACATGGCCTCGCCGTGCTCACCTTCCGGTGTGCGGCGCTGGCCCGCACGCACGGCCAGGGTTTCGAAGGCAGCGCCTTCCAGGTCACTGTCCAGCCTTCCGGCTTCCCATTCTTGCGTCATGTCACTCAACCTCGAGTTCGCCGCTATCCGTGGCTCAGTTGTTGTACAGATCGATGATGGCGCTGACCGCGTGGGCCTTCGCCTTGGACGCGTCGTTGCGCGCCTGCTCGATCTTGTTCAGGTAATGCTCGTCGACATCACCCGTGATGTACTTGCCGTCGAACACCGCGCAGTCGAAGTGGTCGATCTTCACCTTGCCACCACCAACAGCGTCGATCAGGTCCGGCAGGTCCTGGTAGACCAGCCAATCGGCGCCGATCAGCTCAGCCACTTCCTCGGTGGACCGGTTGTGGGCGATCAGCTCGTGCGCGCTGGGCATATCGATGCCGTAGACGTTCGGGTAGCGCACCGCCGGGGCCGCCGAGCAGAAATAGACGTTCTTGGCACCGGCTTCACGGGCCATCTGGATAATCTGCTTGCAGGTGGTGCCACGCACGATGGAGTCGTCCACCAGCATTACGTTCTTGCCGCGAAACTCCAGTTCGATGGCATTGAGCTTCTGGCGCACGGATTTCTTGCGCGCAGCCTGGCCCGGCATGATGAAGGTACGGCCGATGTAGCGGTTCTTCACGAAGCCTTCACGGAACTTCACGCCCAGGTGGTTGGCGAGTTCCAGGGCCGCGGTACGGCTGGTGTCCGGGATCGGGATCACCACATCGATGTCGTGGTCGGGACGCTCGCGCTGGATCTTCTCGGCCAGCTTCTCGCCCATGCGCAGTCGTGCCTTGTAGACGGAGATGCCATCCATGATCGAGTCCGGGCGTGCCAGGTAAACGTGCTCGAAAATGCAGGGAGCGTATTGCGGGTCGGCAGCGCACTGACGGGTGAACAGCTTGCCTTCTTCTGTGATGTACACCGCCTCGCCTGGCGCCAGGTCACGAATCAGGGTGAAACCCAGTACGTCCAGGGCAACACTCTCGGAGGCGATCATGTACTCGACACCTTCGTCGGTATGACGCTGGCCGAACACGATCGGGCGGATGGCATGGGGATCACGAAAGCCGACGATGCCGTAGCCGGTGATCATGGCCACCACGGCGTAACCGCCCTTGCAGCGCGCATGTACGCCGGAAACCGCGGCGAATACGTCTTCCTCGGTGGGCTGCAGCTTGCCGCGGTGGGCCAGCTCGTGAGCGAACACGTTGAGCAGCACTTCCGAGTCGGAGTTGGTGTTCACGTGGCGCAGATCGGACTCGTAGATTTCCTTGGCCAGTTGCTCGACGTTGGTCAGGTTGCCGTTGTGCGCCAGGGTAATGCCGTAAGGCGAGTTGACGTAGAACGGCTGCGCCTCGGCGGAGCTGGAGGAGCCAGCGGTGGGATAGCGCACATGGCCGATACCCATGCTGCCCACCAGGCGCTGCATATGGCGCTGCTGGAAGACATCACGAACCAGGCCGTTGTCCTTGCGCAGAAAGAGCCGGCCGTCGTGGCTGGTCACAATACCGGCAGCGTCCTGGCCGCGATGCTGAAGTACGGTAAGCGCGTCATACAGCGCCTGATTGACGTTCGACTTACCGACGATACCGACGATGCCACACATGTGACGCAACCCCTGCTAGTAGTTCAGGCTAATCAATAGCCCGTCCAGGCCGTTTGGGCGCGGGCGGGCATGCTTCCGGGTGCGACGAATCAGCTGGGTGAGCTGATTCCGCTCGCGAGCCACTGACTGGTGAAGCCCAGAATGAGGTTCTTCGACCAATCGGCAACCATTAGAAAATGCGGCAACAGCGTGGATTGCTGCCACCAGGGATCCTGCTGCACCGGTGCCAGGCTGAGCAGGCCGACCAGCAGCACCACCAGCAGCGCGCCACGGGCGGCGCCGAAGGCCATGCCCAGAACGCGATCGGTGCCGTCCATACCGGTAACCCTGACCAACTCGCCGATCAGGAAATTGATCAAGGCGCCCACCAGCAAGGTGGCGACGAAGAGAATGGCGCATGCGGCGATGATGCGCGCCGATGGCATTTCGATGAATTCTGTGAGGTGCAGCGACAGGGCGCCGCCGAATGTCCAGGCGACTACGCCTGCGACAATCCATGTGAGCAGCGAGAGAGCCTCCTTGACGAAGCCCCGACTCAAACTGACCAGACTGGAAACGGCGATGATGGCGATGATCGTCCAATCGACCCAGGTAAATGCCACAGTGCAGCCCACAAACTGAAAAGGCGCTGCATTTTAGCAGAGCCCTTCAGCTCCGGTAACCCGCGGATCAGAAAGGGCTTAATTATCCTGCTCTATCAGCCTTTTTCAGGCTGGAAACGGACGATGAAACCATTCAATTTCTGCTGACGGGCGAGCTGGTCACGCAGGCGATTGGCCTCGGCACGCTCGATCACCGGCCCAACGAAGACTCGATTCATGCCTTCGACGCTGCGGATATAGGCGTTGTAGCCCTGAGTACGCAGGTTCTTCTGCAAGTTCTCGGCACTGCTACGACTCGACAAGCTGGCGAGCTGGATGGACCAACTTACCGGCAGGCCGTTGACGTCCAGACGCTTCTCTTCGGTCTTGACCTGGGCCACAGGCGGCGCCGGGCTGGGTGCTGGCGCTTTTGCCTGCACTTGTGGTTGCGCGGGCGCGGGAACTGGAACGGCAGGGGCCGCTGGTGGAGCGGGCGCTACCGGGGCAGCATCCTGAGCCGCAGACACATCCGAGGCCAGCGCATCGCCAGTTGGCTCCAGCGGCGGGACCGGCTCCTGGGGCAGCGCCTGGGGCTCGGGCACCTGAACCTGTTCCAACTCCACTGGCGGCATGTCCGGCGCCTTGGGCATAGGAGGCGCCTCGACCACGACCTGACGCAGCTCATCCTCGCGACTGAACAACATGGGCAGGAAGATCACCGCCAGCGCCACCAGCACCAATGCGCCGACGATACGTTGCTTGAGTCCCTTGTCCAATACAGCCATTTCCCCTAGTCCCCCGTTGCGAGGCTTTCCAGCCAGCTCAGAGCCTCAGCCACGCTGTAAAACGATCCAAACACCAGAATCTCGTCATCCGGTGTCGCCTGCTCACACTGCGATTCAAGTGCTGCGGCGATACTTTCGTGGACACTGACGCTTGCGTGAAGGTTCGTCAATGCCGCCTGCAGTTCGGAAGCTGGACGACTGCGCAGCGTCGGCAACGGCGCCACTGCCCAATGGGTCAAGCACGCCACCAGAGCGCTGATGACGCCAGGGAGATCCTTGTCGGCAAGAAGCCCGAACACCGCCAGTCGACGGCCGGCAATGGGGCGCGCAGCCAGGCGTGCAGAGAGATACTCGGCTGCATGAGGGTTGTGGCCGACATCCAGCAACAGGGAAACCCGCTTGCCGCGCCAGTCGACATAGCGGCGATCCAGACGCCCAGTGACCTTGGTGCCCAACAACGCAGCCTGCAGGACTTCCGGCTGCCAAGGCATACCCAGCAGTGCATAGGCCTGGAGCGCCAGGGCAGCGTTCTCCATGGGCAGATCGAGCAAAGGAAGGTCGTGCAATTCCAGCACCTGACCAGACGCGCACGCGCCCCGCCAATGCCAGCCCCCTTCGCCAATGGCCAGATCGAAGTCACGCCCCCGCAGGAACAGCGGCGCTGGCAGCGCATTTGCCTGCTCCAGCAGCGGCTGCGGCGGGTTCAGGTCGCCGCAGAGGGCCGGTTTGCCCGCTCGGAAGATGCCCGCTTTCTCGAAGGCCACGCTCTCCCGGGTGTCACCGAGCCAATCGGCGTGATCCAGGCCAATACTGGTTACCAGCGCCAGGTCAGCATCCACCAGATTGACGGCATCCAGGCGCCCGCCCAGGCCAACCTCCAGCACTACGGCGTCCAGGCCCGCGCGCTGGAACAGCCAGAAGGCTGCCAGGGTACCCATCTCGAAATAGGTGAGGGAAATATTGCCACGCGCCGCTTCGACAGCAGCGAAGGCATCGCAGAGTGCCCGGTCAGAAGCTTCCTGACCGTTCAGCAGCACTCGCTCGTTGTAGCGCAACAGGTGCGGCGAACTGTATACGCCGACCTTCAGCCCCTGGGCGCGCAGCAGCGCGGCCAGGAATGCGCAGGTGGAACCCTTGCCGTTGGTGCCCGTGACCGTAATCACCTTGGGCGCCAACCGGCTCAGACCGAGCCGATTGGCAACTTCACGACTGCGCTCCAACCCCATGTCAATTGCCGTGGGGTGAAGCTGCTCAAGGTACGAAAGCCAGTCGGCAAGGGTTCTCTGCGTCATGCGATAGCCGGGGAAGGTAGGCGCTGCATCTGCGCCAGCAGCCGACCAAGGCGCTCTCGCAGTTCCGCGCGGGGAATGATCATGTCAATGGCACCGTGCTCCAGCAGGAACTCGCTGCGCTGGAAGCCTTCCGGCAGTTTCTCGCGCACGGTTTGCTCGATCACACGCGGACCGGCGAAGCCGATCAGGGCGCGCGGCTCACCGACGATCACATCGCCGAGCATTGCCAGGCTGGCGGAAACACCGCCATAAACCGGGTCGGTCAGCACGGAAATGAAGGGAATGCCCTCTTCGCGCAGGCGGGCCAGGGCCGCAGAAGTTTTGGCCATTTGCATCAGGGAGATCAGGGCTTCCTGCATACGGGCGCCGCCGGAGGCGGAGAAGCAGACCAGCGGGCAGCGCTGCTCCAGAGCAACGTTTGCGGCGCGCACGAAGCGCTCGCCGACGATGGCACCCATGGAGCCACCCATGAAAGAGAACTCGAAGGCGCAGGCCACGATCGGCATTTTGTGCAGGGTGCCGCGCATGGAGATGAGCGCATCCTTCTCCCCGGTGTCCTTCTGCGCGGACGCCAGGCGGTCCTTGTACTTCTTGCTGTCACGGAACTTGAGGCGGTCCACCGGCTCCAGATCGGCGCCGATTTCTTCGCGGCCTTCCGGATCAAGGAAGATATCCAGGCGGGCGCGCGCACCAATGCGCATGTGATGGTTGCATTTCGGGCAGACGTCCAGCGTCTTTTCCAGTTCGGGCTTGTAAAGCACCGCGTCGCACGACGGGCACTTGTGCCAGAGGCCTTCCGGGACCGAGCTCTTCTTCACCTCGGAACGCATGATCGAAGGGATCAGTTTGTCTACCAGCCAGTTGCTCATGCTCTAGTTCTCCACAGCTTTCAGGCCCGAACACGCGCTAGCGGTTCATAGCCCCGCGCATGCCCTTGAGCGAATTCATGGTTGCGATCCCGGCGCGCATGATGTGCCCGGGTATCACCCTGGCGATGGCCTTGCCACCGCTCTCGTAAAAAACAGGCCCGATCGACGCAGCCTTGCCACGCGACCCGACAGACTTCTCCTGCCTGGGCAACTCGCTTATGGACGGCAGCGAAACGCCGTCCGTCACATATGCAGGAGACGCGCCAGCGGGCGAGTACGCGAAAGTTTCCACAATATGCATTTCAGGCTCGTGCCTGCTGGATGAAGGCTTGAATCTTCGCAGCGTCCTTGATGCCCTTGCAGGCCTCGACGCCACCACTCACATCAACGGCATACGGCCGCACCTGACGCACCGCCTCACCGACGTTCTCAGGGGTCAGGCCGCCCGCGAGGATCAGAGGCTTTGCCGCAATCTGGGGCACCAGCCCCCAGTCGAAGGCTTCACCGGTGCCGCCGGGAGTTCCTTGGACAAACGTGTCGAGAAGGATGCCGGACGCTTCGGGATAAGAGGAGATAGCCGCGGCGATGTCGTCACCCGGCTTGACTCTTAGCGCCTTGATGTAGGGTCGGCCGTAACCTGCACAGGCCTCGGGACTTTCATCGCCATGGAACTGCAGCAGGTCCAGCGGGACCTCGGCCAGCACCTGCGTCAACTCCGCCCGCGGCATGTCGACGAAGAGCCCGACAGTGGTCACGAAAGGCGGCAGCGCAGCGACGATGGCTCTGGCCTGGGCCGGAGTCACCGCTCGCGGGCTCTTCGCGTAGAACACAAAACCTATGGCATCGGCCCCGGCGGCGACGGCAGCCAAAGCGTCCTCGATTCGAGTAATACCGCAGATTTTGATGCGAACGGCTGACAAGATGCAGGCACCTGAAGACTAAAGACCGAGGATGTTAGCAAAGGCCAGACGCAGCGTCAGCCCACCGTTTCCGGCAGACCGGAAAGAAAGTGCGGGCCCAGGTAACGCTGAGGAAGCTCGAACTCTTCCGGGTATTCGACCTGCACCAGATAGAGCCCATAGGGATGCGCGGTTACACCTCCCTCGCGGCGAATGCGGCCTTCCAATACCTGCCTGGCCCACTCGACAGGCCGCTCACCGGCACCAATGGTCATCAGCACTCCGGAGATGTTGCGCACCATATGGTGAAGGAATGCGCTGGCACGGATATCCAGCACGATCAGGCGGCCATGCTCGATCAGTTCCAGGTGATGCACGGTCTTGATGGGCGATTTCGCCTGACACTGCCTAGCACGAAAGGCGCTGAAATCATGGGTCCCGACCAGGCAACGGGCCGCCTCGCGCATCCGCTCGAAATCCAGCGGGCGATGGTTCCAGGTCACTTCCTCGGCCATGTGAGCCGGACGAATCGGGTCGTTGTAGATCACATAGCGATAACGCCGAGCCATCGCACTGAAGCGGGCATCGAAAGTCTTGGGCATTTCCTTGGCCCAGGTGACGCTGATATCGCCAGGTAAATTCATGTTCGCGCCCATGACCCAGGCATGCATCGAACGCACCACTGGCGTATCGAAGTGCACGACCTGACCGCTGGCATGCACCATGGCATCGGTTCGGCCGGCACATGACAGCGTCACGGGCGCTCCGCCTGCCACCCGGCTCAGCGCCGTTTCGAGGGACTCCTGGATCGAAGGCACGCCGGCGCGCTGGCGTTGGAAGCCACGGTAGCGGGAGCCTTTGTACTCAACACCGAGGGCGATTCTGAAAATGCCAGCGGCAGCCACTTCGGCTGCCGCTGCGGGTACTGCTTGAGTCATCTATCAGCTGAGACGTGCGATCAGTTCGCGCGCTTCCTGTTGCTGGGTGTCATTCCCCTCGGACATTACCTCGTCGAGGATGTCGCGAGCACCTTCGGTGTCACCCATGTCGATATAGGCGCGAGCCAGGTCCAGTTTGGTCGCAGTTTCGTCGGTACCGGAGAGGAAGTCGAAATCGTCTTCCTCTTCCAGACCCAGGTTCGATACTTCGTCTTCCAGCACGGCAACCGGCTCTGGCGTCTGCTGAAGGCTGTCGGAGAGCTGATCCAGCTCGGCAGTCACTTCGTTCAGCTGGGCAGCGAAGCTGTCGTTGTCCGCCAGCGGTTCGACAGTCGGCTCTTCGGGCAGGGAGAGGTCGAAGTCTGCCGGCAGGTCAAGCAGGCCAGCGCTCGCTTCTTCCACAGCAGACACAGGCTCTTCAGCGGCCAGGGGCGCATCGAGGTCGCCGTCCAGGCTGAGCAGGAACTCATCCTCATCGGCGCTCTTAGGCTGCGCCGTGGGCTCCAGATCGAGGCTGAAATCAGCCAGGTCATCGCTGAGCTCCAGGCTCTCGTCGCCGGTCAGCAGTTCGTCGCTGCCGTCGATATCAAGATCGAAATCCAGGTCGCTCTCGACCTTGGCCGGCGTAGCCGGAGCGTCGAACTCCAGATCGTCCAGGCTCAACTCATTGGTCGGCGCAGCGGCCGGCTGAATGCTGGCCGGTTTCTCGTCCGCGAGGTCGAGATCCAGATCGGAGCCCAGGTCATCCAGGCTCAGGTCGAATGCGTCATCCAGATCGCCACCAACGGCTGCCGGAGCAGTCGCCGGGTCGTCATCCAGGGTCAGGTCATCGAGGCTGAAGCTGTCCAGATCATCAGCGCTAGCCAGACCCGCGGCTGCGGTCGCGGCAACAGCGGCGACTGCCATAGCCGGGTACTTGCCTTTCAGTTGCTCGATCTCGCCACCCGCCCCGCCGATTTCGCGGAGCTCACCCTCCTGGCGCGCGAAGCCTTCGCGATCACCCAGTTCGGCATAGACCTCCATCAGTTTCAGACGAAGATCGCTGCGCTGAGGCTCGTCGTTGATGGCGTTCTGCAGCAGTTCGGCAGCCTGGTTGAAGCGGCCATAGGCGATATAGATGTCGGCTTCGCTGATCACATCGCCGGTCTGCGCGGTGACACGCTCTTGCGCCTTGGCCGGAGCCGCTTCCGGCACATCAGCAACAGCGGAGTCCAGCTCAGGGCTGTCGAACGCGGCGAAGCTGTCATCTTTCAGATCGAGATCGCTGCCAAAGCTGTTTTCATCGTCCTGCGCGGCGAGACCGTTCTGCAACTCGGCCTCTTTCAGTGCGTTACGGCGCGACAGCACCATCAGCAGCACCAGCAGAGCTACGAGGGCGCTACCGCCAGCCAGCAGAAGAAGCATGGGATTTGCCAGCACGTCATCGATGATGCTGGACTGCGGCGGCTCGACCACCGGCGCGGCCGGGGCGGTCTGTACCGGCTTGACCGGAGCGGCGGGTTTGGCGGGCTCTGCCGGCTTGGCCGGCTGCGTGGCGGCCGGCGCCGCGGGCTGGGCAGGAGCGGCTGGCTGGGCCTGGACAGGGGCGGCAGGTTGAGTAGCGGCCGGAGCAGGCGCAGCAGCGCCAGGTGCCGCAGGTGTAGCAGGTGCTGCGGCAGCCGGGGCAGGTGCAGGTGCAGGTGCAGTCGGTTGGGCAGGCACAGTGGCGGGTTTGGCCGGCTGAGCCGGAGCAGCGGCTACCGGAGCGGCTGGTGCTTGCTTGCCTTGGCCGGCCATATCAGCCTGCAGCTTGGCAAGCTGGTCGTCCTTGAGCTGGATCAGGCGCTGCAACTTATCCATCTGGCTCTGCAGATCGGTCATGCGCCCCTTGAGTTCTTCGTTCTCGCGACGGGTCGAGTCCAGGCTTTCCTGAGTCACGGCCAGCTTGTCGCTGAGCGCCTTGCTTTCACCGTTGGCCCCCTTGTCGCTACCGCTGGAGGCCTTGCCGCTGGCAGCCGACACCAGCCGGAGGTTGTCCTGGGTATCGACTTTCTCGGGTGCGGCACCGGTGTTACTGCGCTTGGTGGCGTCAAGCTGGCGCTTACCCTCTCCTGCCAGACTGCGGCCCTCACGCCAAGCGGTGTTCTGCGTCTGAACCTGGGCGATGGCCTCGGCCTGAGTGCGACTGGCGATCTGCTTCTCATCGGGCAAACGCAGCACCTGGCCACTCTTCAGCCGATTGATGTTGCCATCGACGAAGGCATCCGGATTCAGGTCCTGGATGGCCAGCATGGCCTGATGCACCGAGCCACTGGCGCGGCTGCGCTCGGCAATTTCCCAGAGCGTGTCACTAGACGTGGTGCGGTACTGGTCAGTTGGAGCCTTGGGAGCCGGGGCCGGAGCCGGGGTCGGTGCACTTGGGCGCGGCGCAGCGGCAGCCGCCGGAGCGGTACGGACCGGCGCAGGTGCAGGGGCGACCACAGAACGCGGCGCCGGAGCC
The DNA here is from genome assembly GCF_029871195.1 of Pseudomonas sp. BN415. Classification (NCBI taxonomy): domain Bacteria; kingdom Pseudomonadati; phylum Pseudomonadota; class Gammaproteobacteria; order Pseudomonadales; family Pseudomonadaceae; genus Pseudomonas; species Pseudomonas sp. BN415. Next base: position 30,416 of record NZ_SSOK01000069.1, read on the forward strand.
GGCGCGGCTACGGGAATCTTCGGCGCAGCAGCAGCGGCGGCCTGAGGCGAATAAAGCGGCGGATCGAGGAGCAGCGTGTATTCACGCAGCAGACGGCCATTGGGCCAGAGCACCTCGACCAGGAAATTCAGATAGGGTTCGCGGACCGGCTTGCTGGAAGTCACCCGGATAACGCTGCGGCCGTTAGGCTTGATCACCGGGGTGAACTTGAGGTCCTGCAGGAAGTACTGACGATCGACGCCTGCCTTGGAGAACTCCTCGGCTGCCGCCAGATTCGGCTTGACTTCGGCCGAGGCCAGGTCACGCACCTCAAGCAGCTCGATCTCCGCATCCAGGGGCTGGTTCAAGGAAGAGCGCAGGGTGACTTCCCCAAGCCCGAGGGCGTTGGCGACACCCGAAGTCAGCGCGGATGCAGCCGCGATTGCCAGCACAAGTTTGCGAACCCGAACCATAGAGTGATTCCCTTGTTTTATCTTTTTTCCCGCTAAGCGAGAGGAAGGTCTTAAGTCGCTGCCTGCGCACGCCGGATCGGCGGCTCCCCATCAACGATAAGGCCAAGCCAGTATTGTCAAGCTAGAATATTTCTACAAATTTTCAGGTAAGTATCTTTGACAGATAGTGTTTTATCAACAACTCGGCCGACTGCACAGCATTGAGCGCAGCGCCTTTTCTTGCATTATCTGAAGCAATCCACAAATTGAGTTCGCAAGGGTCATCCACCCCACCGCGAACCCGTCCTACATATACCGAATCCTGCCCTACTGCGTCGCCGACAGCGGTCGGATAGTCGCCCTCTTCTTCCACCAACTCGACACCCGGCGCCTGACTCAGACGCTCACGCACAGCAGTCAGATCCAGCTGCTGCTCGGCCACCACGGAGACGGCCAGGCTGTCACCAAAAAAGACCGGGGCCAATGCGCATGTAGCGGCGACACGCAGGTCAGGCTCGCCGAGTAATTGTTTGATCTCACTGACCAGGCGCCGCTCCAGGGCGATGTGTCCCTGGGCATCCGGCGCACCGGCTTGGGCCAGGATATTGAAGGCGATCTGGCGATCGAAGAAGCGCGGCTCCAGCGGACGCGCATTCAGCAGCTCCGCGGTCTGGCGAGCCAGTTCGGCGACGCCTTCGCGACCGCGACTAGAGACGGCAAGACTCGCCATCACGCTGAGGCGCTGTGGCTTTAGCAAGTCCCTGAGCGGCGCCAGCACGCACGCCAGGGCAACCGCTGGGGCGCTGGGACTGGTCAGCTGGTAAGGCGCAGACAGCCCGGCGAGCAGTTCCGGATTGGCTTCGGGTACCAGGCTTGGGGCCTCCAGGGGATCAAGGGCGCCGGACAGATCGATCAGCGAGCAGCCAACGGCGCGCGCACGCGGAACAAAACTGCAGGTCACCGCCTCGCCAGCAGCAAAGAACGCCAGACGGACCTGGGAAAAATCAAAATCGGCGACGTCGCGCACTCGTAGATTGCGCCCCTTGAATGGCACAGAAGCACCGGCGGATTCGCCACTGGCAAGCAGATGAAGGTTGCCGACTGGGAACTCCCGCTCCTCAAGGAGCTGGACGAGGGTTTCACCAATGGTGCCGGTGGCGCCGATGATGGCGATGTCGAGGGACTGGCTCATGGGGAACTACTTATGGCGATGCGGGGAGCGGCACTGTAACTGCCACCCCGCACTCACGCAATCGAGGGGCTGGGGTTACCGACGAGCCTCATCGGCACCCCAGGAGACCATCAACGCTCCAGCAGGATACGCAGCATCCGGCGCAGTGGCTCGGCGGCACCCCAGAGCAGCTGGTCACCAACGGTGAAGGCACCGAGGTACTGCGAACCCATGTTGAGCTTACGCAGACGGCCGACGGGAACGCTGAGGGTGCCAGTCACGGCAGTCGGGGTCAGCTCGCGCATGCTGATTTCACGCTGGTTCGGCACGAGCTTCACCCAGGGGTTGTGCTGGCTGATCATGCCTTCGATGTCCGCGATCGGCACATCTTTGTTCAGCTTGATGGTCAGCGCCTGGCTGTGGCAACGCATGGCACCGATGCGTACGCAGATGCCATCGACCGGGATTGGGCTCTTGAAGCGACCGAGAATCTTGTTGGTCTCGGCCTGGCCTTTCCATTCTTCGCGGCTCTGGCCGTTGGGCAGTTCCTTGTCGATCCAGGGAATCAGGCTGCCAGCCAGGGGTACACCAAAGTTCTCGGCGGGGAAATCTTCGCCGCGCATGGCCTCAGCCACCTTGCGGTCGATATCGAGGATAGCGCTGGACGGATTGGCCAGGTCATCGGCAACGGCACCGTTGATGGCGCCCATCTGCTTGATCAGTTCGCGCATGTTCTGCGCGCCGGCACCGGAGGCCGCCTGGTAGGTCATGGCACTCATCCACTCGACCAGACCAGCTTCGAACAGGCCGCCAAGCGCCATCAGCATCAGGCTGACGGTGCAGTTGCCACCGATGTAGTTCTTGGTGCCGGCATCCAGTTGCTGGTCGATGACCTTGCGGTTCACCGGATCGAGAACGATCACCGCGTCATCCTGCATGCGCAGGCTGGACGCGGCATCGATCCAGTAGCCTTGCCAACCGGCTTCGCGCAGCTTGGGGAACACCTCATTGGTGTAGTCGCCACCTTGGCAGGTCAGGATCACATCGAGGCTCTTCAGCTCGTCAATGCTGTAGGCGTCCTTCAGCGGGGCAATATCCTTGCCGACCGCGGGACCCTGGCCACCGACGTTGGAAGTGGTGAAGAACACCGGCTCGATCAGGTCGAAATCCCGCTCTTCCAGCATTCGCTGCATGAGCACGGAACCCACCATGCCGCGCCAACCGATCAGACCTACACGCTTCATGACAACTACACCTTTCTTGAAAAAGTGGTCCGCTGGACTCCCAGCGGGCCGGACAGATTACAGATTCTGCAGTGCTGCTACCACTGCATCGCCCATCTCACGGGTACCGACCTTGGTCGCACCGGCGGAGTAGATATCGCCGGTCCGCAGCCCCTGATCCAGCACCAGGCTGACGGCCTTCTCGATAGCGTCGGCGGCAGCTGTCTGGTTGAAGCTGTAGCGGAGCATCATCGATACGGAGAGTATGGTCGCCAGCGGGTTGGCGATGCCCTGGCCGGCGATGTCCGGCGCCGAGCCATGGCAGGGTTCGTACATGCCTTTGTTGTTCGAATCCAACGAGGCAGAAGGCAGCATGCCGATGGAACCGGTGAGCATGGAAGCCTCATCCGACAGGATGTCGCCGAACATGTTGTCGGTAACCATTACGTCGAATTGCTTGGGTGCCCGTACCAGCTGCATGGCGGCATTGTCGACGTACATGTGGCTGAGTTCGACGTCCGGATAATCCTTGGCCACTTCTTCCACGACTTCGCGCCACAGCTGGCTGGACGCCAGCACGTTTGCCTTGTCCACCGAACACAGTTTCCTGTTGCGCACGCGCGCCATGTCAAAGCCGACACGGGCAATGCGGCGAATCTCGCTCTCGCTGTACGGCAGGGTGTCGTAGGCCTGACGCTCGCCATTTTCCAGCACGCGCTGCTCGCGGGGCTGGCCGAAATAGATGCCGCCGGTCAGCTCACGAACAATGAGGATATCCAGACCAGCGACCACTTCCGGCTTGAGGCTGGAGGCCTCGGCCAGTTGCGGATAGAGGATGGCCGGTCGCAGGTTGGCGAACAGGCCCAGCTGCGAACGGATCTTCAGCAGACCACGCTCCGGACGGATGTCACGCTCGATCTTGTCCCACTTCGGGCCGCCCACGGCGCCCAGCAGTACGGCATCGGCCTTGCGCGCACGCTCCAGGGTTTCGTCGGCCAGAGGCACCCCGTGCTTGTCGATGGCGGCACCGCCGATGACATCCTCAGTCAGCTCGAAACCGAGCTGGAACTTGTCATTGGCCAGCTCCAGCACCTTGACGGCCTCGGCCATGATCTCCGGACCAATGCCGTCACCAGGGAGAATCAGAATCTGCTTGCTCATGCTTTCCTCTCGTTAGGCGCTCTCCGCGCCATGCAATTCGTTCTAGCGTTCAGCCCAGAGCACCAGGACATCCGTGCTGAAGGAGCCATCAGCGGCAATCTCGAAATAATCGCGAACCTCGTTTCCGACGGCCTGCTGCAACGCCAGGATCGCGTCGCGGAACACCTCCGGCGTCCGCATACGCTCGATCCACGAGGCGAACTCCAGACGCAACCGCTGGCGCGCATGACTGCGGGGTCGCAACCCCGCCTCGGCCACCTGGCACAACCACTCGGCAGGCGAGTAATTTCGCACATGGCTGGTATCACGCAGCACTTCCACCGTTTGCAGGTGGGTATCCAGCAGCGCTTTCCCGGGTGACGCCACATCGATGAAGGCCGCCACGCCACCCGGCTTCAGGACTCGACGCACTTCGCGCAGGGCCAGGCCAAGGTCGCTCCAGTGGTGCGCAGAATAGCGACTGAAGACGAAGTCGAAGCTGCCATCGGCAAAGGGCAGCGACTCGGCCGCGCCCTGTTGAGTCACCACATTGCCGTGTCCACGCTGGGCAGCGGCGCTCGCAACAACATCGAGCATCTGCTCGGACAGGTCGTACGCCACTACTTCGCCCACCAACGGCGCAACCTGGAAGGCCACGTGCCCGGCGCCACAGCCGAGGTCGAGGACGCGGGCATCGCCACATCCCGCTACCTCGGCCTGCAGTTGGGCAAATTCTGTGCCCTGGGCATGCACGGCACTGCTCAGATAGGCGCTGGCCCGCTCACCAAACTGGCGCTGGACCACCTGCTCATGGGCGTTGTCGCTCACGTCATCCTCCGGTGTGCTGTTCAGGCGTCGCGGAACAGCCAGGGGTTGCCCTGGCGGTGCTTCTCTTCGAAGACCTTGATCGCTTCAGCGTCCTGCAGGGTCAGGCCGATATCGTCCAGGCCATTGAGCAGGCAATGCTTGCGGAAGGCGTCCACTTCGAAGCTGTACTGCTTGCCGTCCGGACGAGTCACGGTCTGCGCGGCCAAGTCGACCGTCAGCTGATAGCCCTCGGTGGACTCGCACTGCTGGAAGAGTTCGTCGACTTCCTCATCTTTCAGGATGATCGGCAGAAGGCCGTTCTTGAAGCTGTTGTTGAAGAAGATGTCGGCGTAGCTCGGCGCGATGATGGCGCGGAAGCCGTACTCGTCCAGCGCCCAGGGCGCGTGCTCACGGGAGGAGCCACAGCCGAAGTTCTCGCGGGCAAGGAGCACGCTGGCGCCTTGGTAGCGCGGGAAGTTCAGCACGAAATCCTTGTTCACCGGACGTGTGGAGTTGTCCTGGTTCGGCTGGCCGACATCCAGGTAGCGCCACTCGTCGAACAGATTGGGACCAAAGCCCGAACGCTTGATCGACTTGAGGAATTGCTTGGGAATGATCTGGTCGGTGTCGACGTTGGCGCGATCCAGCGGAGCGACGAGACCGGTGTGTTGGGTAAAGGCTTTCATCTCGACTCTCCTTCCTTACTTGAGCAGCTCGCGAACATCGACGAAACGACCAGTCACCGCAGCGGCGGCGGCCATGGCCGGGCTGACCAAGTGGGTACGACCACCAGCGCCCTGACGGCCTTCGAAGTTGCGGTTGGAGGTGGACGCGCAGTGCTCGCCGCTCTCCAGGCGGTCCGGGTTCATGGCCAGGCACATGGAGCAGCCCGGCTCACGCCATTCGAAGCCTGCCTCGATGAAGATCTTGTCCAGCCCCTCCTGTTCGGCCTGTTGCTTGACCAGGCCCGAGCCCGGCACCACCAGCGCCTGCTTGACGGTGGAGGCGACCTTGCGCCCCTTGGCCACTTCGGCGGCGGCACGCAGGTCTTCGATGCGCGAGTTGGTGCAGGAACCAATGAACACGCGGTCCAACTGGATATCGGTAATGGCCTGGTTGGCGGCAAGCCCCATGTACTTCAGGGCGCGCTCGATGGAGCCACGCTTGACCGGATCAGCTTCTGCGGCCGGGTCCGGCACACGTTGGTCGACCGGCAACACCATCTCAGGCGACGTGCCCCAGCTCACCTGCGGCTTGATGTCTTCGGCGCGCAGCTCGACGACAGTGTCGAAATGCGCGTCGGCATCGGACACCAGATCACGCCAGGCGACCACGGCCTTGTCCCAGTCTGCGCCCTTGGGTGCGAAGGGGCGGCCTTCGACGTAGGCGATGGTCTTTTCGTCCACGGCCACCAGACCGACGCGGGCACCCGCCTCGATGGACATGTTGCAAATGGTCATGCGGCCTTCGACAGAGAGATCGCGAATGGCGCTGCCGGCGAACTCCAGGGCATGACCGTTGCCGCCGGCAGTGCCAATCTTGCCGATCACGGCGAGCACGATGTCCTTCGCGGTGACGCCGGAGGGCAGCTTGCCCTCTACGCGCACTTGCATGTTCTTCATCTTCTTCGCCACCAGGCACTGGGTCGCCAGCACGTGCTCGACCTCGGAGGTGCCGATGCCGTGGGCCAGCGCGCCGAAAGCACCGTGGGTGGAGGTATGGGAGTCGCCGCAGACCACGGTCATGCCCGGGAGGGTGGCGCCCTGCTCCGGGCCAACCACGTGGACGATGCCCTGGCGCACATCGTTCATCTTGAACTCGAGGATGCCGAAGTCATCGCAGTTCTCGTCCAGGGTCTTGACCTGAATACGCGACACTTCGTCGGCGATGGCTTCGAGGCCGCCCTGGCGCTCGGCCCGAGTAGTCGGCACGTTATGGTCCGGGGTGGCGATGTTGGCATCGATGCGCCACGGCTTGCGACCCGCCAGACGCAGCCCTTCGAAGGCCTGCGGCGAGGTCACTTCGTGAAGGATGTGACGGTCGATGTAGATCAGCGACGAACCATCGTCGCGGCGCTTCACCTCGTGAGCATCCCAGAGCTTGTCGTAGAGCGTCTTGCCGGCCATCGTCAGGTCCTCATCAGCTTGCTTCTGTGCGCAGGGGTCGTAAGCCCCTTTTGCTTGTGGGGACGATCGTAGGGGCTTGCATCGAATAACTCAAATTCATATTTTTTATTTAAAGCATTCCATCGAGGAATGCGGATACTACCGGCGCCAGCAACCCACGGAGTCCAGATATGGATTTGGCCAGCCTCAATGCTTTCATCGCCATCGCCGAAACCGGCAGCTTCTCCGAAGCGGGTGAGCGCCTGCACCTGACCCAGCCTGCGGTGAGCAAGCGCATTGCCTCGCTGGAACAGCAACTCAGCGTGCGCCTGTTCGACCGCCTCGGCCGCGAAGTCAGCCTGACCGAAGCCGGCCGTGCCCTGCTCCCCCGCGCTTACCAGATCCTCAACGTACTGGACGACACCCGCCGCGCCTTGAGCAACCTCTCCGGCGACATCAGCGGTCGTCTGACCCTGGCCACCAGCCATCACATCGGCCTGCATCGCCTGCCACCGCTGCTGCGCGCCTTTACCCGCGCTTATCCGCAGGTCGCCCTGGACATCCAGTTCCTCGACTCGGAAGTGGCCTACGAGGAAATCCTCCACGGTCGCGTGGAACTGGCTGTGATCACCCTGGCGCCTGAGACCGCGCTACCGGTCCAGGCGGTGCCGGTGTGGAACGACCCACTGGACTTCGTTGCCGCGCCGGAACACCCCCTGGCCCGTGACAAGACCATCTTCCTTCCGGATGTGGCGCGGCACCCGGCGGTGTTCCCCGGCGGCAACACCTTCACCCACCACATCGTCCGCCGCATGTTCGAGGCGGAGGGTCTGATGCCGAACATCGCCATGAGTACCAACTACATGGAGACCATCAAGATGATGGTCTCCATCGGCATCGCCTGGAGCGTGCTGCCGCGTACCATGCTTGACGACTCCGTGGTGCGCCTGCCCCTGCAGGACATCCAGCTGTCACGCCAGCTGGGCTACATCCTGCACACCGAGCGCACCCTCTCCAACGCTGCCAAAGCTTTCATGGCGCTGCTCGACGCGCAGCGCGACAACCTTGCGTACCTGTAAAGGCAAAGGCTAAGTTGAGCCGCACACCATAAGAACAGGGTCGGGAAGGCGCGAAGAACCACTCGCCGTTCACCGACCCGAACATCTGCCCTATCGTCGGTAAGGGGCGCGCATGCGCAAAGCCAGTGATCCGAGTCCCCCGTTCCCCCATATCCCTGCCCTCGACCCCGCTGCCTTCGAGCAATCCTGGCAAGACGCCTCCAGCCTGCTGGCCGCGCTGAACGGTGCCCGGCTGGGCGCCTGGTCCTGGGATATCGATTCCGGCCGGGTCAGTTGGTCCCGTGGCGCCCAGGCCTTGTTCGGCCTCGATCCGCATCGGCCGCTCAGCGAACCGGTGGATTACGCCCAACTGATCCCCGAAGACGATCGCGGCGAGGTGCTGCGCCTGTTCCAGGAAGTGCTCGAAGGCCGACAAGCCGAACGCGCCATGCGCCACCGTATCCGCTGGCCCGATGGCAGCCTGCACTGGCTCGAGATCAGCGGCAGCCTGCAACCCCTGACTGAAGGCAAGCGGCGGATGATCGGCGTGATCCGCGATGTCACCCAGCAGCAGCAACGCGCCCAGGACCTGATCAACTCCAAGCAGCGCTACTCCAGCCTGTTTCACCTGAGTCCAGACGTGGTGCTACTGGTCAGACTGGCCGACAGTCTGATCGTCGAGGCCAACCAGCATTTCGAGGATGTGCTGGGCTGGCCGGCCGCGGAAACCATCGGTCGCACAACCCTGGAACTGGGTTTCTGGGAGGACTTGAGCCAACGCGAGTGGCTGCACCGCAACGCCCGCGCCAGCAAAGCGCCAATTTCCCAGGAAGTCAGGCTGCGCGCCCGCAATGGCAGCATCCTCGACGGCGTGCTCTCCAGCCAGTACATCGAACTGGAGGGCCAGCCCTACCTGATCAGCACCTTCCTCGACACCACCGAGCGCAAACGTGCCGAAAACGCCCTGCGCATTAGCGAGGAAAAGTTCGCCAAGGCCTTCCGCAGCTCGCCCGACGCAGTTGTGATCACCGATCGCACCAGCGGCCGCTTCCTGGAGATCAATACCGGCTTCGAACGCCAATTCGGCTGGAACCAGGGCGAAACCATCGGTCACAGCTCTCTGGAACTGGGCATCTGGGAAGACCCGGCGCAACGCCAGGAGATGCTGGACACCCTGCAACGCCACGGTCGCCTCGACGAACTCGAGGTAAACCTGAAGCGCCGCGATGGCAGCCGCGCCATCTGCCTGCTCTACGGCGAGGAGATCGAGCTGGACGGCCGCACCTGTCTGGTACTGACGGTTCGCGACGTCACCCGCCAACGCGCCCAGGAACAGGCCCTGAAGGACAGCCAGGAGCGCTTGAACCTGGCACTGGAATCGGCCGACCTCGGCACCTGGGACTGGCACATCACCAATGGCACGCTCTACGGGTCCGCCCGCGCATCGGCCTTGCACGGCCTGGCCAAGGAACCCTTCGAAGGCGAGTTCCGCGACTTCTTCGTCTGCGTTCCAGATGAAGACCAGCAAAGCATGCGGCGCGCGTACCAGGAGCTGCTGGAGGGTCGCAACAACGAGTACCAGGTGACCTACCGCACGCGCTTCAGCAACGGTGAAGTGCACTACCTGGAAAGCACCGCCAAGCTTTATCGCGACGACCTGGGCCGCCCCCTGCGCATGACCGGCATCCTCATGGACATCAGCGAGCGGGTTCGCCGCGAACAGCGTCTGGCGGCGTCGGAGGAGAAGTTCGTCACCCTGTTCCAGGCCAGCCCCGATCCTATCTGCGTCTCGCGCATCCGCGACGGCGTGTTCATCGAGATCAACCCGAGCTTCACCGATGTGTTCGGCTGGCAACCCGAGCAGATCGTGGGCCTCAGTGCTCCAGCGATCCAGTTCTGGGCCGATCCCGAACAGCGCTCGAGACTGTTCAGTGATCTGCTGCGCGACCAGGGCCTGGACAACGTCGAAGCCCGTTTTCTGACCCGCGACGGCCGCCTGTTGGCCTGCGTGGTGTCGAGCCGCTTCATTCGCGTCGAACGCCAGCTTTGCATCACCACCACCTTCCGCGACATCACCGCGCGCCAGCAGGCCGAGGCGGCGCTCAAGGCCAGTCAGGAAAAGTTCGCCAAAGCGTTCCACTCCAGCCCCGACGCGATCACCATCACCGAACGCGACACAGGCCGTTACATCGAGGTCAATGAAGGCTTCAGCCGGCTGACCGGCTACCGCACCGACGAAGTGCTGGGGCGCACGGCCGGCGAGATGAACATCTGGGCGCGCCCCGCCGAACGCGATCATATGCTTGACCTGCTCAAGCGCAATGGCCGCGTGCACCATCTGGAGATGCTCGGCCAACACCGCGACGGCAGCCAGAAGGCAGTGGAAGTCTCGGTGGAGCAGATCGAACTTGACGGCACGCCCTGCCTGCTCCTTACCGCGCGGGACATCAGCGCCCTCAAGGACGCCCAGGCGCAAATCCAGCACCTGGCCTATCACGACCCGCTGACAAACCTGCCCAACCGCGCGTTGCTGAATGATCGCCTGACCCAGCAGATCGCCCTTCTGCAGCGCCACAACATGCGCGGTGCCCTGCTCTTCCTCGACCTCGACCACTTCAAGCACATTAACGACTCGCTCGGTCACCCCCTCGGCGATGCGGTGCTGAAGATGGTAACCGCCCGCCTGGAAGCCAGCGTGAGACTGGAAGACACCGTGGCGCGCCTTGGCGGCGACGAATTCGTGGTGCTGCTGACCGGCCTCGAAGGCAAGCGCTCAGAAGTGACTCGCCAGGTACGGGAGATCGCCGACAAGCTCCGCAAACTACTGGCTGAACCCATGCTGCTCGACGGGCACCGCCTGCAGGTCACCCCCAGTATCGGCATCGCCCTGATTCCGGATCACGGTGCCAGCCCAGCGGACCTGCTCAAGCGCGCCGACATCGCCCTCTACCGCGCCAAGGATTCCGGGCGCAACGCCATCCAGATCTTCCGCAGCACCATGCAGGCAGCGGCCAGTGAGCGCCTGCGCCTGGAGAACGACCTGCGCCTGGCATTGGCCCGCGGCGAGTTCGAACTGCATTTCCAGCCCCAGGTGGATGCGCGCAACAATCGGGTGGTGGGGGCCGAAGCCCTGCTCCGCTGGCAACACCCGACCCTGGGCCCACAATCCCCCGGCCAGTTCATCCAGGTACTGGAGGAAAGCGGCCTGATCCTGGAAGTGGGCGCCTGGGTGCTGGACGAGGCCTGCAACGCTTGCGAACAGCTGGTGGCCGCGCGGCTGGTCGATGCCCGCGACTTCAGCCTGTGCGTGAACATCAGCCCCCGGCAGTTTCGCCAAAGCGATTTCGTCGAGCGGGTCGAGCGCAGCCTGCAACGTAGCCAGCTACCCGCCCAGCTGCTGAAACTGGAGGTCACCGAAGGCATCGTCATCCAGAACATCGAGGACACCATCGGCAAGATGCGCCGCCTGAAGAAACTGGGCACGAGTTTCGCCATGGATGACTTCGGGACAGGCTATTCGTCCCTGACCTACCTCAAGCGCTTGCCGGTGGATGCGCTGAAGATCGACCAATCCTTCGTCCGCGATGCCACCCAGGACCCAAATGACGCGGAGATCATTCGCGCCATCGTCGCCATGGCCCGCAGCCTGGGCCTGGAGATAATCGCCGAGGGCGTGGAGCGCAGCGAACAACTGGCCTTCCTCGAGCAGCAGGGCTGTCACCTGTACCAAGGCTACCTGTATAGCAAGCCCGTGCCGCTTACGGAGTTCCGCGCACTACTGGCCCACAGCGTGCAGCGGCCGGTGCCGCTCTGACGCAAGAAAAAAGGGCGCCCGCGGGCGCCCTCTTCTTTTCCCATGTAGTCGGGAGATCAGTTTTCCAGCACTGCGCGATGGCCGTTGATCGGGATACGCTTGGCCTTGGCTTCTTCGGGCACTACACGCACCAGGTCGATGTTCAGCAGGCCGCTCTGCAAGCCGGCAGCCTTGACCTCGATGTGGTCGGCCAGGCGGAAGGACAGCTTGAAGGCGCGCTGGGCGATGCCGTGATGCAGGTAGGTCACCGATTCGTCGCTCTTCTCGCGTTTGCCACCACCGACGGTCAGTACACCGCGCTCCACCTGGAGCTCCAGGTCTTCTTCCTGGAAGCCGGCAACCGCAATGACGATGCGGTACTGGTCATCGCCATGCTTCTCGACGTTGTAGGGCGGATAAGTGCTGCCAGTCTCATTGCGCAGGGCGGATTCGAACAGGTCATTGAAACGGTCGAAGCCCACGGAATGGCGGAACAGGGGGGCGAGGGAAAAAGCAGTGCTCATGTTGATCTCCTGAGTAATCAGCAAGTGTTTCGAGTGCGAGACCCGACTTCGGCATCCCGCAGTACCCTAGATAGGGACGCCCAAAAGCATTTCAAGCCCCAGAGGAAACGCCATGCAGAAAGTCATGCTCATCACCGGTGCCAGCCGCGGCATCGGCGCCGCCACTGCCCGCCTCGCGGCCCAACGCGGCTACGCCGTGGGTATCAACTACCGGCAGCAGCGGGAAGCCGCTGAAGCACTGGCGCATGAAATCGAGGCCGCTGGCGGCCGCGCGCTGGCCCTGCGAGCAGACGTCGGCGATGAAGCACAGGTACTGGCAATGTTCGAACGCCTGGACAGGGAGTTCGGGCGGCTGGATGTGCTGGTGAATAACGCCGGGATGCTGGAGCGCCAGACGCGCCTGGAAGACATGGACGTGACCCGCTTCGAACGGGTGCTACGGGCCAACGTGATCGGCAGCTTTCTTTGCGCACGGGAGGCCATCAAGCGCATGTCCACTCGCCATGGCGGCCAGGGCGGCGCCATCGTCAACCTGTCCTCCATCGCCGGGCGTATTGGCGCACCCAACGAGTACATCGACTATGCGGCGGCCAAGGGCGCCATCGACAGCATGACCCTAGGCCTGGCCAAGGAGCTGGCGGCCGAAGGGATTCGCGTCAACGCAGTACGCCCCGGTGTGATCCGCACGGAAATCCATGCCAGCGGTGGCGAACCTGATCGGGTCGAGCGCGTTCGCCAGACAGTCCCCATGGGGCGCGGCGGCGAAGCGGAAGAAGTGGCCAGCGCGATTCTCTGGCTGGCCAGCGACGAGGCTTCCTATACCAGTGGCGCCCTGCTGGACGTAGCCGGCGGGCGCTAGGGGTCAGCCGGCCTCGGCCCACTCCCGGCGGAGATCGGGCACCCCGAGCCATGCGTCAATCCGCTCGCAATCGTTCTCGCGGCGCACCTCAGCGAACAGCGCCACCGCCTCGGGGTAACTGCGGGTGAGCATGCCCAGCCATTGCTTCAGGCGTCCCGGTGCATAGCGCGGTGCCAGCTTGCGGCGAGCCTGGCGCCAGAAGTCCTGCAGCATGGGCTGGAGTTCGTCCCAGGTCATTTCCCGCACCGATTCGCCGGCCCGCGCGGCGGCGATCTGCCGAGCCAGGTCGGGACGAGACACCAGACCGCGACCCAACATGATGTCCTCCACCCCACTCACCTCGCGGCAGCGGCGCCAGTCATCCAGGGTCCAGACCTCGCCGTTGGCGAACACCGGTACCCTGACCGCTTCCTGCACCCTGGCCACCCACTCCCAGTGCGCCGGCGGCTTGTAGCCTTCGGCCTTGGTACGGGCATGCACCACGATCTGCTCAGCCCCGCCCTCGGCAAGAGCCCGGGCGCAATCCAGCGCGCCATCCGGGCTGTCGAAGCCGAGACGCATCTTCGCCGTCACCGGAATCTCCGTCGGTACGGCGCGGCGCACCTCGCGGACGATGGCATGAAGCAGTTCCGGCTCTTTGAGCAGCACGGCGCCGCCGCGGGACTTGTTAACCGTCTTGGCCGGGCAACCAAAGTTGAGGTCGATGACCGGTGCCCCCAGTGCACAGGCGAACGCGGCGTTATCGCCCAGGCAAACCGGATCGGAGCCCAGCAACTGCACACGCATGGGCGTGCCGGCGCGGGTACGCGCGCCCTGGGCCAGCTCGGGGGCCAACTTCTCGAAGGTGCTGGGCGCCAGCAGGCGATCGCACACCCGGATGAATTCGGTCACGCACCAGTCGATGCCGCCGACACGGGTCAGCACATCGCGAAGGATTTCGTCGACCAGCCCCTCCATGGGGGCCAGGGCGATTTGCATGGATGGCAGGCTCACAGGATAAAAGGCGCGTAGTTTACGCAGCATGACGGACGGCGAATATCCCACGGAGCATCCGGCTGGACTGGTGGTCGAAACTCCACCGATTCAGCGCAGGAGAACTGCCCGGATGAACTCGCTCGTCCCCGTCCTTGCCGCACTTACGTTGGCCGCCACTGCGGTATTCGCCGCGAGCGAGGCGATCATGTCGCCCGCTCGGCAGCCAACGCCGGACGCCATCGGCGAGCTGCTGATCAGCCGTGACGAGGAGGCCCCGAATGCCTGCGACATCGACCTTTACGTGCAGAACGAGCTGGTGGCGCAGATAGCGCCCGGCCAGTCAGTGAGTATTCCGGTGCCGGCCGGCGAGGTCGCTCTGCGGGTGGCGCAGAAAGGTTCAGGTTACTGCGCCGGGCAGTACACGGGCAGCCCGCAGTCAACCATCATCCAGCCCGGCGAAGTCCGCCATTTGCGCATCGTGCAGAGCCAGCACGAGGTGTTTCTGGCACCAGCGGCGGACTGAGGCTCAGAGCTCAAGCGGGAATGGCGGCTGCAGCGCCCGCCCATAACCTTCGACGAATTCCGTCGGCATGCGCTTAGGCCTGCCGCTGGAGAGCTCGATACAGACGAAGATGGTCTTGGCCCTCAACAAGGTGGTGCCATCATCCGGCCGTACCAGCTGGAAGCGACGATCCATCTTCAGGCGCTGGTCCGATTCCACGATCCAGGTGGCCATCTGCAGCTCCTGATCCTCGTAGGCCGCGGCCAGATAATCGATTTCGTGACGCAACACTGCCATGGCCCGGTCCAGCCGCCGATACTCGGCGAGGTCCAGCCCCAGGCTCTGGGAGTGACGCCAGGCGCAGCGCTCCAGCCAACTTACGTAGACGGCGTTATTGGCATGACCGAGGCCGTCGATGTCATCGGCACCGACCTTGATATCAATGACGAAGGGGTTGGGCATGTCCCAGCTCATGAGTTGAGCTCCACGCTGCTGGCCAGTTCACGGGCTTCGCTGGCCAGTTGGGTGATCTGATCCCATGCGCGGGCGCGGATCAGGCTGGACGGCGCGATCCAGGTGCCGCCGACGCAGGCCACGTTTGGCAGGCGCAGAAAGCTGAGCAGATTGTCCGGGGTCACCCCGCCGGTGGGGCAAAAACGGATGCCGGTGAAGGGGCCTTTGAGGCTTTTCAGCATTTTCACGCTGCCGCTGCCATCGGCTGGGAAGAGCTTCAGCGAGCGGTAGCCATACTCCAGCGCCAACAGCACTTCGGAGGGGGTCATCACACCGGGCAGGTACGGCAGGCCGGAATCCTCGGCGGCTGCGGCGAGGCGTTCGGTACAGCCAGGGCTGACGGCAAATTGTGCCCCGGCATCGCGCGCCTCAATGAATTGTTCGGTATGGATCAGGGTGCCGGCCCCCACGAGCAGATCCGGAAACTCCTTGCGGATTGCCGCCAGTGCATCCAGCGCCCGCGGCGTGCGCAAGGTTACCTCCAGCACTTCGACGCCACCCGCACTCAGCGCCCCCGCGAGATCCAGGGCCAGCCCGGTATCCTCGATCACCAGCACAGGCAGAACCGGGCGCGCCCGCTGCAACACCACATCCATCGTCAGGCTCATGTCAGCTCTCCACTTTGCAAAGTTCCCAGGCCGGTGCCGAAGGCGATCACGCCGGGCCGGTGAACGTTGGAAGTAGAGCATTGACGGCAGGTCACCTGCCAGCCCTGCCGAGTTTCATTGCACGGCTGCTTCCGCAATGTGAGGCTCACGGACCTGAGCCAGCAGCCCCAAGACTGCATTGACCAGGCGAGCATCTGCCAGCAGGCGCTGATGACCACCTTGCTCCAGCCGCAGCAACTGGCTGTCGAACCAGGCGTCGTGGATGACCTGGGCGTCACTGGCCGGCACCACCGGATCATCCTCGGCATGCACAACCAGGCCTGGGATATCCAGCTGATAGCGCTGTACATCCAGGTACGCCACAGGGATCCCCGCATGGCTTTCCACCTGACTGACGAAATGCGCCCGAGCCTTCGGCGGCAGCCCCATGAATCGCGCGAAGCTACGCAGCGGCCCGAGAATGCGACTGGGGGCGGAAATGCTTACCAAGGCCCTGGCGCGCAACCCCATCTGGCTGGCCAGCAAGGCGCTTGCACCGCCCATGGAATGACCGATCACCGCGTGCAGCGGAGGCAGCTCGCCAGCAGCCTCCAGCAAAGCGCGCGCGAAGAGCACCACATTGGCTTCGTGCCCCGGGGAGTGGCCATGGGCCGGACCATCCAGCGCCACCACGCCGTAGCCTTCTGCGACCAGGGCCTCAATCAGGCTGGCGAACTGGGTAGGGCGCCCCTCCCAGCCGTGCATCAGCAGTACGGTCGGACCGCTCCCCCAACGCAGGGCGGACAGACCAAAGCGCAGAGTGATTCGCTCGGAGCTTCCGAGCAACGGCATTTCCCACTCCCGCGGCGGCAGGTTGCGCGGCGTCATGAACTGGCGACGCATACGGCGGGCGACCATTTGTGGCGCCACACGACCCAGCGTGGCGTGGACTCCCCTGATCAGGCTCAGGCTGTTCATGATTCGGCTCCTCAGATAACGGCCGACTTGGCCGCACGCAGTATTCGGTCAGACAGATCGCCAGCTCCCAACGCGCGCGCCAGGGCTAGGCCACCCACCATCAAGGCAAGGTCCGCAAGGGCCCTGTCGGCTTCTTCGGGGCGGTCGCACATTTCGGCACTCAGCACCTCCAGATGCTCCGCTAGCAACGTCCGGTAGGCCTCTGGCAATTGCGGCAGCGCACCCAGTGAGCTGGGCAACGGGCAGCCGGAGTGAGTGGCATCACGGTGCTTGCGGGACAGGTAGAAACTGGCAGCCAAAGCGCGGCGCTCCTCCCCTGGTAACGATGAGTCGAGCAAAGCCATCAAATCCCGTCGCCTGCGCAGCAGTTGCTCGAAGACCTCCAGCATCAGCGCGTCTTTGCTAGCGAAGTGGGCGTAAAAGCCCCCCACCGTGAGCCCGGCGGCACTCATCACATCAGCCACACCGGGCTCCTGCGGGCCGCGCTGCAACATGGCCGAAGCAGCTGCCTGCAGGATGCGTTCTCGGGTCTGGGCTTTCTTCTCGCTCATGTCAGCCTCCATTTGAATTACATATATAATATTATGTTCGTAATTCAAATTAGCAAGACACTTGCCTAACCGTTCGTCGGCATGAAGGAATCGTGGGAAGTTTGTGAAAGCCGGAAAAACAAAAGGGCCATCCCAAACTGGAATGACCCTTGAAAAGCCCGCAGAGCGGGAAACTTGAAAGTGGCGTCCCCTAGGGGACTCGAACCCCTGTTACCGCCGTGAAAGGGCGGTGTCCTAGGCCACTAGACGAAGGGGACAAAACCTTCGAACAGCAGGACCAGCCCTTGGGCTGGCCCTGAGTGATGCGCAAGGCATCGATTTGGTGGAGCTAGACGGGATCGAACCGTCGACCTCTTGCATGCCATGCAAGCGCTCTCCCAG
>NZ_SSOK01000070.1:0-144546 GCF_029871195.1 Pseudomonas sp. BN415
TTTTTCGAAAATCTCTTTTCTACTCAACCGCTTGCGCCTTCGATCCGATCTCTCTTCTCGTCAGCGGGAGGCGCATTCTACAGCGCTCAATCACGCTGTCAACACCTCCTTTCCAACTTCATTCGCCACCGGCGAACCTTGCGAAGCGGAACCTCCCGACACCTTCGCCAACCGCTTAACTCATTGATCTACAAGGAGTTTTGCTTGGCGACTGCGCCGGAAGAGGTGCGCATTATAGGGATGCAGATTTTGCCGTCAACACTTATTTGAAAGGTTTTTCCATCATCCCTTCTCTCTATATAGAGGGGCACTCGCGCGGCCAGACAACGCTTTCGTTCAGAGAGCAAGGCGGACAATCGATCCTCAGCTCTCACTCAACGTCATGAGAATGTCGGCGTACCAGGTGCAGTTGAGTCCCAGTGCTTCGTCCCGCACCAAGTCGCGGCTACCCATGTCGAGGCGGGCGGAGTGGACGCCAAGCAGCATCCAGGGCAGATCGCCGAGGTTCTGACTCTCTTCCGGGGCGCGCATCACCACGGGGGCGCCGCTGGTGCCGCGGTGGGTTCGGGCGTCGGTGAGGAAGTAGCCCTGGCCTTGGAAGCGCAGGCCAAACGATGAGGCAACGATGGCATGCCGTACCACCGGCATGTGGTGCAGGCTGTCGTGGAAGCCGAGGGGAAAGCCCACTACCAGCAACCCGGTGCCCGCCTCGATCAGGTCGCTGGGGGATTGCAGGTGCTCAGGTGTGAATGCGTGGTAGGCGGCTGTCTTCGGCAAGGCCGAGCGCTCGATTTCGAGGAGCGCGACATCCACGCTACCTGCTGCATCCCCGCCCTGGCGCCACAGGCTCTTGCCGTCGCGATACAGCGGCATGGAGAAGTCGCAGGAGCACGCCATGTTGTGGCGGTCGGTGTGTAGTTCGATTTCGAGGCGATCGGGGAAATGCCGGCTCGGCGTATCCATCAGCACGTGCCGGCTGGTGACCAGGAAAAGGCGCCCGTCCCGGGCAAAGAAGAAGCCGCTGGCGTTGGTCAGTTGGCGTGACCCTGCATAGGTGCAGATGCGTACGGTACTGAGGAGCAGTGGTTCGATAACCGGCATTACGTAAGCTCCATCCGCTTGCGTCCCTGGGGTGGCGGTTCGCTGGATATCAGGCGCGCCACCCACGAGCATCCGCCCAGTCGAGCCTTTTGACTACGACTAACTGCCCCAGCCGGCAGGAAAAAGCCTACCCAGCAACCGGCTTGCGGTCCTACAAGCCAGATCTATAGCGTCACGCTCCGTTGCGGCTCTGGTCGCAGCCGGGATTAGAACCCCCGTCAAAACTCGATGGACACAAACGCCATAAGCGAGATCGGTGCGCTGCTTGCCAGCTCATCGCATCCCGGCAGTCTATGGCGGACCGTGCAAGGGTGGGCTCTGCCCACCGGTTTGGTGTCCATCGACCGGGGTTCTAGCCCTGCACGGTCCGCCACCCTCCCCCACGGTGGCGGCTACTCAGTTCCGAACATGGAGTTAGAACATGAGAGCCTCTTCCACGCATCTGCATCTCTCCCCCGCCCCTCTGCCCGGAGGTGCGCCATGACTGACTACCGCACGCCCACTACCTTTCGCCGCTACCGCCTGCCACTGCGCGCACTGTTGATCGATGATCGCGCCTGGCTCCTGTGTCGCGATCTGGCGAAGCTGGCCAGTTTCCGGCCGGATATCGACCTCTCGCAGAAGCTCGACCCGAATCAGTTGCGCACCGAGGTGCTACGGCTGGAGGACGGCACCTTCAGCGAGGAACAACTGGTGAACGAGAGCGGCATGCACCAGTTGCTGCTGGTGTACTACTACCACCCCGAACATCGGAGCCTGCGTAGCTGGATCAGCGAAGAGGTGGTGCCGGCCCTGGGTCGGCAGGACGCCCCCGACCAGCAACCGCGCCGACGGTTAATGCACTGGCAGGGGCAGGAGTTGAACCTGATGGAGTGGCAAGGCACGCTCTGGATTCGCTACGAGGACATGCCGCGCATCCAGGGGCAGGTGCCGGAGCGAAAGGCACGGCCCTGAGAAGGCCTGCCCCAGGCAACCGTAATTGGATGGGTCGGGAGTGCGTGAACGGAACCGCGACTCATCCTCGCTAGATGCGGAAGCTATCCACCAGCCGGCGCAGCTCGCCCGAGCGACCATCCAGGCTTTCGCACACTACCAGTGCCTGTCGCTGACTGGCCTGGACCTGCTGGTTGAGCGTGGATATCTCGCCCACTTCACGACTGATGGATTCGACCACCGCGCGTTGCTGCTCGGTGGCGGCGGCGACGGACTGGTTCATTTCATCGATGTCGGCCAGGCGGCGCATGACGGCGTCGATGCCTTCGCAGGCCTGGGCGATGACTTCGACGCTGCGCTCGCCGTGGGTGTGGCTGGCGAGCATGGCGGCGACGGATTCGCGGGCGCCGGCCTGGAGCGATTCGATCATGTCCTGGATTTCCCGGGCCGACGCCTGGCTACGGTGCGCCAGCTGGCGGACTTCGTCGGCGACCACGGCGAAACCGCGCCCAGCCTCGCCGGCACGGGCGGCTTCGATGGCGGCATTGAGGGCCAGCAGGTTGGTCTGCTGGGCAATGCCGTGGATGACCTCAAGGATGCGGCCGATGGCTTCGGTCTGGCCGTTTAGGTTTTCCATGCTGGCGCGCGCCGCGCCCACCTGAGCGGACAAAGCCTCCAACGCCGATACACCCTCCCCCAACACACGCTGGCCGTCTTCGGCCTGGCTGCGCGCCTGGGCACTCTGCAGGGAAACGCTGGCAGCATTGCCGGCAATTTCCTGGGCCGCCGCGCCCAGTTCTTCGATGGCAGCGGCGACACTGTCGCTGCGCTGCACCAGTTCGTCGGACTGGCGCAGGGTTGCCTGACTCGCTTCCACCATGCGCCGCGCGCCGTCTTCCACGCCGACGCTACCACTGGCGACCTGGCCGACGGTGGCCTGCATGCGCTCGACGAAGCGGTTGAAGGCCCGCGCCAACAACCCCAGTTCGTCCCGCCCGGCCTGGGGCAGACGTTGGGTCAGGTCACCTTCTCCGGCAGCGATGTCCTGCATGGCGCCAGTCATGCGCAGCAGCGGTCGCAACAACACGCGCAACAGCAGGCCAAGGGCGAGCAAGACCACCAGCACGGACACGGTCATGGCGATCAGCGCCGAGTGGCTGAAGGCGTCCAGTTGCGCGTAGGCCAGGTCGCGGTCGACGGATAGGCCGACATACCAGTCAGCGCCGGGCAGGCCAGCTACGGGAATGAAGGTGTCGATGCGCACCTGCCCGTCCACCGGGTGTGCTTGTAGCTCGCGGCTGACCTTCAAGGGTTGCTTCGGGTTGATTTCGTCGAGGCGACGGTTGATGAGTTCGGTCTGCGGATGAACGAGGATCTTGCCCTCGCCGTTGACCAGGTAGGCATAGCCCTTGCCCTGCAGGTCGACGCCGCCGACGATCTGCACCAGCGTGTCGATGGGCATGCCGGCGCCCACCGCGCCCTGCAGTACCCCCGCATGCAGCACCGGCGCGGCAACGGCCATGATCATTTCCTGGGTCGCCGCATTCACATAGGGTTCGGTGAGTACGCTGTCGTTGCGTGCCAGCACGCGCTTGTACCAGTCACGCTCGCGGGCGTCGTAGCCGGCAGGCATCTCCTGTTGCGGGCGGATGCTGAAACTGCCGTCGACTCGGGCGAGGTAGACCATGCTGAAGGTGCTCTTCAGCACATCCTGTGCGAAGGCCCCGTCTACCGCCGCTTCACGGGTGTCGCCGGAAAGGCGCTCGGCCAGGCTTTGCACCAGCAGCACGCGGCCACCGAGCCAGTTCTGGATGCTGTCGGCGGCCAAGGCGCCGACTTCGCGCAGCTGGCTTTGCAGCTCGCGCTGCAGCAGGCGTTGCTGCCAGACGTAGTTGTACAGGGTGAATGAGATGAAGGCGCTGACCACCACCAGGGCGGCGGCCAGCAGAATCTTGTGGCTGAATTTCATGGTGAATGCCGTCAAAAAGGACCGCGCAGGAAACCTGCGCGGCCAAATCCCCTCTACGGATCGCCAAGCCTCCGGGAGCACGAAGGGTCGGCGACCACCAGAGACTCAGGCGACGCGGCCGCCCAGGTACAACTCACTGACCTGCGGGTCATGCATCAGCGCACGGGCGTCGCCCGTCAGTGCCACGCTGCCCATGGAGAGCACGTAGGCACGGTCGGAAATGCGCAACGCCTCCATGGCGTTCTGCTCGACCATCAGGATGGTCACCTTCTCCTGTGCGCGGATCTGCTGAATGGCCTCGAACACCTCCAGCAGCACTTTCGGCGACAGGCCGGCAGAGGGCTCATCGAGCAGCAGCAGGCGCGGCCGGGGCATCAGCGCGCGGGCCAGGGCGAGGATCTGCCGCTCGCCGCCGGACATGGAGGCCGCCGCGGCGTTGAACTTCTTCGCCAGGATGGGATAGGCGCCGCACAACTCGTCGATGCGCTGCTGACTCTGTTCCTTGTCCAAGTAATGCCCGCCCACCTGCAGGTTCTCGCGGATGGAGAGGTTGGCAAAGACGTTCTCGGTCTGCGGCACGAAGCCCAGGCGGCAGCGGCGGATCTTCTCGTACACCGGCACACGGGAGACATCCTGCCCTTCCAGCAGCACCTTGCCCTGGCGCGGCAGCAGGTAGCCGGCGATGGTTTTCAGCAGGGTGCTCTTGCCGCAGCCGTTCGGCCCCAGCAGGGTGACAATCTCCTGCTCGGCAGCGTGCAGGGTCATGCCGCGCAGGATGTCCACGTCGGCCGTGTAGCCGGCGACTGCGTGATTCACTTCGATCATCGGGTGTGCTCCTCGAGCTCGTGCGGGTTGTGCCGGCCGCCCAGGTAAGCCTGGATAACCCGCTCGTTGGAGGCCAGCTTGCTCGGCTTGCAGCTGGCGACTATCTCACCGCGGTCGAGCACCACGCAGCGGGTGCAGACGTCGCGAATGAAGTGCATGTCGTGCTCGACGATCACCAGGGTCATGCCCTGGCCGTTGAGGCGCTTGAGGGCTTCGACCAGGTCGCGGCGCAGGTTGGGGTGAACACCGGCGGTAGGTTCGTCGAGCAGCACCAGTTCCGGTTCGCCCATCAGCGCGCAGACAATGCCGAGCAGCTTTTTCTGCCCGCCGGAGAGGGCCGAGGCCGGCAGGTCACGCACCTTGGCCAGCAGCAGTTCATCGAGCAGGCGTTCGGCCTTGGCGCGGGCCTCTTCCTCGGCGCGGCGCAGCGTCGGGAAGCCGAGTAGGGTGGCGAGCACGCCGTGCTGGCCGGTGCTGGCGGCCAGGGCCACTTCGATCACCGACATCTTGGTGGGCATGGAAGGCAGCTGGAAAGTACGGGCGATGCCCCGCTGCACGATTCGGTGCGCGGGCAAACGTTCGATGCGCTGACCGCTGAGCGAAATGCTGCCGCCATCCACCGCCTCGAAGCCGGTGATGCAGTTGAGCAGCGTGCTCTTGCCTGAACCGTTGGGCCCGAGCAGGCCGACGATCTCGCCGCGCTGCACATTGAAGCTGACGTCCTTCAACACCTGGTTGCCGCCGAAGGCCTTGGCCACCGAGAGCACGGACAGCAGGGTATCGGTGGAGGCATTCATACGATCTTCCTCACTTTTTCCGGAATCAGGCCCTCGCTGCGCCACAGCAGGCAGGCCAGCAGGATGGTGCCGATCAGACCCAGGCGCAGGGCGCCGGCCAGGTCGGAGTCGAAGCCCAGGTGGTCCTTGGCGAAGGGCACCAGGCTGTAGGCGGCCTGCACCAGCAACACGCCCAGCAGCACGCCGCGCAGGTTGCCGAGGCCGCCGATCATCAACATGGTCCAGAGCAGGAAGGTCTCCGAGGCGAGCAGGTAGTCCGGCCCGACGAAGCTCATGAAGTGCGCGTAGAGCGAACCGGCCAGTGCGGTGACCACAGCGCCGCTCATGATCGCCCGCGACTTCAGTGAGGTGAGGTCGTAGCCCATGCAGGCGGCCAGTTGCGGCTCTTCGCGCATCAGGCGCAGGGCGCGGCCGAAGCGGCCATCGGCCAGACGCTGGCAGAGCAGCGTGGCAGCCCCCAATAGCACCATCACCAGCACAAGGAAGCCGAGTCCGTCGAACAGGGTGGGAATGGCGCCGATGCCCTGGGCACCGCCGGTCAGCCAGCCTTCGTTGGTGGCCACCACCCGCAGGATCTCCGCAATGGCCAGGGTGGCGATGCCCCAGTAGTCCGACGCCAGCTTTCGGCCCAGACGCGCGATGCACCAGCCCAGGCCCATGGCCAGGATCACGCCCAGCGCCACGCCGGCCAGCGGCGAATAGCCGGCCTGGATGGCGATACCGGTGGCATAGGCGCCGAGGCCGGCGAAGGCGATGTGGCCGAAGTTGAGCAGGCCGCCATAACCGGCCTGCAGGTTGAGCCCCAGGGCCATCAGGCCGTAGAGGCCGGCGAAGGTCAGGGCCGAGACGATGAAATCAAACACGGCGTACCTCCCGGTCGAACAGGCCGTAGGGCTTGAACAGCAGCGCCAGCAGCAGGATCAGGAAGGCAGCTCCGCTGATGTAGGACACCGGCAAATAGGCGACTTCCGCGCCCAGCAGCGGGCCGAAGTTGAGGCTGGTCACCAGGGTTTCGGTGAACGCGATCAGCAACGCACCGGCCACCGCGCCCAGCGGGTTGCCGAGTCCGCCGAGGATGGCGGCGGCGAACACCGGCAGCAGCAGATCATGGCCCAGGTTGATGTGGGCACCCGTGGACAGCGCCAGCAAGCCGCCACCGAGCCCGGCGATGGCACCGCTGGCGAAGGTCACCACCTGGGTGATGCGTGCCGCGTGCAGGCCGCTGGCGTTGGCCAGCGCCGGGTTGCCGGCCAGCGCGCGCATGGCGCGGCCCAGGCGGCTGTGGAACAGCGCCAGGGTGAAGCCGGCCAGCAGCGCCAGGGTGGTGAAGAAGAAGTACAGCTGGGTGTGGGTAATGCGCGCATCGCCTAGGGTGATGGGCGCCTTGAGCGGCAACTCGAACATCCTCGGGAAGGTGCCGGCGCTGCCCTGAACCGCGGCCACCAGCAGCATGGCGATGGCCAGCGAGCCGATCATGGCGATGGCCGGGCCGCTTTTCAGCAGGCGCTGGAACACAAGGCGCTGCAGCAGCAACGTCAGGCCGCCCACCAGCAGGGCGGCGAGCAGCAGCGCCAGGGGCAACGGCAGGCCAGCGGCAGAAATGCCGTAGGTCAGGTAAGCACCCAGCATGGCGTACTGCACATGGGCGATGTTGGGGAACTTGACCAGTCCGTAGACCAGGCTCAGGCCAAAGGCGATCAGCGCCAGGTCGGTGGCCCGCAGCAAGGTATCGATCAGGAACTGCAACATGGAGAACACTCCGCAAAAAACAGGCAGGAGCCCACCCGGCGAACCGGGTGGGGTGTTGCACGGATCAGCGCGGAACCACCTTGCCGCCGTCGTACTTGAGCTTGGCGTAGGGCGGATCGAGGCGTTGGCGACCGTCGTCGAAGGCGATCTTGCCGGTCACGCCCTCAAAGCCCTTGCCGACTTCCCTGAGCGCGGCCTGCACGGCGGCCGGCTCGGTGGAGCCGGCGTTCTCGATGGCCTTGGCGGCCATCAACACAGCGTCGTAGGCGTAGCCGGTGTAGGAGGTCTTCATGCCTTCCTTGTACTTGGCGGCAAAGGCATCGGCGTATGCCTTGCCGGTGTCACCCACGAAGGAACCCACCTCCATGCCCAACTGGCCCTGGGCGATGTTGGCCGGGGTGTCGGACAGACTCATCGACAGCAGGATGGCGTACCAGGGCTGCTCGCGCAGACCCAGCTCGAAGGCCTCGCGGTTGATCACCGCGGACTCCTGGCCATAGGCGGTATAGATGTAGGCATCCGGCTTGCCGCGGGCGATCTGCTGCAGCTCGCGGCGGTAGGTGGACTGGCCGGCGGTGTAGAGGGTCTCGCTGATCACCTTGCCGCCAAGCTTCTCGAACTCCGCGCGAAAGCCGTGGGCCACGCCCTGGCCGTAGGCATTGTTCGGCGCCAGCACCGCGACGTTGCGGTAGCCGAGGTCCCAGACGTCCTGGGAGGAAAACTTGTTGCCCTTGTCCTCCAGGCCGATCAGGTTGAACGAGCTGGCGCCCAGGTCGCGGATCTTCACGCTGGTGCTGGCGATATTGATGTGCACCACGCCTTCCTTGACCAGGTACTGGCCCATGGGAATGCTGATGCCCGACGAGTATTCGCCGATCACCACCGGCACCTTGTCGACGCTGACCAGCTTGCGTGCGGCGTTGATGGCGGTTGTCGGGTTGCCGCCGGAGTCTTCGACGATGACCTGGAACGGCTTGCCGAGCACACCGCCGTCAGCGTTGACCTTGTCTTCGGCGAGCTTCACGGCACGGCGCACGTCCTCGCCGACCGTGGCGTTGGCTCCGGTCAGCGACAGCACGGCGCCCATCTGAATGGCGTCGGCGGCCTGGGCGGAGGGGGTTGCCATGGCCAGGGTGAAGAGCATGGAAGCGGAAGTCAGGATGGAGCGGAACTTGAATGTCATAACGGTCTCCTTGGGATGATCGTGACGGCCGGGGCCGTCGCTCACTGCGTCATGCAGTCCCCTGCTCAAGCGGGACAGAACAGCTCAAGTACCGGTGCTCCCCGAGCCGCTCGTGGCAAATCGCGGGCGCACCGCTCCTGTCCTCCCGGGGGTTCCGGGTGGGGGAGTGAATCGAATCGGGGCTTAGCGGCCGCTTACCAGAGCGGCAGCGAGTAGCTGATGGTCAGCCGGTTGTGGTCGATGTCGCCGAGAACGTCGCTGCGCAGCATGCCGTTACGCCAGGCAACGCCCACACCCTTGAGGGCACCGCTCTGGACCACGTAGCCCAGCACGATGTCGCGCTCCCATTCCTTGCGATCGGAGCCGATGGCGGTCTTGATCTGGTCGCCCTTGAGGTAGGTGAGGCTGGCGGTCAGGCCCGGAATGCCGGCTTCGGCAAAGTCGTAGGCGTACTGGCCGAGCACGGTGCGCTCGCCGGCGTAGGTGAAGTTCTGCACCAGGCTGTCGGTGATCACGTAGGTGCTGGTACCGCCGGCGCCTTCGTTGGGCAGGCTGCCCTGGTTCAGCTGGACGAACATGCTGTTATCGGAGACCTGCTGGTAACCCAGGCTGACCGAGTGGCCCTTTAGGCCGTAGGTGAACTTGGCACTCCAGGTGGAGTTGTCGATCTCGCCGTCGTTGCCGCTGCCGTTGGTGGCGGCCCTGTAGCCGGCAGTGCCGTTGGCGTTCTGGCCGTCGGAGGTGGTGCGGAAGTAACGCAGGTCGGTCTTCAGCACGCCCGGCCCCAGCGGCAGGCTGTGCAGCGCGCCGAGGAAGTTCTGGTCGTAGTAATCCTCAAGGTTGGCGAAGTAGTACTGCAGGGTCAGGTCCTTGATGCCCTTGTAGTCGCCGCCGGCGAAGCGGAACTGGTTGCTCTGCTCGGTACCGCCGGATACCGCCATGCCGGTGAAGTTGCTCGACATGCGCCCCACCACATGCTCGATCTGGCCGGCGGTCAGGGTCAGGTTGTCGATCTCGTTGCTGGTGATCATGCCGCCCTCGAACAGCTGCGGCAGCATGCGCCCATCGTTGGCGGTGAGGATTGGCAGCTTGGGCACCAGGATGCCGTAGCGCGCTTCGGTCTTGGAGAAGCGCATCTTGCCGGTCAGGCCGCCACGACTGAAATCGTCCACCGCCTCGCCGTCAGTGTCGGCGGGGAAGATCGACCGCGCCCCCGAGGCGTCCAGCTTGACGCCCAGCGTGTAGGTGGCATCCAGGCCAACACCCACGGCGCCTTCGGTGAAGCCGGACTGCAGGTTGAGCAGGAAGCCCTGACCCCATTCGTCCTGGGTCGGACTGTCGGTGTCACGGATGTCGTGGTTGAAGTAGAAATTGCGCAGGTCCAGCCGTGCCGTGCTGTCCTCGATGAAACCTCCGGCAAGCGCCTGCCCGCCGGTTCCCCCCATGGCCAGAGCAATGGCCAGACCCAACATGGTCTTCTTCATGTGAAGCGACTCTCCCTTCGTTGTTTGCTTTGTTCAGGACGCACCTTGCCGCGGGCCTGCCGTGACGGCGGGCCCGAGGGGCGGATGCGGAGTTGCGACAGCTAAAAAAAACCGGAGCACGAGGGCTCCGGTTTCTTCATTCAGGACGCGTTCACGCCACCCTGAATCTCGTCGTCGGTGCGGCGTTTGCCGACCGACAGGATGGCGACCAGGGAGATGGCCACGGTCGCCAGCATGTACAGGGCCACCGGTTGCCAGCTGCCGTTGTATTCGGCCAGCAGCCAGGTAGCGATCAGCGGTGCGGTACCGCCGGCGACGGCGGCGCCCAACTGGTAGCCCAGGGTAATGCCGGTGTAGCGCACGCGGGTGGAGAAAATCTCCGAAGACAGGGTGCCGAGCACGGCCGTGACCGGCGCCCAGAGCACACCGAAGCCGATCAGCGTGGCCAGCGTAATGCCCCAGTGGCTGCGGGTATCGAGCAGCATGAAGTACGGCACGATGTACAGGGCGATAGCGATGATGCCGCCGATGTAGACGCGCTTGCGGCCAATGCGGTCGGACAGCCAGCCCATCAGCGGAATCAGCAGCGATGCGACCAGGGCGCCAATCATCACCGAGTGCAGCGCCGACACCTTCTCATAACCCAGGTTGTTCACCGCGTAGCTGACCACGAAGGTGGAGAAGATATAGAAGGGCGCGGTCTCGACCACTTTCAGGCCAGCGGCGATCAACACTTCCCGCCAGTGGTCACGCAGGGTTTCCACCAGCGGCATCTTGGCGACGTTGCCACTTTCCTTGGCCTTCTTGAACTCCGGCGTCTCATCCAGGCCATGGCGAATCCACAGCCCGAGGAATACCAGGCCGGCGCTCATGATGAACGGCACACGCCAGCCCCAGGACAGGAAGTCCTTCTCGGGCAGCATGGCCATCAGGCTCACGGCCATCGTGGCCAGCAGCATGCCGAGGGTGACACCTACCTGCGGCACGCTGCCGAACAGGCCCTTGCGGTTGGCGGGCGCGTACTCGTAGGCCAGCAGCAGGGCCCCGCCCCACTCGCCGCCGATGCCCAGCCCCTGGATCACTCGCAGCAGGATCAACAGCACCGGCGCCCAGATGCCGATGTGCTCGTAGGTCGGCAAGCAGCCGATCAGGACGGTCGCGCCGCCCATCAGCGACAGGGTGATGACCAGGGTTTTCTTGCGCCCGATGCGGTCGCCGATATGGGCAAACAGCACACCACCAATGGGGCGGATGAAAAAGGTCAGGGAAAACGACAGGTAGGCCAGGAGCAGGCCGACCACCGGATCGAAGTTGGGGAAGAACAGCTTATTGAATACCAGCGCTGCAGCTGTTCCATAGAGAAAGTAATCGAACCACTCGATGGAACTACCGGTGAGACTGGCGATAAGTGCACGCCGACGGGTCTGGGCCGATTGGGCCTCGGGGAGGGGATGGCTCATCTTGTTGTCCTGCTTGTTATTGGTGGAGGCCGCGCAGGCCCCGAGTATCACCAGGTATCACCTGTGATGGCCGATCCTAGGTTTCGCCAGTCACAAGGTGCAACCGCACTCTTTTTCATAGGTATAACCAAAGCGATCAATGAGCCGTTTTTGCACCATTGAAGAGCGCATGAAAACAACTAGAGATGGAACTCGCACCAATGATGCGCACAATATTTCGCTTGAAAATACTGTTCGATCAGCGAACTTCAAAGTTTAGGTTGCACCCAGTTGCACCTTAAATAATTCAAGGTTTAATCTGCGCACTTCCAATTAGCCAAGCCCGCTCTGACAGGTATAACAACATGGCAACCACCACCCTCGGCGTGAAGCTCGACGACGCCACCCGCGACCGCCTGAAGCAAGCTGCCCAACAGCTGGACCGTACCCCGCACTGGGTGATCAAACAGGCGATCTTCAGCTACCTGGAGCAGGTCGAAGGCGGCCTGACGCCGGCCCAACAGGCGGGCCTTTCGGCTGCGGCGGGCGAGGAGCTGGTGGAGAACCTGAACGAGCAGGGCCTGCAGGTGTTCCTCGACTTCGCCGAAAGCATCCTGCCGCAGTCCGTACTGCGCGCGGCCATTACCGCTGCCTACCGCCGCCCCGAGCAGGAAGCCGTGCCCATGCTGCTGGAGCAGGCCCGCCTGCCCGCCACCATGGCCGACGCCGCCCACACGCTGGCCTACGGCATCGCCGAAAAACTGCGCAACCAGAAGAGCGCTGGTGGCCGCCAGGGCCTGGTGCAGGGCCTGCTGCAGGAATTCTCCCTGTCTTCCCAGGAAGGCGTGGCGCTGATGTGTCTGGCCGAAGCCCTGCTGCGCATCCCGGACAAGGCCACCCGCGACGCGCTGATCCGCGACAAGATCGCCAATGGCAACTGGAACCAGCATCTGGGCCAGAGCCCGTCGATGTTCGTCAACGCCGCCTCCTGGGGTCTGCTGATCACCGGCAAGCTGGTATCCACCCACAATGAAGCCGGGCTGTCGTCCTCGCTGAACCGCCTCATCGGCAAGAGCGGCGAGCCGGTCATCCGCAAGGGTGTAGACATGGCCATGCGCCTGATGGGCGAGCAGTTCGTCACCGGCGAAACCATCGGCGAAGCCCTGGCCAATGCCAGCACCCAGGAAAGCAAAGGCTTCCGCTACTCCTACGACATGCTCGGTGAAGCGGCCCTGACCGCCGAGGACGCGCGTCGCTATCTGATTTCCTATGAACAGGCCATCCACGCCATCGGCAAGGCTTCCCACGGTCGCGGCATCTACGAGGGTCCGGGCATTTCCATCAAGCTCTCCGCCCTGCACCCGCGCTACAGCCGCGCCCAGTACGACCGGGTCATGGACGAGCTGTACCCGATCCTGCTCAACCTGACCCGCCTGGCCCGGCAGTACGACATCGGCCTCAACATCGACGCCGAAGAAGCCGACCGCCTGGAAATCTCCCTCGACCTGCTCGAACGCCTCTGCTTCGAACCCTCACTGGCGGGCTGGAACGGCATCGGTTTCGTCATCCAGGCCTACCAGAAGCGCTGCCCTTATGTGATCGACTACGTCATCGACCTGGCCAAGCGCAGCCGCCACCGCCTGATGATCCGCCTGGTGAAGGGCGCCTACTGGGACAGCGAGATCAAACGCGCCCAGATCGACGGCCTGGAAGGCTTCCCCGTGTACACCCGCAAGGTCTACACCGACATTTCCTACATCGCCTGCGCGCGCAAGCTGCTGGCCGTGCCGGACGCCATCTACCCGCAGTTCGCCACCCACAACGCCCACTCGCTGGCGGCCATCTACCAGATCGCCGGCCAGAACTACTACTCCGGCCAGTACGAATTCCAGTGCCTGCACGGCATGGGCGAACCCCTGTACGAACAAGTGGTGGGCAAGGTCGCCGACGGCAAGCTGAACCGTCCGTGCCGCATCTACGCACCGGTGGGCAGCCACGAAACATTGCTGGCCTACCTGGTCCGCCGCCTGCTGGAGAACGGCGCCAACACCAGCTTCGTCAACCGCATCGCCGACCAGTCCATCTCCCTCAACGAGCTGGTGGAAGACCCGGTCGCCCAGGTCGAAGCCATGGCCGCCCGTGAAGGCGCCCTGGGCCTGCCGCACCCACGCATCCCGTTGCCGCGCAACCTGTACGGCGCCGCTCGCCTCAACTCCAGCGGCATCGACCTGTCCAACGAACACCGCCTTGGTTCGCTGTCGGCGGCCCTGCTGGCCAGCACCAATCACCCCTACGTCGCCGGCCCCATGCTGGGTGGTGAGCCCGCCAACCCCGGCCCGGCCCAACCGGTGCGCAACCCGGCCGACCATCGCGACCTGGTCGGCCAGGTATTCGAGGCCAGCGAAGCCGACGTGAAAAATGCCGTGCTCTGCGCACAGGCCAGCGGGCCGATCTGGCAGTCCACCCTGCCGGGCGAGCGCGCCGCCATCCTCGAACGCGCCGCCGACCAGATGGAAAGCGAGATGCAGCAACTGATGGGGCTGCTGGTGCGCGAATCCGGCAAGACCTTCGCCAACGCCATCGCCGAAGTGCGCGAAGCCGTGGACTTCCTGCGCTACTACGGCGCCCAGGCGCGCGGCTTCAGCAACGACAGCCACCGCCCGCTCGGCCCCGTGGTGTGCATCAGCCCGTGGAACTTCCCCCTGGCGATCTTCACCGGCCAGGTGGCCGCTGCGCTTGCCGCCGGCAACACCGTGCTGGCCAAGCCCGCCGAACAGACCCCGCTGATCGCCGCCCAGGCCGTGCGCATCCTGCACGACGCCGGCGTTCCGCATGGTGCCGTGCAATTGCTGCCGGGCCGTGGTGAAACCGTCGGCGCGAGCCTGGTGGGCAACGAGCGCGTCCGTGGCGTGATGTTCACCGGCTCCACCGAAGTAGCCGGCGTTCTCGGGCGCAACCTCGCCGGTCGCCTCAATGCCCAGGGCCGCACCCTGCCCCTGATTGCCGAAACCGGCGGCATGAACGCCATGATCGTCGACTCCTCGGCGCTGGCCGAACAGGTGGTGGTCGACGTCATCAGCTCCGCCTTCGACAGCGCCGGCCAACGCTGCTCCGCCCTGCGCGTGTTGTGCGTGCAGGCGGACGTGGCCGACCGCGTCACCGAGATGCTGCGCGGCGCCATGGCCGAATACCGCGTCGGCTCGCCCGAGCGCCTGCAAACCGATATCGGCCCGGTGATCGACGCCGAAGCCAAGGCCGGGATCGAGGCGCACATCCGCGCCATGCGCGAAAAAGGCCGCAAGGTGTTCCAGGCCGGACGCGTAGAGGGCGAGGAACTCAAGCGCGGGACCTTCGTGCTGCCGACCCTGATCGAGCTGGAGAGCTTCGACGAGCTCAAGCGTGAGATCTTCGGCCCGGTGCTGCACCTGGTGCGTTACGAGCGCGCCCAGCTCGGCGAGCTGCTGGAACAGATCAATGCCAGCGGCTACGGCCTGACCCTGGGCGTGCACACCCGCATCGACGAAACCATCGCCCAGGTGGTCGGCAGCGCCTGCGTCGGCAACCTCTACGTCAATCGCAACATCGTAGGTGCCGTGGTCGGCGTGCAGCCCTTCGGCGGCGAAGGCCTGTCCGGTACCGGTCCGAAGGCCGGTGGCCCGCTGTACCTGTACCGCCTGCTGTCGACCCGTCCGCAGGATGCCGTGGCGCAAAGCCTGGCCAACGACGACGCGCAACCGGTTGCCGTACCGGGCGAACTGGAGCAAGCGCGCAATGCCTTCGCCGACTGGGCGAAGCAGAAGGAGCCGGCCATCGCCGCCCTGTTCGCGCAGTACCGCGCGCTATCGCGAAGCTACAGCACGCATCTGCTGACCGGCCCGACCGGCGAGCGCAACAGCTACAGCCTGCTGCCCCGCGAGCGCGTGCTGAACCTGGCCGAAGAGCGCACCGACCTGCTCGCCCAGTTGGCAGCGAGCCTGGCGGTGGGCAGCCGCGCCGTCTGGCCGGACAGCCAGCGTGCCCTGCGCGCCGAACTGCCCGCCGCCGTGCAGCAGCGCATCGACAGCATCGCGGACTGGACCTGCCACGAGGCGGCGTTCGACGCCATCCTCCACCACGGCGACTCCGATCAGCTGCGAGCGGTGAGCCAGCAAGCCGCCCAGCGCAAGGGCGCAATCATCGGTGTGCATGGCCTGAGCCGGGGTGAAACCGACATCCCGCTGGAACGCCTGTTGATCGAGCACGCCCTGAGCGTCAACACCGCCGCAGCCGGGGGCAACGCCAGCCTCATGACCATCGGCTGAAAACCCGCCCAGCCGTGCCGCCACGGCTGGGCCATGCAACGCGCCGGTAGCGGCGCGCCTAACTGCCACAGGACAACTGACAACATGAACGCACTCTTCATCGGCTACGGCCGCATGGGCAGCGCCATTGGCGAAGCCTGGCTATCCGCCGGCCTGGTCGACAGCCTGAGCGCCGTCGATCCGTACCTCCAGTCGGCCACCAGCGCCGCCCTGTTCAGCAGCGTGGAGGCGGTTCCCGCCGAGCCGTACGACATCATCGTGGTAGCGGTGAAGCCGGCCTACGCCTGCGAAGTCCTGGCGGCCCTGCCTGATGCGCTGTGCCAGCGCGCGGTGGTGATTTCGGTCGCGGCGGGCGTCACCGCCGCAAGCCTGGGCCAGGCCCTGCGCAATCGCTGCCCGGTCGTACGTGCCATGCCGAACACGCCGGTTCTAGTGGGCGCCGGTTGCACCGGGCTGTACGCCGACGCGTCGCTCGGCGAGACAAAGCTCGAACTGGTTACGCGCCTGTTCGCGGCCGTGGGCACTGCGAGCTGGGTCGAGCGTGAGGAGTTGCTGGACGCGGTCACCGCCATCTCCGGCAGCGGTCCGGCTTACTACCACCTGTTCAGCGAAGCACTGGCGGCAGCCGGCGTGGCCCTGGGCCTGAGCCCGGAGCTGGCCAGGTCCCTGGCCGCACAGACCGCCCTGGGCGCGGCGACGCTGCAGACGCAACCGGAAGCCGATTTCGTGGCCCTGCGCACCGCGGTGACCTCACCCAACGGCACCACGGCGGCAGCCATCGCCACCTTCGAACAGGACCAGGCCCTGCGCCAGCTGATAGGCGCCGCGGCCCGTGCCGCCCACCAGCGCTCCCGGGAGCTTTCCCAGGGCGCCTGACCCGAGCGTGCCGCATGCCAGTGGCACGCGGCACGTAACCCGCCCAGGCCCCGGGGCCTGCTGATCCAACCCGACATACGGCACCGCCCATGAAGTTGAACCAGCTCCGAGCCCTCGTGGCGATCTGCGAAAGTGGCAGCATGCAAGAGACCGCGCGCCTGCTGCACATCTCCCAACCGGCCCTGTCGAAAAGCATCAAGGAACTGGAGACGGCGCTCGGTGTGCCGCTGCTGGTGCGCTCCAATCGCGGCATCACCGCGACCGAGTATGGCGAACGCCTGGTGCGCCGCGCCCGGCTGATGCTCGAAGAGGCACGCCGCGCCCGCGAGGAGATCGAAACCCTGAAGGGCGGCATGGATGGCAAGGTGTCGATCGGCATCTCGCCGGCAACCCCCGGCGCCCAATTCCTTGCCGCACTCGAACACTACGGCAAGCGCTACCCCAAGGTGCAGTTGCAGATCCATGAGTCGCGCCCGTCCAAGCTGATGGAAGGCCTGCGCGAGGGCCAACTGGACCTGGCACTCTGTTCCCAGCCGGCCAGCCGCTACAGCGATGGTTTCCATTGGTCTGAGCTTTACGTGCAACCCACGGCCCTCGCAGTGCGCAAGGGACACCCCCTGCGCAACGCCCACTCGCTAGCCGAGTTGCGCGAGCAGCAATGGCTGCTGCAGGACTCGCTGGACAAGTCCCGCATCGGCCTGATGTTCGAGGCGTTTCAGGTCCCCCTGCCCGAGCGCGTGATCGAGTGCTCTTCGGGCGTGATGTTCTGCGAGCTGGCACGCAACACCGACGTCATCAGCTACTGGCCGCTGCGCGTGCTGGAGTACGTGCAGAAGCTCGGCCAGGAACTGGACGTGCTCGACCTGCAGGAGCAGGTGCCGCCGCTGAACATCTCGCTGGTCTACCGCGACCAGGAACTGATCACCCGCGAGGCCAGGGCGCTGGCCGACGAACTGGTGTACGTCTTCAAGAGTCCCCACGCCGCGAAGGTCGGGGACCTACAGCGTCTGGTGAAGTGAGCCGGGCGAACCCGGCCCGCGTAGGG
This sequence comes from Pseudomonas sp. BN415, assembly GCF_029871195.1. Taxonomy (NCBI): domain Bacteria; kingdom Pseudomonadati; phylum Pseudomonadota; class Gammaproteobacteria; order Pseudomonadales; family Pseudomonadaceae; genus Pseudomonas; species Pseudomonas sp. BN415. Next base: position 17,703 of record NZ_SSOK01000070.1, read on the forward strand.
GGTTCGACGCGCCCGCACGGTGCTACTATCGCTCACCGCTGCCAGGCCCCTGGCCCGTTCGGCAGAGCAATCCCCCTCATTCCCCCCTGAAAAAACCACGGGTAACCACCATGGAAATGGATTGGAACCAGGCCCTGCAGGAAAGCCTGAGCTGGCTGGCAGTCGCCTCCCTGATCACCATTGCCGCGTTCGCTGCCGCGGGAACACTGGCGGTACGCTTCACCCGCTGGGGTAGCCAGTTCTGGCAGATCGCCGGCCCCTACCTCAGCCCGAAACACAGCTGGCGCCCTCTGCTGGTGTTCATCCTGCTGCTGGTCCTGACGCTGTTCTCGGTGCGCATGAACGTGCTGTTCTCGTTCTGGTACAACGGCTTCTACAGCGCCCTGCAGGGGCTGGACCAGAAGGCTTTCTGGTACTTCCTCGGGGTGTTCTCGATCCTCGCCACCATCCACGTGCTGCGTGCGCTGTTCAACTACTACGTGACCCAGGCCTTCAGCATCCGTTGGCGGGTATGGCTCAACGATCGGATGACCGCCGACTGGATGAAGGGCGATGCCTACTACCGTGGCCAGTTCCTCGCCGAGCCTGTGGACAACCCCGACCAGCGTATCGAACTGGACGTGAACTCCTTCGTCACCGGCTCGGTGTCCCTCGCGCTCGGCGCCGTCAGCGCGCTGGTGTCGCTGGTGGCCTTCACCGGCATTCTCTGGGGCCTTTCGGCGCCCCTGGAAGTCGGCGGTGTGGAGATTCCACGGGCGATGGTCTTCGCCGTTTACATCTACGTGATCATTGCCACCTGGATCGCCTTCCGCCTCGGCCGCCCGCTGATCCGCCTGAACTTCCTGAACGAAAAACTCACCGCGAACTTCCGTTACGCGCTGATGCGCCTGCGCGAGTACGCCGAGAACGTGGCGTTCTACCAGGGCAACGACATCGAGCGACACACGCTGCTGGGCCGCTTCTCCGCGCTGATCAGCAACGTCTGGGCGCTGGTGTACCGAAGCCTGAAATTCGACGGTTTCAACCTCGCCATCAGCCAGGTGGCGGTGGTTTTCCCCTTCATCCTGCAAGCCCCGCGCTTCTTCAGTGGCGCCATCAAGCTGGGCGACGTGATGCAGACCTCCCAGGCCTTTGGCCAGGTGCAGGACTCGCTGTCGTTCTTCCGGACCTCCTACGACGCCTTCGCCCAGTACCGCGCCACCCTCGACCGTCTCACCGGGTTCCTCGATGCCAACGAACAGGCACGCACCCTGCCCCGCGTCACCACGCACGAACAAGCCAAGGTGCTGGAAATCGAAGGCATGCAGGTACTGCGCCCTGACGGCTTTCGGCTGCTGGCCGACCTGAACCTGAGCCTCGCGCCCGGCCAGGCGCTGCTGATCAAGGGGCCATCGGGCAGCGGCAAGACCACCCTGCTGCGCGCGCTGGCCGGGCTCTGGCCTTACGCAGAGGGTGCGGTACGCCGCCCCGGCGGCAACCAGGCCCTGTTCCTTTCGCAGCGCCCTTACCTGCCGCTGGGGGACCTGCGCACGGCAATCGCCTATCCGGCCACCAGCGCCCCGGAAGACGAGGAGCGCCTGAAACAGGCACTGCGCCAGGTGAACCTCGCCCACCTGGCCGACCGGCTCGACCTCAGCCAGGACTGGACGCGCATACTCTCCGTCGGCGAGCAGCAGCGCCTAGCCTTCGCCCGGGTGCTGTTCAACCGGCCGCAGATCGTCTTCCTGGACGAATCCACCTCGGCCATGGACGAAGGCCTGGAGCATGCCCTCTACTCGCTACTGCGCAATGAAATGCGCGACGCCATGCTGGTCAGCATTGGCCACCGCAGCACCCTGTCGCTGTTCCATACCCACCGCCTGGAGCTGGACGGTCAGGGCGCCTGGTCACTGATGGAACAGCAACCGGCGCTCGAGGCGAACGTCTAGCCAGTCCCATACGCGCCCGGACCCGCATCGAGCGCGGTCACGACCTATGAAAAGCCCCTGGGGATCGGCAATCCCCAGGGGCTTTCTGCATCGGCTGCCAGCGCATGACACGCGGAAACGCGCGACCTGCCGCCGCAACTCGGTGCCCAGCCGTGCCAGCGCGATGCTGACCGCCGCGCCCGCACCTGCCTTCGGCTCCCGGATACCAGCGGGCGCCCAGCGCGCCTCATTCCGGGTCCTGACCGAACCTCACGTATCCAGATTGGTGCAAGAAGCGCATCCACTCCTGCATGCAATCGACAACAACAACAGTCCACAACCTCTGGGGCGCGGTTTTGCGGACCATGGCCTGCTCCTTGCTATGAGTCCTCCCGAGTAGAAGCGGTCAGCGCGGGTCGGAGGACTCCGCGCGGGACATTGCTCTTGCGGCTCAGGCCGCACACCCGGCAAGGGTGTCCGCCCCGGTATTGGCCGGGGTGGGAGAGGCATGTCCAGATGGCAGCCCTTGCCGGTCACCTCAATGACTACAAGCAAGGGAACATCCGATGAAGCATCGCATCGCCTCGCGCGCCAGCATCCCCACCCTGGTTCTCGCCCTCGGCGCCTCGCCCCTGGCTGCCCAGGCCGGGCCGCTGCTGTGGAGCGACAGTAGCCTGAGTTACCTCTACGGCACCGACTACAAGGTGGACGGCAACGGCGCCGGCAAGACCCAGCAAACCATCACCTTCGAGCACGCCAGCGGCTGGAGCTGGGGCGACGTCTTTCTCTTCGTCGACAACAAGTGGTTCAACGGCGTCCACGGCAGCGACGGCCACAGCTACTACGGCGAGTTCTCACCCCGCCTGTCCCTGGGCAAGATCAGCGATACGCGCATCGCCTACGGCCCGATCAAGGACGTGCTCATCGCCGCCACCTACGAGCGTGGCAAAGACCGCAACCGCAAGTACCTGCTGGGGCCGGCGCTGGACCTGGACATTCCCGGCTTCGACCGCTTCTCGCTGAACACCTACTACCGCAAACCCGACGGCATCACCGGCAAGGCCTCGGGCCAGTGGCAGATCAACCCCACCTGGGCCATGACCATTCCCGTGGGCCGTTCCGACATCCTCTTCGATGGTTATCTGGAGTGGTACGTCAACGACGTGGGCACCAAGGGCAAGTCCGACTATGTCGCCCGCAGCTTCCACTTCAATCCGCAGATCAAGTACGACCTGGGCAAGGCGCTGGGCCATGGCGCCAAGACCGTCTACGCGGGCATCGAGTACGACTTCTGGTCCGACAAATACGGCATCGAAGACAGCCGAGGTTTCCCCACGGACCAGAGCGCCACCAGCTTGCTTCTGAAAGCACACTTCTAAGCAGACCGGGGGCGCAATGCCCCCGGTTCCGTTATGCGCGCGGCGTTACCGCAATCGCTAGCAGTCCAGCTCCAACCGCCCACCCCGGCAACCCGACACGCAAGGCAACAGCCATTCGCCGCTGTCCCGTTCGGCATCGGACAGGAACTGGTCGCGGTGCTCCGGCGTGCCTGCAAGCACGCGGGTCAGGCAGCAACCGCACATGCCCATGCCGCACGAGGTGGGAATGGCGACACCCGCCCGTGCGGCGGCATCCACTAGGGTTTCACCCTCCCCCACCTGCACCGAACGACCACTGCGCACCAGCACCAGCTCCAACCCTGCGGACGGGGTGACGACGTCGCCGGACGGCGCCTGGAAATGCTCCTGGAACAGGGCCTCCGCCGGCCAGCCCGCCGCTTCAGCCTGCTCCAGCACCGTTGCCATGAAGGGTGCCGGCCCGCAGGTGTACAGCGTCGCGCCAGGCCGCCAGGCAGGCAGTTCGGCGCGCAGTCGCTCCATGACCCCGGCACCGTCCAGGCCATGAACCAGCCTGACCGACGCGTCGCCGGCCAGCTCATCGGCGAATGCAGCGTGGGCGGGACTGCGGGTGAAATACAGAAGGCGCGCCGGGCGCGTATCGCGGCGGCACTGGCGATACATGGCCAGTAGGGGTGTGACGCCAATCCCCGCTGCCACCAGCAGCACTTCACCCTGCCCGTCCCGCAACGGAAACAGGTTGCGCGGCGCGCCGACCTCCAACCGCGAGCCGATGCGCAACCGCTCATGCAGCCAGCGCGAGCCGCCACGGGAGGTTTCCTCCTGCTTCACCGCCAGGCGCATGCAGCCTTCGTCTGCCAGGTTGGTCAGCGAGTACTGGCGCACCAGCCCGCCTTCCAGGCGGATATCCACATGAGCGCCGGGTTCCCAGTGCCACGTCAGCGGAACATCCTCGGCCGGCCGCAGCTCGATACCGAGGATGCCAACGGCCTCTTCCCGCAGGCCGCGCACGCGCATGTCCAACCAGCTCATGCCCGTACCCCCGCGCGTTGCTGCAGCCCCACGACTGCGCGGGCGGCTTCGCGGCCCAGTTCGGCGAGGTCGAGACCGGGAATCCGATCGTCGTCCACCACCCGTTCGCCGCCGACCAGCAAGGCGCGAAGCCGGGCACGGCCACCACAGGCGATGGGGCCGATGGCCGGATCGTGCAAGCCAAAGTAGCGCGGGTCGTCGAGGGCATAGATGGCCAGGTCAGCCGCCTGCCCGACCGCCAGGGTGCCGAGCTGGCCAAGGCCAAGCACCTTGGCGCCGCCCGCCGTGCCCCAACGCAGAACGTCTTCGATGGACGCCGCGTCGGCGCCCCCCTCAAAGGTGCCACCCGCGTAGCGCGGCCGTGCCCGCTCGCCCTTGCGCGCCCGCTGCAACAGCCAGGCGGCGTGGGTTTCCGAAAGCATGTCTGCGGCCTCGTTGGAGGCAGCACCATCAACGCCGATGGACACCGCCACTCCGGCCGCCTCCAGCGCCGGCAGATCGGCGATGCCACTGCCCAGGCGCCCGTTGCTCTGCGGGCAGTGAGCGATGCCGCTGCCGCTGTCCCCCAGCAGACGGATTTCTTCGGGCAGCAACTTCACCAGATGGGCGAACCAGACATCCGGCCCGAGCCAGTCCTGTTCGGCGCAGAACTGCACCGGCGTCATGCCGAACTTGGCCCGCGCGGCATCCAGGTAGTCCACGGTTTCCGAAAGGTGGCTGTGCAGGCGAAGGCCCAGCCGGCGCGCCAGCGCGGCAATCTCCCGCAGCTCCTGCGCCGTGGTGGAGTGCAGGGTGGTAGTCGGCGCGGCCACCACGCGGCGGCGGGCATCGCCGGCCGGGTCGTGATAGCGGGCGGTGAGTCGTTCCAGGTCGGCCAGGAAGGCGTCCAGGGTTTCCGGTCGCAGCGCCTGCGGCAGGTCCGCTTCCAGCTGACGGGCCTGGGTGGCACCTCCCCGGCAGAGCACGAAACGCAGCCCGAGGGACTCGGCTTCCTCGAAGAGAATGGCCGCGCCGTCGAAGGGCATGCCCGGGTAGTACAGGTAGTGATGGTCAGCCACGGTGGCGCAACCGGAACGGGCCAGTTCCACCAGACCGATCCGTGCGGCAAGGCGGAAGCTGTGCTCGTCGAAGGCCGCGCGGAAGCGATAGGGTGTGGTCGCGAGCCAAGCGGTGAGGCTCTGGTCGAGGCCTTCCGGTTCGCCCTTTAGCAACGACTGGAAGAGGTGATGGTGGGTATTCACCCAGGCCGGGTAGACGACGCAGTCACGGGCGTCTATCTGCGACTCGCCGGGTAGCGGGTCGAGCCGGCCAAGGGCGGCGATGCGTCCATCGCGGATGCGGATATCCGGCCCGGCGTGACGCGCCGCGTTCCCGGTAAGGCCGGTGAGAATGGCGCTGGCATTGCGGATCAGCCAGCTCTTGGAATCAGTCATGACGACACTCCGTCAAGGCTCCCCGGAACGGCGCGGTGAGGGAGCCGGATCACCGCAACCGCTCCGGGAGAGACAGGGTTGGGCCGCTGCTCAGGTCAGCGGCCGGAATCAGGCAAGGCGGGGCTCAGCCCTGCTCGCTTTCGTGCCAGTGCCCGAGGCACACCCGCGCCAGCATAGCCATCAGGCAGAACAGGGCGACGCCGGTGACGGCAATCAGCAGCAGCGCGGCGAACAGCCGGGGAATGTTCATCTGGAAGCCCGCCTGGAGGATCTGGTAGGCCAGCCCCGCGCCGGTGCCGCCGGTACCGGCGACGAACTCCGCCACCACCGCGCCGATCAGCGCCAGCCCCGAGGCTATGCGCAGCCCGCCGAAGAAGTACGGCAACGCGCTGGGGATGCGCAGGCGCAGCAGGGTCTGCCAGCGGCCGGCACGGTTCAGGCGGAACAGGTTGAGCAGGCCAGGGTTGACGCTGCGCAGCCCCAGCACGGTATTGGCGATCACCGGGAAGATGGCCACCAGGGTGGCGCAGACCACCAGCGCCAGGGTGGTGTTGCTGACCCAGATGATGATCAGCGGTGCGATGGCCACCACCGGCGTGACCTGCAGCAGGATGGCGTAGGGGAACAGACTCGCCTCGATCACCCGGCTCTGCACGAAGAGAAAGGCCAGCGCCACGCCCAGGGTCACCGCCAGGGCAAAGGAGAGGAAGGTGATGGTCAGGGTGGTCCAGAGCGCCCCCAGCAGCATGGGGCCGTCGGTCAGCAGGGTGCGGCCAATGTCCAGCGGACTCGGCACCAGGTAGGCGGGCACCTGCAACGCCACGCACAGGACTTGCCACAGGCCGAGCAGGACGATGCCCACCAGCACCGGCGCGGCGATGCGTTGAACGGTGGGGTGGGTCAGCCAGGGACGATGTTCAGTGTTCATGTTGAGCTCCTGTGTGGGAGGAAAACGCCCTCATCCCAGCCCTCGCCCAGAGGGCTGGGAATGCACGAAAGTTGTCCATCAATGCCCGCCCTCCCCGCTCGCCTCGGCCAGCAGCGCCGACAGGTGCGCACACTGTTCGATGAAGGCGGATGACGTGCGGAAGGCGTCGTCCCGTTCCAGTGGACCGTCGATGGCCACGTCCGCCAGCACGCGGCCGGGTCGTGCGCCCATCACCACCACCCGCGAGGACAGGTACACCGCCTCGAAGATGCTGTGGGTGACGAACACCACCGTCAGGTCGCGGCTCGCCCAGAGCTGGCGCAGGTCGCTGTCGAGGCGGTTGCGGGTGAATTCGTCGAGGGCACCGAAGGGCTCGTCCATCAGCAGCAGGTTGGGCTCGGTGGCCAGCGCGCGGGCAATCGAGGCGCGCATCTGCATGCCACCGGACAGCTCCCGCGGGTAAACCCCACCGAAGCGGCCGAGGCCCACCAGTTCCAGCGCGGCTTGAACCCGGGGCACGCTTTCGGCCTTGGGTACGGCGGCCAGGTCCAGCGGCAGGCGCACGTTGTCGGCCACCTTCGCCCAGGGCATCAGGGTCGCCTCCTGGAACACCATGGCCAGGCGCTGACCGCTGCCCGCTTCATCGAGGCGGCCCTTGCCCCACCAACGCACATGGCCGGCGGAGGGTTGCTCCAGCCCGGCGAACATCTTCAGCAGCGTGCTCTTGCCGCAGCCGGAGGGTCCCAGCAGCGAGACGAACTCGCCACGGCCGATCTCGAGCTTCATGCGTTGCAGCGCCTGGGTGCCATTGGGGTAGACCTTTTCCACCTGGTTGGCGAGCAGGACCGGGCGCTCCTCCGCCATCACCGGCGGCAGGTTCATGGCGGCGTTCACAGCGGCACCCCCTCGGCACGGAAACATTCCTCCTCACCGTGCTTCTGCAAGAGCGCGAAGAGCTGCTTGCGCATGATCAGGCCCGGCTTGTCCGACTCCATGTGGAACTCCACCCGGCGACGTGTATCGACGCAGGCGTCGTAGTCGGTGGCTTCGAGGATGTCCTGGTCCTCGCGGGTGATCGGGGCATCCCAGGCGATCAGTTCCCCGGTGCTGCAGTTCTCCTCGCTGTCGTTGCGGTAGAGCCACTGCACCAGCTGAATGCGCTTGTCGTCGATGGGCGTGGCGCAGTTGTAGATGATGTGGTGAATGCCGCTGTCCGGGTAGGTACAGCCGAAGCGCCGCACGAAGGGCAGGTACCAGCGGTTGAACAGGTGGCGTGTGGTGGTCGGCGCGCTGCTGCCGGTGACCCGGTGCCCGGACGGCGGGTTGTTGATCGGCACGACGGTTTCCGCCTCGAACCCCCAGTCGGTTTCCTCCAGGCGATAGCTGGAGGGCTTGGGCTGGTCGAGCATGCCGAAATTGGCCCGGTGCACGAAGGAAAAGTGGGAGTTGTCGAAGCTGTTCTCCATGAAGCGCAGCGGGCTGGTCTTCCACTCCTCGTAGAACTGAAAGATGCGCCGGTACTGGGGCAGGCCATCCTCCTCGAACCGCGGGATGTCCTGCAGTGGCTCGCCGAGGCAGACCCAGACGTAACCGTACTGCTCCTTGCAGTGGAACGCCTGGGTCCGGGCGCCGGCGGGAATCGGCGCGCCTTCGGCCTGCTGCGGGATGCACACGCAGGCGCCGCTGCCGTCGTAACGCCAGCCGTGGTAGCCGCAGACGATGGTGCCGTCCTCCACCCAGCCCTTGGACAGCTGGGCGGTGCGGTGGCAGCAACGGTCCGCCAGGGCCACCGGGCCTTCCTTGCCGAGGAACAGCACCAGGCGCTCGCCCAGCAGGGTGAAGGGCTGGGGGCCGGCGTCCAGATGGGCGACAGGCATCAGTGCGTACCAGAAACGGCGCAATACAGGTTGTTGGGTAACCAGCATGGTTCAGGTCCTCATCGAATTCGTTTCAGGCGCGGAGTCAGGGATTGGCGGCGGTCTGGGCCGGCGCACCGGGCAGTACATGAAGGTCGCGGACGAAGCGCAGGTCGTAGGCGTCCTTCGCATCCACCTCAGCCTTGAGCAGACCGCTCTGCACCATGAAGTCGCGGGTGGCCTGCCAGCGGGTATCAGTCATCACGCCGATACCCCGGGTCGCCGCATCGCCGCCCTCCACCAGGCGGTACTCCTTGAGTTTCTCCACACCCCAGGCCAGCAGTTCGTCACTCATGTTCGGGTTGTCGCGCTTGATCAGCCCATTGGCTGGTGCCGGGTTGACCAAGTAGCTGCGCCAGCCTTCCATGCTCGCCTTGACGAAGCGCGCGAGGACCTCCGGGCGCTGTTCGATCAGGTCGCGGCGGGTCACCAGCGTCGAGCCGTAGGGCGGATAGCCGTGATCGGCGAAGAGGAAGAAGTTGGGTTTGATACCGGCCTTGGTGGCCTGCAGCAGCTCGGAACTGGCGTAGGCCTGCTGGGCCGCGGCAGGGTTGGCGAAGAACGGCTGCAGGTTGAAGGTGTAGGGCCGTGCCTGGGCGTCGGAAAGGCCGTACTTCGCCTTCAGCCAGGGCCACCAGGTGGTCTGCCCGGAGGTGGAAACCAGCACGGTCTTGTCCTTGAGCTGATCCAGGCTCTTCACGTCGGCGTGGGTCAACATGCCCTGGGGATCGCCCTGGAAGGCCGCACCAATGGCCACTACCGGCATGCCCGCCTCCACGCTCTTGAGCACCTGCAGGTCGTAGCTGGCGATCACATCGGCCTGGCGGTTGAGCAGCAGCTGCATGCCGTTCACCTGGGGGCCGCCCATGCGAATGGTGACGTCCAGCCCCTCGGCTTCATAAAGGCCGGTAGCCAGCGCCTGGTAGAAGCCGCCGTGCTCGGCCTGGGCGTACCAGGAAGTGAGCAGCACCACCTTGTCAGCGGCCTGGGCCAGCGGCGCGGCAAGGGCACCCGCCACAGCGAGCGGGAGCAGCAGTTGACGGGAAAAGCGGCGAGCGGCGGAGCGCAAGGCGGAGTAGCTGGTCATGGCGAAAATCTCCGAATCAAGGCACAGGAATGGGCCTCGCGTGCATGGCGCGAAACCCGTCAGGGAACCGGAGGGATGCTGGAAACGACGAGACACCGTCGCGCGGTTCTGACCGGCGAACAGGTGGAAGGGATGGGCAATGGCGAAGCGCATGACTGACATCTCTCTCGTCCAGGTCCGAAGACCATGACCAAGCACCCGCATACCGGGTGTGCGACCGGGGTGGCCGCAAGAGCAATGTCCCGCGCCGAAGGAACTCGTTCGGCGCTAACCGCTTCTACTCGCCAATGACAAAGCCAGGAGCGTGCCAAGCCGCGAGAAAAGCCTGAAAAGCCTCATTCCAGAGCGCTTTGCTGAGGATATAGATGCAACCTGGTGCACCTGGATCGCGCTCAGGCCGGGGGCACCACGACATGAATGCGCCTCGTCGTGGTGCATCGGAATCAACTGTCTGACGGGCACGACCCTGGGAAAATGGCTGCCCCCGGAACGACCGGGGCCAAGGGACTCAGCTGGATCAGCGCGACAGGTGGCTGGAGAACTGCCCGATGGCGTTGACCACGCGTTGCGCCCCGTCCTGGATTTCGACGATGGCGGTGCCAGCCTGGCCGGATAGTTCCAGGCCCAGCTCAGCCTGCTGCCGACCGCGGTCGATCATGGCGACGGCGCGTTCGGCCAGTTGCTGGTTCTGTTCCACCACCTTGGTGATTTCCACGGTGGCCGAACTGGTCCGCGAGGCCAGTTGGCGAACCTCGTCGGCAACCACCGCGAAGCCACGCCCCTGCTCGCCGGCACGAGCGGCTTCGATGGCGGCGTTGAGGGCCAGCAGGTTGGTCTGGTCGGCGATCCCGCTGATGCTCTTGACGATGGCGCCGATGACCTGCGACTGCTGGTCCAGCGCTTCGATACCCTGCACCGCTTCCTGCATGCGGATGGCCAGCTCACGCATGACATCCACCGTCTGCTGAACCACGGCGGCGCCGCGCTTCGCGCTGTCATCGGTGCCCCTGGACGTCTCCAGGGCCATTCCAGCAGCCTCGGCCACGGCCGCTTCGCGGTTGACCTGATCGGTGATCACGGTGGCGAACTTGACCACTTTGTAGAGGCGGTCATGGGCGTCGATGATCGGGTTGTAGGAGGCTTCCAGCCAGACCGTGCGGCCGTGGCGATCAACACGCTTGAAGCGATCGGCGACGAATTCGCCGCGACGCAGCTTGTCCCAGAAGGCCTGGTACTGCGACGAGTTGTACTCGACCGGCTCGCAGAACAGACGGTGATGCTTGCCACGGATCTGTTCCAGGCTGTAACCCATGGCGTCGAGGAATCTATCGTTGGCGGCCAGCACCTCGCCGTCCAGGTTGAACTCGATCACCGCCGTGGAGCGCTGCAAGGCGTTGATCAGGTTCTCGTGCTCGCGGGATGCCTCGATGGTGCGGGTCAGGTTGCTGGCGTAGATGGAAAAGCGCTGGAGCCTGCCGGCGCTGTCGCGAATCGGCTGCAGGATGCAACGCAGCCAGGCCTCCTCGCCATCGCCGCGCAACAGGCGCACGACCCCAGCCAGATGCTCACCCCGCTCCAGCGCGGTCTTCACCCGCAGGTGGAACTCCAGGCCGCGCACATGCTGGGGAATCAGATCCAGCAGCGCTCGACCGAACAATTGGTCGGCGCGGTAGAGCATTTCCTTTTCGAAATTGGCGTTGACCGACTCGATGCGACCACGCGCGTCGAGGTAGAGCGCGAGCATTTCCTCATCGAGGCTGGCGCGAACCTGCTGGATGGAGGACAGCTCTTCGCGCAGGCTGCGCAGTTCCTGTTTCAGGCGGGAGTTGAACATGTCAGGACTCGGGGAAAAGAAAACGCAGGGAGGTAACTCCTGCATCGGCAGCGGCGACCGCTTCTTTAGGCCCCTGAGCCCCCTGGCTGATTACCGGGAAATGCCGGCAGCGTGCGCCTGGAGGAAAGTGATGTGCGGGCCCGCTTGGGGACGGCTGGCGCCGTGAAGATGGGTGACGTCCATGTCGCTTGATCGCATTCTGCCACTAGCCATTCGGGCAGCGCCACAACTAAAAAACACGCTCATTCATCCCCTGTGGGAATGCCGGAAAGTTTCAGCATCGTCCAGCGTGGGATCGAACCGTGGATCGTCCGGATCGCGCTCCAACTCCAGGTCAATGTAATCGGGGTCGATCAGCCAGCGCGGAAATTCGCCCTGGCTCTTTTGGTCATTACCGGAAAGGCCGCCTCTTCGCTCACTACTCATGCTGCACCTCGCGGGACCGACAGGATCCTTACCCATTTGAGTCGGCTGGACGGCACGGCGTTCAAGGCCATTGGTCGCCGACGTCGGACAGCGAGCCATGCACGTGGCACATACCCTGTAGGGGCGAGTTCATCGGCTCTGTCTGCGTTACGTCTTGCAAGCAACTGCATTGCCCGTAGGAGCTGGCTTGCCAGCGAATGGCCCCGTTTCGCTGGCAAGCCAGCTCCCACAAGGCTCTTGGCCCTATGGTCAATCTCTCGCACAGCTAACGCAGACATAGCCAGTTCATTCGCCAAGGGCCGCACAGCGGCCCCGCCGGTTGGACAGGACACCTTCGCCAGCAAGCGGGTTCCTACCGACCTGCCGCGCAGGCTGCTGCGCAAGAAAAAGGCGCCAGTCCCTTGCGAAGCTGGCGCCCGGCATAAGAAAGCGGGGCCGGTGTGAGGGCACCGAACCCCGGTGGACGATGCGGCGATGCGAGCAGGATCGCAGCCCGGCCACAAGGATCTCCTCCTCCTGAACTGGCGAGAGGGAGTGCTAGGGAACAGTAGCGCCAGAAGGCGCCGGGGCCCGGTGGCGGATCAGTGACGGCGATCCGGCCGGACCAGGCCCAGTTTTTCGATTCGGTAACGCAGCATGTCCCGCGTCAAGCCCAGCAGGCGGGCGGACTTGGTGACGTTCCAATCGGTCTTGTCGAGCATGCGGATGACCAGGCCCCGCTCATCCTCGGGCTCGGCGCCATTGCCGTTGCCATGGGTGCGGTAGTGACTGGACGACTCGTCCACCAGACTCGGGCAAATGTGCAGTTGCCCGGCGCTCACCCGTTGTCCCTGGGCCAGCAGCACGGTCTGCTCCAGCATGTTGCGCAGTTCACGCACGTTGCCTGGCCAGCTGTAGCTCTGCAGAAGGTGTTCGGCCTCGGGGGTGAACTGCATCCCCGGCTTGCCATAGCGCTTGCCGTGCTGCTTCAGGAAATGCCGGGCGAGCAGCAGGATGTCGTCGCCACGTGCATACAGGCGCGGCACGCGGATGGAGATGATGCGCAGGCGGAAGAACAGGTCCCGGCGGAATCTGCCCTGTTGCACCATCTGCTCCAGGTTGCAGTTGGTGGCGCTGATGATGCGCAGGTTGACCTTGCGCTCTTTCACCGAGCCGATGCGACGGATGGTGCGGTCCTCCAGCAACTTGAGCAGCTTGGCCTGGAGCACCAGGTCCATTTCGCCCACTTCGTCGAGGAACAGGGTGCCGCCGTCAGCCGCCTCCACCAAACCCAGGCGACGCTCCTTGGCATCGGTAAAAGCACCTTTCTCGTGGCCGAACAGTTCGGCCTCCAGCAGGTGCGCAGGAATCGAAGCGCAGTTGAACTCGACGAATGGCCCCTTGCTCCGCGCGCCGTCGAAGTGGAGGGCACGGGCGATCAGTTCCTTGCCGGTGCCTGTCTCACCTTCGATCAGCACCGCCGGCAACTCGGCATCGACCATACGGCTTTCGGCATCCAGCAGCTGACACACCATGGATTTGACTTCCAGCATCGCCGGCGACTCGCCGATCATCGCCGCCAGCCCGGCATCCTGCGCCGCACGGCTGTGATAGAAATCCAGCTTGTGCTCCAGGCGCTGGGCCTCCAGGGCCTTGTCCAGCAGCAGCTTGAGCTCGGCCAGGGCCACCGGTTTGGTCAGGTAATGGAAGGCGCCGGCCTTCATCGCCTGCACCGCGTCCTCGATGTTGCCGTAGCCGGTCATCATGATCGGTTTGATCTGCGGCGCGCGATTGCTCACCTCGCGAATCAGCTCATGGCCGCTCATGCCCGGCAGGGAGTTGTCGGTGAGCAGCACGTCGGGCACCTGGTCCTGCAGCAGTTCCAGCGCCTCTTCGGCCGAGTGGCAGACCAGCGCCTCGAAGTTCTTGCGTTCGAGGTAGACCTGGATATTGCCGGCCAGCAGCTCGTCGTCTTCGACTATCAATACGCTGTGTTCCATCACCCCCGCCCCCCAGCGACCTTGAAGTTCAGGCAGATGCGGGTGCCTTCCCGCTCACGGCTGGTCAGGCTGACCTTGCCGCCGAAGCGTTCCATGATGCGTTTGACCATCACCAGCCCCACGCCCAGCCCCCCCTGTTTGGTGGTGTAGTAGGGCTTGAACGCCATGGTTTCCTGCTTGCGCGTCATGCCCTGGCCGGTGTCGGTTATGGCCAGCATCAGGCGCTTGCCGGTGCTGTCGGGCTTGACCTCGATGCGCAGCAGGCCGCCGTTGGGCATGGCCTCGATGGCGTTGGCGAACAGGCTGTTGAGCACCTGCGCCAGCAGCACCCGGTGGCTGACCACCGCCGGCGCCGCCTCGGCATGGAACTCCACCCGCACGCCGCTATGGCGGATCTGCTGATCGAAGCCATGTAACGCCTCGTTGATCACCGCGATCGGCGCCACCTCCTCAGAATCACCGGAGAGCGGCCGCGCCGAAATCAGCAGCTCGCGCACCCACTTCGACATACGATCCACCTGGCTGATGATGTCGACGATGTTCTTCTGCACCGGCGGAGCCACCAGCTCCTGGGCCAATTCCGCGCTGGAACGGATCGAGGCCAACGGGTTGCGCAAGCTGTGGGCCACCGCGGAAGACATCTCGCCCAGGGCGACGAAGGTCTCGTTGGCGATCAGTTGGCTCTGCTGTTGGGCCAGCAGGCCCGAGGCACGGCGCACGATCCAGAACAGACCGAAGTAGATCAGGCCGCCGCCAATGGCGGTGGCCAGCCAGATCAGTACAAAGCCGCGCTGGATGCGCTGCACCAGGTCGCGGGGCTCCTTGTAGATTTCGACTACCGAAGCGACGCTGCCCTGGTCGTCCAGCAGCGGAATGTAGTTCTCGATGAACAGGGTGCGCGGCGCGCGGAGGAACTTCTGCTCGCTGCGCCCACCGGTGACCTCGTCATAACTGGAAGCCACCTGCATCGGCGACGAGAAGGCCTGCTCCAGGTCCTCGTTGCCACTCATGTCCTTGCCCACCAGCGCCGGGTTGGTCGACCACACGATCACCCGGTCGGCGCCGTAGATGTTCGCCAGCAGGGCATCGGGCAGCATGGCGATGTGGTCGAGGAATTCGTTGCGCGCCCGCTGCCGCGCTTCCAGCATGCTTTGCGGATGGTGGCCATCCTGACGGGCATCCAGCAACTCGCCCATGGTCATGCTCGCCGGCAGCGCCACATGGCGGATTTCGGCCTGGGCGATGGACTGGATGAACTGCGAGCTGAGCATGGCATCGCGTTCGATGCTCTCGGTCACCACGAATCGCGTGGAAATGATCCCGAGGCCAATGGCCACGCTCGCAATCACAACCAGGCTGACCAGCGAAAACCAACGCAGCAGGTTGAACTGCGGAGGTGGCGAGTCGCCGGTCTTGCCGGTTGCGTACTTATCCCAGATCACCGACAGAGCGCTCATGGAAACCTTCCTATGCGTTGCGTGATGGGTTCGACCCGTCGTGCCAACCGGGCGGCCTTGGACGCAGGTACCAGTGCATAAACCAGGCCCGATTTATCGGATTGGCGTGAAAGCCCCGTGCCATGCGGCCTCCCCCAGGTTCACCCGCATTCCCCCCACTCCCCCAACCACCCCCAGATTCACCCAGTAGTGGGGAGACTCACCCACCTGCCCAGCGCCGTTGGCGAGTACACCCAGCGCGACCAGAAGCCTTGCCGGGTGCGGTTTGGCGAGGTGATTCGGAAACACTGGCACGCTCATTGCGAAGGGCCGGTCAGCCAGCCTGTGGCGCAGCAAATCCGCAGGGAGGGCCCCCACATTGCAAGAGGGAAAGCTCATGCAACGCAAACTCGCCAAGGCCACCACCTCGATCTTCCTCGTGGTCGCCGCAGAACACGTAACCGCCGCCCTGTACGCCGTCGACGAGGGCCCCTACAACCCCGACATCGGCTCCTTCGCCGCCTGGTACCAGGACACTCACGGCCGGACACTGGACCTGTGCCTGTCCAAGACCATCAGTTCCCGGGCAGGCGGGGCACCTGGCGCCCCGGCCTACATGTGCTCGTTGCTGCCGGAACCGGGCGTCTACGACGACACCCAGCCGCTGGCGTTCCCCACCAACTTCCCGCCGGAAGCCTTCTGGTTCACCGCCGACGCCGCCATCGCCGACGCCGCCAGCGGCATCGACCTGAATTTCGGCGCGGCACTGGAAGCCGCCTTCGTGGTGGAAAACCCGGCCGAGGGCGACCAGATCAGCTTTGCCCGTATCCGCATCCGGGTGGATGTCCCCACCATCGGCACCTACACCGTCACCCACCCCTATGGCGTGGAGGTCTTCGAGGTCACCGCAGAAGACTTCGGCGATGACGGCGGCGGGGCGATCAACATGACCCGCGACATCGGCATCGGCGCCCCCAAGACCTACACCGGCGCGCTGGGTGGTGACATCGGCCCCTTCCTGCGCAGCCTCAACGGCCCCTACACCGAGGTGAACCCGGAAACCGGTCTCTCGGAGCGTTTCATCGGTGACCCCAACCTGACCGAACCGGTCACCGGCAGCCCCTTCGACACCAACTACGTCCGCATCCAGGGCCCGGGCGGCATCGACCTGCGCACCAACCTCTTCTCCGTCTCCGGCAAGTTGTCCGATGTGATCCGCCCCACCCCGGTGATCGTGCAGCGCTCCACCTACTCGCGCAGCGCCGGCGAAGCCGGGGCCAGTGCCCAGCAGGACGTCTTCGTCATGGCGCCGCCGCCCCCCGGCACCGCCAGCTACGAAGACAGCGCCGCCACGACGGTGCCCATGACCGAAGCAAACGCTACCGGCAACTGGTACGGCCAGTCGAACAGCAACCCGGCGCTGCCGGCGAGCGTCTCGATCACCGCCGACAACAGCGTCGCCATCCCGGAAAGCACGCCCACCACCCAAGCCGCCCCATTGGTCGACCTGGTCCACATCCAGCGTGCCGAATACAGCCTGGCCTCCGGCCAATTGACCGTGGTGGCCAGCAGCAGCGACGAAACCTCGCTGCCGGCGCTCACCGCCACCGCCAGCAGCGGCGCCGCCATCGGCGCGCTCGGTGGGGACGGCGCCACCAAGACGCTCACCACCGGCATCACGCCCACGCCTCCCGCGACGGTGACCGTCACCTCGGGCAGCGGCGGCAGTGATACCGAAGAAGTGGTCATTCTTCCCTAAGCGAACCCAGAGCCGAGCGCTCAAGCGCCAGGAGGCAACATGAACAAGTGGCCCTGCCTGCTTCTCACCACCCTGGGTCTCGCCGTCGAGGGTATCGACATGGCCGAGGCCGCCCTCAAGGCGGTCGACCCGGGCCCTTACACCGCGTCCACCGGTTACTTCCCGCACTGGTACCAGGACAACGACGACCTCAGCCTGGAGCTCTGCCAGTCCAAGGCCCAGAGCACACTCGTCCCCGGGTCCTACATGTGCACCCTGATACCGGAGCCGGGTGTGTTCGACGACACCCAGCCGATGGTCTTCCCCAACAACTGGCCCAGTGAACTCTTCTGGTTCATTGCAGAAGCCAACATCCCGGCCGTGGGCGGCAGCAACTACGAACTGGAGGTGTACACCGCCGCCATCGAGGCTGCCTTCGCCCTGGAACTGCCCCGCGCCGGCGACCAGCAAAGCTTCGCGCGCATCCGCATCCGCGCCAGCATCCCCACGCCCGGCACTTACACGGTCACCCACCCCTACGGCGTGGAAACCTTCACCGTGACCGCGGCGGACATTGCCGAAAGAGGCGGCCGCCGCGCCATCAACATGACCCGCGACATCGGCATCGGTGCGCCAGGGGTCTTCAACGGTGCCCTCAACGGCGACGTCGGCCCGTTCCTGAAGGGACCTGGCGCGCCCTACCCAGCCACCAACCCGGAGACCGGTGAAGAGGAGCTGTTCATCGGCGACCCCAATGTCCCGTCGACAGTGACCGGCAGCCCCTTCGGCACCAACTACGTCGAGATCAGTGGGCCGGCGGGCACCATCCGCACCGAGCTGTTCTCGGTCTCCGGCAAGGTCTTCGACTCGCGCTCCGCCACCCCGGTGGAAATCGAACGCGCCAGCTACCGGCGCACCAGCCAGGGCACCCGCCTGGAGGTGTTCGCCAACGGCCCGGCCAATTCCGAGTTCTGCTACCGGGAAACCCTGGAACTGGTGGAGGGCGGCACCCAGCCGGCCTGCCTGGCAGACATGGTGAACGACGGCAGTGGGTTCTTCTTCGCCCACAACCCGGCACCGGGGGTTCTCCCGCCATTCGTGGTCGTCACCGGTACCGATCCGTCCGGTCTCACCAAGCCCACGTCGGTCTCCCGTGCAGTCACAGACGTCGTGAAGGTCAGCACCGCCCGCTACAACTGGGCCGATCGCTCGCTGACCATCGAAGCCAGCTCCAGCGATGAGGTGCAGATCCCCGACCTCGCCGCACAGGGCTTCGGTCGCCTGACCAAGGCCGGCACCCTGCAGAGCCTGCGGGTCACCGACCTGGCCCAGCCGCCAGCGGTCATCACGGTGAAATCCGCTGCTGGCGGTGCCGACACCGAACCTGTAGTGGTAGTCGGCAGCGCACCGGAAGAAGTGCCCAACCAGGCACCGGTGGCCAACGCGGACAGCGCCAGCACCAGCTTCGGCGTACCGGTGACCATCGCCATACTGACCAACGACAGTGACGCCGACGGCGACCTGCCACTGTCCATCACCGGGCTGACCCAGCCGGCCGACGGCCAGGGCAGCGTGACCCTGAACGGCAGCACCAGCGTGGTCTACACACCGCCACCGGTGGTCAACAGCCCGCTCACCGCAACCTTCACCTACCGCGCGATGGACCTACGCGGCGAGGCGTCGGCGCCGGCTACGGTCACCGTGAGTGTCAGTCCCAACCAGCCACCGGTGGGCCTGCCTGATACCGGCAACACCCTGGGCGTGCCGCTGACCCTGAACGTGCTGACGAACGACAGTGATCCGGAGGGCAACACACCGCTCTCGGTGGTCAACCTGACCCAGCCCGGCACCGGACAGGGCATCGCCAGCACCGACGGCACCAGCATCACCTACACGCCGCCGGCTACGGTCACCAGCGCCTTCACTGCCAGCTTCACCTACCAGGTGCAGGACGCCTTCGGCGCCCTCTCCGCCCCGGTCACGGTGACTGTCCAGGTGTCGCCGCCGCCGGCCACGGCTGAGACTCTGACGGTAGCCACCGCCGAGTTCACCCTCCGCTCCAACAACCGCGTCACCTGGAGCCTGGACGGCCAGTCCTCGGTGACCACCGGCAACAGCATCCGTGTGCAGGTGAGCACAACCACCGGCCTGCGTGACCTCGGCACCGTCGTGGTCCCCTTGAGCGGCCGCTGGCGGCTTTCGGTGACTACCACCAACGTAACGCCGAGCGCGAACCCCACGGCCACCGTCACCTCGTCCCACGGCACGGTGCGCACCGTGACCCTGACGCCCCGTTAGGAGCCAGCCATGAACACCGCCACCGCGCTGCGCATCGCCGCCCTGCTCGCCTTCGGGCTGGGCAGCAGTGTGCTGCCGGCGGCGGACCTGATGGAAAACTTCGACCTGGCCGGCGGCAACGCCGACCTTGGCAGCCCGCCGGGCGCTCCCCTGGACCAACAGGCCCTGGTGCGCCAGCTGGGCGAAGCGAATGTCGCGTTGCTGGCGCAGAACGGGCATTCGTTGCTGGGGCAGATCATCCAGAACGGCAGCGACCAGGAGGCCTTCATCCTCCAGGACGGTGTGCAGAACCTGGCCTCGATCACCCAGCAGGGCACCGGCAACCAGGCCTACATCTCTCAAAGCGGCGCTTACAACCGGGCCGAGATCGACCAGGCAGGCGCCAACAACAGCGCATCCATCGTGCAGTCCGGGGAGGGACTGAACAGCACCATTACCCAGTATGGAAACGGCCTCAGCGTGCAGGTGATCCAGCACTGAAGGCGAACTCACGATCCGAACGACTCGCAGGGAACCATCCCCAGGAGGCAATACCATGTTCCAGTACAAACCGCTTGCCGCCGCAATCCTGGCCCTGGTCAGCATCCAGGCCTTCGCCGACGACAGCCTCTCGACCCAGACCCAGAACGGCCTGGAAAACGTAGCCGAAGTGCAGCAGGCCGCTGCCCCCTTCAGCAGCGCCACCCAGGACCAGCTCGGTGAAGACAACAACGCCTACGCCGACCAATCGGGCGGCACCGGCACGGTGACCCAGACCCAGGACGGCACGTACAACGCCTCCACCGGCGTGCAAGGCTCGGAAACCGAAAGCCAGATCACCCACACCCAGAGCGGCGACTGGAACAGTGCCCACAGCGAACAGTGGTCCAACCAGAACAGCCAGGCCACGGTGACCCAGGACGGCAGCTTCAACGCTGCGTTCAGCTTCCAGGACAGCCAGGTCGCCAGCACCATCGACATCAACCAGGTCGACCAGGAAAACATCGCCGATGCCGAACAGATATTCGGCACGGACAACACCACCACCATCACCCAGAGCGGCACGCATAACCAGGCGGGCACTTGGCAGGTGGACCATACCAGCAGCCGCGTCGACGTCCAGCAGTCCGGCAGCGATAACGAGGCCTACATTGACCAGACCGGCCCTGGCCTCGACAACCAGGCCGTGATCTTCCAGAGCGGCGAGACCGGCTACGCGGAAATCTGGCAGACCGAACAGGAAGGCAGCCAGGCCTCCATCGACCAGGGCGGCGGCGCCCTCAACGAAGTGGTCGTCGACCAGAGTTTCGGCACGGGCAACCTGGCCACCATGACCCAGACCGGCGATGCCAACGCCGCCTGGGCCGACCAGTACGCCACCACCGATTCCGTCAGCACCGTCACCCAGACCGGCAACGGCAACCTCAGCCTGACCTACCAGGAAGGCGTGAACCTCAGCCTGACCGTGGACCAGACCGGCAACGACAACAACGTCTACGCCAGCAACTGGCAGGGCGCCCAGGAAGGCGGCCAGTTCGGCAACGACCAGACCGCGAACCTGAGCCAGAACGGCAACGGCAACACCGCCAACTTCACCCAGGACGGCAACTTCAACGAGCTGTATTTCGACCAGAGCGGCGACAGCAACGTCCTGGTGGTCAGCCAGCGCGACGGCGGCAACATCGCCGAGGGCTCCAGCGAAGGTATCGGCAACAGCGTCGAAGTCGACCAGTCCGGCAGCGACAACCTGAGCCAGACCTACCAGAGCGCCGGCGGCGACAACGTCGCCAGCATCACCCAGGCCGACATGAACAACCTCTCCATCGTTAGCCAGGTAGGCTGGGGCAACCAGGCCACGGTCAACCAGAGCAACTTCAACATGACTGCCACCGTCGACCAGACCGGCACCGGCAACTCCGCCACCGTCGTCCAGCAGTAATCCCCCGAAGCCGCCGCCCCGTTGTGGGCGGCGGTCTTTTTTCCCCATGCTCCTCGCCGCCCTGCTGGTCAGCGCCAGCCTCCAACTCCAGCCCCAGGCCCCCGGCCAGGCCGACCTGCGCCTGTGCTTCGAACCTCCCAGCCCCCATGTGCGCTACGAACTCCTGGTCATCGCCCAAGGCCCGGCCGGCCGCAGCCAGTCACGCCAGAGCGGCGTGGCCGACAGCGCCTGCCCGGTGCACAACCGCCTCAACCTGTCCGTCGCGACGCGGGTAGAAGCTCGGCTCAAGTGGTGGGTCGACGGCGTGGAGCAGGAAGAGCGGGTGGAGTGGGTTCAGTTGTAGCCCCCCCCGCACATGAGGGCTCGCCTGGTGGGGGCGAACTCATTCGCTATGTCTGTGTTAGCTGTTGCGAGAGATTTACCAACGGGCCAAGAGCCTTGTAGGAGCTGGCTTGCCCGCGAAACGGGGCCATTCGCTGGCAAGCCAGCACCTCCGGGCAATGCAGCTGCTTGCAACGCGTCCAATTCATTCGCCAAGGGCTGCGCAGCGGCCCCGTAGGGTGGACCACGCTTCACCGGTCCACCATCGGAGCATCGATCAGGCGCCGTTGGTGGATGTAAAGAGCGACATCCACCCTGCGCGCTGAATGATGGGTATCGCTTCGCTCTACGCCATCCTGCGGGCTCGGAAAGTGTGGTTAAGCGGCCCGGTATGGCGGAGCTGTCGCGTTACTGGATCGAAACCTGCGCCCCCATGTATTTCTTCAGTGAGGTCTGCTCCACCGGCTGGTCGCCGGAAGCGTGCCAGAGTTGGCGTTCCACCCCCTGGGCGATGAGGTGGGCCACGGCCGATTCGATGGCCGAGAGCACGCAGAGCTGCGCCGGTTCGTTAGTGGTATAGCCCGCCTCGGCTTCCAGCAGTTCCTTGAATTCGATGAACTTGAACACGCTGGCGCTCTGCCCCACCGAGTAGATGGTCTTGGAGGTCATCACGTTGGCCAGCACCATGCCGCTGCGCACGTCGACCGCACGCAGGTTCACCGAGACCTGGTCGACCCGGTACTCGTGAGAGGCGCCGATGCCGAGGTAGCGAGCCCCCTCGCCGCCGCTGCGCACGTTGGTGTCGTAGGCGATGATGCCGCCTTCCAGCAACAGGTTTGCGGCCTGCAGCGGCGGCAACTGGGTCTGGATGTTCGACGGGGTGTTGGGCTTGTTCTGCGAGGCGCGGATGATCTTGCGTTCGGTCAGCACGTTCTGCAGACCTTCGCGCTCCAGCACCATGAACCAACCACTGGCCTGCAGCGCATCCACCAGCATGCTGGCGGCGCCCTGGGTGACGCTGGTGGAGAAGGAGCTGGCCGGAGTCGGTTTGTACTGGCCGGTCTGATCGCGGAAGCCGTACACCGCCGCCACCAGTCGCCCCTTCGGCCGGGGCAGGTTGAGCAGGTCGTAATAGGTCGAGGCGCGCGGGGTCAGGGTCGGGGTCTGGCCTTCGGTATCAGCCGACATCGGCTGGCGCAGACCGCAGCCTTGCAGGGTGGCGAGCAGCAGTACCAGCAGCATCACTCTGTTCATGGTCGTGGCTTCCTGTCGATGCCTGGATTACGGGAGCAGGCCGTTGACGACGACTTCAGAGACCTCACCAGTGGCACGATCGGTGATTTCGATGGTCAGCTGACCACCGTCGTCGATCATGTTGATGATGAAGGACTCGGTGGTGAGGCTGCCGGTATTGCCCTCCTCGATATTGGTCAGCAGTTGCGACAGCAGGCGCGATTCCAGGGTGCTGGTGAATCGCTCCAGGGCACTCTGCCGGCTCGCCGTGGAACGGGCATCCGGGTCGTCGTGATCGTTCTGCGCCTGGGCGTTGTTCAGCAGCCAGGTGCCGTTCAGCGGGTTACCACCGAACGAGGGGTTGACCGGGGTGTACACCAACTCGGTGGCCTGGACCGAGCCGACCAGGCCGAACCCGAGCAGCCACAGGGAAAGTCTGTTCTTGTTCATAGCTCGTCCCTCTCCATGTCGTGTGTGTCTTGCAGGAGGCGCTGCAGCTTCTGCTGGGCGATGGCCTCCAGCACCATGTCCGCCGCTGCGTAGGCAGCAGGTTTCAGTTCAGCGGTGTTCGGCGGGAGAAACTGCCGGTAGAGCACGCGCTGTTCGTATTCCACCCAGATCAGGCTGCCCCAGCGGGCATCGGGGCGTTCACGCACCACCAGGTTGAAGTCCAGCTTGCTGGTGTCACGCAGGCGCTCGCTGAAGGAGCGGTAGAAGTCGTGGCCGATGTGGGAAATCGTGTAGTCGACGATGAAGCCCATGAACTCATCTTCGTCCCCACGCGCCGTACCTAGCGCGCAGCAGAGGATAAGGACGGCGAGCAGCGGCGTGCGCTTCATGGCGTCGCCCTCGCCGGGGTGCCTTCCATGAAGGCTTTCTCGGCGACGAAGCGCCAGTCGGCGTAGCGGGTCATGCCCTCGAACTCCACCCATTGCGCGGGGAAGTGCGCCAGCTTCATCGGCCGTTGGCGGGACTGGCTGTAGACGCCGGCGATGCGCCCGTCGAAGGAGCGGATCAGCCCCCAGTCGGTGCTGCCGGTGAGCGGGTCGGCGTAGAGCCGGCGCAGGTGCCGCACGGTCTGCGGAAAGCGGTTGTCTTCCAGCAGGTCGTCCAGGGCGGCGGGGTACTGGGCCACACCCGGCGAGGCCCGGTAGTAGCTACGCAGGGCCTGGGCGTACTGGCTGCCGACCCAGAGCAGGTCGCGCTCGCGGGCACGCTGGCTGGCGGTGGACCAGAGCTGCCCCGCGCCGGCCAGGCCCATCCCCATCAGCATGATGAGGAAGAGCACGCCGAGGTAGGTGAAACCCTGCTCACCAGTCCGCATAGAGGCTCCCGTCGCGCGCCCGGCCAGGGGCGCCGCTCTTCACGTCGTAGACGCCGCCCGGCGCGCCTTCCGGGGGCGGCAGCACCACCCACAGATCGCTGCGCTCGGTCATCGGGTCCAGCGGCAGGGCGCGCAGATAGCGCTGGGCAACCAGCTCCTCTATCGATTCAGGATAGCGCCCGGTGTCGCCGTAGAACTGGTCCAGGGACTCGCGCATCACCGCCAGGCTCTGGCGCAGGGTGGTTTCCTTGGAGTTCTCCAGGCTGGAGAAGTAGCGCGGCACGGCAATGGTCATCAGGGTGGCGATGATGGCCATGACCACCAGCAGTTCGATGAGGGTGAAGCCCTTCTGCCGAGTCATCGTCACCACTCCCGGTAAGGCGTGCCGTTGAGGCCGCGGCCATCGGCCTGCGAGTAGACGTCGAACACGTCCGCGCCGGGGCGCGGGTCGTCCGCCGGGCTCGAATAGGCGCGCAGGCCCCAGTTTTCCGTGGCGTCGAGGCGGGCATCGGCGAAGGGATCGCGGGGAATCCGCCGCAGGAAGAAGATGCGCTCGCCCTTGATGCTGCGCAGGTCGCGCACGCCGTCCACCAGCACCTGCAGCGACGGTGGATAGCCGGAGCTCGTGGCGGACTTCTCGATATGCCCGGCATCGGCCGCCAGCTTGTAGGCATCTATGGCGTCGCGGATCTCGTAGAGGGCGATCTTGAGATCCTGCTCCTTGCCGCGGCGGATCACGGTCTCGGCCAGCGGGGCAGCCATGCTGGCGAGCAGGCCGAGAATGGCCATGGCGATCACCAGTTCGATCAGTGAAAAGGCGGCTTGGCGTTGCATGGCTCAGGGCCTCCCGCTGACAGGGGCGGGGCTGACCACCACCGCCGGTGCATCGGGCAGATCCACGCCCAGCGCCTCCACCGGCCCGCGCACCGTCGGCACGCGCATGCTGCTTTCGGTACCGGACGGGAACTCCATGTCGTAGGGGCTCTGGTACGGCAGGTTGCGCACGATGCGCGGGGTGATCGACAGCACCAGTTCCGACTTGGCGACCTTGTCGTTGTTGCTGCCGAACAGGCGACCAAGGCCGGGGATGTCACCGAGTCCGGGAATCTTGTTGCCGCTGTTGGCCTGGTCGTTGCGCACCAGGCCAGCCAGCACCTGGGTCTCGCCATCGCGCAGGCGCAACGTGGTCTGCGCGTTGCGGGTATCCACCTGGACCGGAATGGTGCCCGCCTGGGTCGGCGCCAGCGGTGTGGCGTTGCTCACCTCCAGGGCGACCTTGATGGCCACCTCGTTGTTCAGGTGCACCGTCGGCTGCACCTCGAGCTTCAGGCCGACGTCGAGGTAGGTGATGCTTTCGGTGATCACCGGGCCCTGGGTGGACGGCACCGAGGTGGCGCTGACGATGGGAACCCGCTGGCCGATATGGACGCGCGCCTGCTCGCGGTTGCTGACGCGGATCACCGGGCTGGCCAGGGTGTTCACGTCGTTGTCCTGGGCGTTGATCTTCAGCTGCGGCGAGGGATTGATACTGATGCGACCCGAGTCGATGCCCTTGAGCTGGTCGAGGATGGTCACTGGCGAGCCGTCGTCGTTGATCACACCGAAGGTATTGGGCCATTGCAGGCCGAGGTCGAGGATGCGCTGGCGGGACACTTCCATCACCTCCACCTCCAGCACCACCTCGGGGTTGGACTGGTCCTGGGCCAGGAACAGCTTCTCGGCCATGCGCACGGCGTCGGGGGTATCGCGCATGGTCAGGGTGTTGAGGCGTTCGTCGATGAACACGTCGCGGGTTTTCAGCAGGGTCTTGACCAGGTTCATCGCCGTCGCCGCGTCGGTGTTGGTCAGGTAGAAGGTGCGCATCACCAGGTCCTGGTAATCCTTCAGTTTCTGCGGCGAGTCGGGGTAGATGACGATGGTGTTGTCATTCACCACCCGCTGGTGCAGCTGGTTCTGTTGCAGCAGCAGTTCCACCGCATCCTCGATCGGCACCTCACGGACGAAGATGGTGGCCTTCAGCTGCGGGGGCACATCCTTGTCGAAGATGAAGTTCAGCCCCGAGGTCTGCGCCAGCACTTCGAAGATCACCTTCAGGTTGGCGTCGCGAAACTCCAGGGTCACCGGCCGATCCAGGCGCGAACGCAGTTGCGGATAAGGCACGGAGGAGCGGGCCTGGACGACTTCGATGCTGCGTTGCAGTTCGCGCGCGCCTTCATGCTCCGGGTCCAGGGCGAAGATGCCGCGCACCTGGCGCGAGGCCCCGACCACGTCGCCTCGGCGCAGGGCGGTCTGGCCCTGGCGCAGCATGTCCTGGATGTTGCGCTGCTGCTGGATCAGGTGCAGGCCGTCCAGCGCCCGCTGGTTGTGCTGCTCGATACGCAGGACCCGCTCGTAGTTCAGGCTCGCAGTGGCGTAATCCCGTTGGCTGCGAGCCAGGTCACCATTGCTGAGCAGCGCCTTCACGGCGCGCTCGCGCTGGGTGGTCAGCGCCATTTGTGCGCCGACATCGCGAGGCGACTCGCGCGCGACCTTCTCCAGCCTGGCCAAGCCTTCCTCGAACTGACCGGAGTCAATCAGGTCAAGGCCTTCGCGCTGGGCCAGGTTGGTGGCGCAGCCGGCCAGCAGCACCAGGGCGAAACAGCACGTCAGGCGGTTCATAGTGCGCTCCCTACCGCCAGGGTCTGGGCGACGTCGAGGGGCAGATAGACCAGGGTCATGCGCTCGGCATCGATGCGCTGGACCTTGTAGGTCTTGTCGATCAGGTCACCCTCACTCACCACCAGGACCTGCTCACCGTGCAGCAGGAAAACCTGCAGATGCTGGCGGTCATCCATCTTGCCGATGAACTTGAAGGGCAGCGGTGGCGCCGTGGGTTTCGCCAGCGGCGCTGGTGGCGCGGCGGCCATGACGGGGGCTGGCGGCGGTGCCACGTACCAGCTCTGCGAAGCAAACAGGTCGGCCGCCGGTACCGCCAGCGGCGCCGCCACCTCCGGCAGCGCCACGGCGCTCGGCGCGGTCTCCCGTGGGGCCAGTGCCAGACTTGCGCTGCGTGGCATGGCCTGTGGCTCGGCCTGCTCACTGAAGAATTCGGGGACCACCGCCAGCGCGGCGGCCGAGCCGAGGAATGCCAACCAGAACAGACGGCGTGCCATGGTCACCTCGCCAGATACAGGGTCATTCGGATACGCCCCTCGAGTTCCGAGTCGGCAATCTGCTTGCGTTGCAGGTCCACCTCTTCCAGCGCCAGGGCCGGCAGTTGTGCCTGCAGGCCATGGAGGAAACGGCGCAGCTGCGGATAGCTGCCACGCACCGGCAGCAGTACCTGGTAGCGCGCCAGGCGGGTCTTGGGGTCGAGACCGAGGGCGTATTCGCCACGGGCCAGGGCGATGCCCTCGTCCCGGGCCAGTGCGTAGATGCGATCGATGGCGCCGGTGGCGTCCAGTTGTGCCGGCAGGTTGCGGCGCAGCTCCTCCAGTTGTGCCGCCGACGCACCGCTGGCCTGTGTGCCGGGCAGAATGGCGGTGGCGGCAGCGGCCAGTTGGGCGCGGTCTGCAGCGAGCTGGCGGTCCATGTTCGCCAGTGCCTGGCGTGCCGGCAGCAGGCCCAGCGCGGCGTAACCCAGGGCCAGTGCCAGCAGCGCGGCGCCGGCCAGGCCCGGCCAGCCGAGGCGGCGGGTCTGTTCGATGAGGATCAGCCTAGGGACGTGCATCCTTCACCCCCCAGTTGGCCAGCAGGTTGAAACGAATCGGCCGCTCGGCCTGCTCGGTGACCATCTCGTGGTTGAGCAGCGAGACATCGCTCAGGGCGTCGCTGGCTTCCAGCTCGCGGTGGAAGGCCAGCATCGCAGCCAGGTCGCGCGCTTCGGCGGCAATCCGCAACTGGCCCTTGCGGGCATCCGGGGCCAGCGACAGCAGGGCGATATCCTGGCGCGGCTGGGCTTCAAGCATGGCGAACAGGCCGTCCCAGGGCAGGTTCATCTGCGCGGTGATGCGGCGCATCTCCGCCACGCTGGCGGCGCGGGCCTTCTCTTCGGCAGCGGACAACGGTGCCTGGCGCAGCCCGCGCTTTTGCAGTTGCTGCTCGACGCGCTGCAACTCGGTACTGCGAACGTCGGCTTCGTCGCTGGTGCGCAGGTGAGCACCGAGCATCAGCAGCGCCATCAGCATCCCGCCCCCCAGGAGAATCCACCCGGGTACGCTGGAAACGGGGTTGTGCTGGAAGTCGAGATCGATCGGGCGCATGTCAGTTCACCGTCATCGCCATGGCGTACAGGGGATTGCCAACCCGCCCTTGCGGCAGGTCGGCATCCAGGCAAGCGACGCCGTCGGCGATCTGGCCGGCGCGGCCCGGAGCGTGCAGGAAGAAGGCGGCCGGAGCGTCCTGCTCGAGGCCCTGAATTTCGCCCTCGCGGGCAATCAGGTGGTTCAGTGCGCAATCGCTGTCGTCCAGCGCCACCGAGCGCACGGAATTCCAGCGACCACCACGGACCAACAGCAGATTGGCGCGGCCGGGCTCGGCGACCAGGAAGAGGAAGTCATCCCGCGTCAGGGCGGCGCGGAAACGGTTGAACGCGGCCATCAGGTACGGCTGCACCGAGGCGAGGTTCAAGCCGCTGGCCTTGGCCAGGGTGCGCAGCTGGGTGAGCAGTTCGCCCGGCATGGCGGCGGCCAGGCGCGGCCGGCCGGCGGCCTCCGGCGACAGGCGCAGGCTCCAGCCGTCGTCCAGGGCGCCGTAGATGTCTTCGAAGCACAGGCGCGCGTAGCCGGCCAGTTCGTCGAGGCTGTTGATGGCTTCGCTCCAGGGCACCAGGCAGAAGCGTGTGTAGTGGCTGGACAGCACCACCCGCAGTGCCGCCCGCCCCGGCTTGCGCTTGACCAACAGGCTCTCCAGCGCCGCCAGGGCAGCCGGCCAGGCCAGGCCGCCGACGCAGTCGAAGTCGGCGCTGCCGAGCCACTGTCGGTCACGGCTGCGGTAAAGGCCCACACTGTGGGGGCCTAGTACGGCGACATAGGTCTCACGCGACAAAGGTGACACGGTTGATCTCCTCCAGCGTGGTGCGACCTTCGCGGACCAGGTCCAGGGCCGAAGTGCGCAGCAGGCGCAGGCCGCGCTTGACCGCCAGGTCCTTGATACGGCTGATGGGCTGGCGCTCGATGATCAGTTGGCGCAGGTCGTCGTCCAGACGCAGCAACTCGGCGATGGCGGTCCGCCCGCGATAGCCGGTGCCGCGGCAGCGGCCACAACCCGGACTGGTCACGAAGTGGTACTGGTGGGCGCTGGCCGGGTCGATGCCCGATGCCAGCAGCTCCTCCTCGGACGGCTGCACGGTCTCGGCGCAGCTCGGGCAGGCCAGGCGGATCAGGCGCTGGGCCAGCACGGCGTTGAGCGCCGAGACGAAGCTGTAGGGGTCCACTTCCATCTGGGCGAAGCGACCAATCACGTCGAACACGTTGTTGGCGTGGATGGTGGTGAACACCAGGTGACCGGTGAGGGCCGACTGCACGGCGATCTGCGCGGTGTCGGGGTCGCGGATCTCGCCGACCATGATCTTGTCCGGGTCGTGCCGAAGGATGGAGCGCAGGCCACGGGCGAAGGTCAGGCCCTTCTTCTCGTTCACCGGAATCTGCAGCACGCCGGGGAGCTGGTACTCCACCGGGTCTTCGATGGTGATGATCTTGTCCACGCCGTGGTTGATCTCGGTGATCATCGCGTACAGCGTGGTGGTCTTGCCGCTGCCGGTGGGACCGGTGACCAGGACCATGCCGTAGGGCTCGGCGGCCAGCCGGCGCAGGCTGCGCAGGGTGCCTTCCTCGAAGCCCAGGGCTTCCAGGCGAACGCCGTTGACCTGGTCGGCCAGGTCTTGCTTGTCCAGCACCCGCAGCACGGCGTCCTCACCAAAGATGCTCGGCATGATGGACACGCGAAAGTCGATCTGCCGGCCATTGATGCCGATCTTGAAACGGCCGTCCTGCGGCACGCGCTTCTCGCCGATATCCAGCTCGGCCATCACCTTCACCCGCGAGATCACCTGCTCGGCCAGCTCCACGCCCGGCACCCGGCTGGAACCGCCGAGCACGCCGTCGATGCGGTACTTGATGGTCAGCCCATTACCGGTCATGCCCAGGTGGATGTCGCTGGCGTGCAGCTTGAGGGCATCGTAGAGGGTGGAGTTGACCAGCTTGACCACCACGCTGGAGTCTTCGCTGATGCGTGCCAGGGACAGGGTTTCCAGGGCTTCGCTTTCCTGCACCGCGCCAGCACCGGCCTGCAGGGATTCGACGGCGTGGAAGCTCTCCTCGTGGCGTTCGAAGAAGGCCGCCAGTTCCCGGGGATGCACCAGGTACAGCGGCGCGCCCTGGCGCTGCTCTTCGATCCAGGCCAGGCGAGACTCGTCGAAGGGGTCGGCGAACACAGCGAGGGTCTCGCCTTCCAGCTCCAGCAGCACGAACTCGCGCTTGAGGGCGAGCGCCAGGGGAATCCGCTCGAAGCCGGGCGTACCCCGGCTGAGGTCCTCGAAGGCCAGCACCGGGTAATGCAGCGTGTTGCCCAGGCGCCGGGCGAAGGCATCGGGGGTCAGGTTGGCCAGCTCGTCCAGGGCGTCCACCAGGCGATGCCCCAGCTCGACCGAACGCTTGCGCGCAGCGCGCATCAGTTCGGTGTCGAAGCGCTCCAGTAGCGGCTGTGCAAGGAGTTGGCTGTCCATGGTCGTGCCTCCAGAGGCCCTGGCGATCCGGCATGGCCGGAATCCGCCTTCAACTGGACATACGCACGCATCGTGCCAGTCATTTTCTGTGCTGGAGGTGTTTCTAAGTCGCTGATTTGCAATGGGGGTGGTTTACCCGCCACCGGGGGTTCCCCCAAAACCGGGGGAATGGCCGATGTTGGCCAGTGGCTATCCCCAGAAGTGGGGGATGGAGACAACTCCACTCTCCCTCAGTGCGTGGCGTGGATGTCGCTCTTCACATCCACCAACGGTGCACGATCGAGGCTCCGATGGTGGACCGGTGAAACGTGGTCCACCCTACGGGGCCGTTGCGCGGACCTTGGCGAATGAATTGGCTATGTCTGCATTACATGTTGTAGTCACCTGCATCGCCCGTAGGAGCTGGCTTGGCCCGCTGGTAGATCTCTCGCAACAGCTAACGCAGACATAGCGAATGAACTCGCCCCTACAACACCACCAGTACTTCTACCCTGCCCTTCTCGCGCAGTTTCTCCAACGCCAACTCGCGTCCCTGGGCCATGCGTTGGCCAGTGAGGTACTGGCGCACCAGGGCCTTGGCGCGGGCCTCATCCATCGCGGGGTCGAGCTGTGGCTTGAGGCTTTCGAAGGCCGCTTGCACCTCCGACTCGGCGGGTGGGGTTGTCGCGGCCAGTGCATCGAGCACGCGGCTGGCGACCAGCTCGTGGTGCAGGTAATCGCGGTAGCCGGACTCGTCGAAGCCGGCCTCTTCCAGGGCACGGGAAAAGCCCTGGGTGTCGGGGAAAGCGGCCTTCATCTCGGCGAGGCTGCCAGCGATCTCCTCGTCCGACACCGTCACGCCCAGGCGGCCGGCCTCCTGCCAGAGCAGTTCCTTGTCGATCAGTTGCTGCAACGCTTCGCGCTTGAGCCGCTTGTAGGCCTTCGGGCTGCGGATGGCGCCCACCTGGCGGCCCTGGATCTTCAGGTAGTCGGCGAAATGCCGCTCCAGGCGGAAATTGCTGATATCGGTGCCGTTGACCCTCGCGGCGATGCCGGTTTCCCCGGCCAGCGCCAGGGGCGTGAGCAGGCCGATGATCAGGCCGAGCCAGGGGTTTGCTTTCATGACCTATAGCCTCGTGTCGACTTTTACGAAACGACCCAGCGGCCGAAAGCTCTGGCCGTGCAGGTCCACCGTGACGATATGCGCGCCAGCCAGGCCCACCCGCTGCCCGGGGCCGAACTCCAGTGCCGGGGTCAGGCCGGTGTGGAAGCCATGCAGGCTTTCCAGGGCGCTGACCAGCTTTTCGCGGCTGGCCTCTCGCCCCGCCCGTTTGAGCCCCTCGCTGAGCAAGGCGGCCGCGCAGTAGGCGCCTACCTGCAGTACCGCGTGTTGGCCACCCAAGCCCTGGCTGCGACGGATCGCCAGCAGCGCCGCCTCCCCCTCCGGGGTCCAGTCCGCGGGCATGAAGGGATAGGCGAGGAACAGCCGCCCGGAAAAACGCTGCGGAATACGCAGGGCGCTACTGGCGACCTGAGCCGACGCCGCGAACAGATAAGGCGAGAGGTCCGCCGCCTGGAGCTGGTCGGCCAGTTTCGCGAATGCCTCCGACTGGCCGAGGAAAAACACGCCCTGGGCGCCTTTGGCCGCGTGGCCAAGCGGGGCATCCGTATGCGCCGCGTCATAATCCAGCAGACGCACACGCGCCCAACCCTGATCCATCAGGCGCAGGGCTAGGGCCTCGGCCAAAGCCTTCTGGCGGGCGTCATCGGGATAGGCCACGACCGCCTCCGGCTGATGCAGGCCAAGATCGCTGGTGGCGTAGCCCGCCAGGGCGAACATCTGCTCGCGCAGCCCCGGCAGGGTGGTGAACACCAGGGGGTTGTTGGTGGTTTCGTCGAACAGCGCCAGCGGCCCCACCAGCGGCACGCCTGCCTGGCCGGTCAGTTCGGCGAGGTCGCCGTCCAGCGCCGGTACCAGGGGCGCCACCAGGGCGAAAACCTGATCTTCGCCAAGCAGCTGTTCAAGCGCTCGTTTCGTGCTCTGCCGGTCCATGCCGGGGTCGCGTATTACCAATGACAGCTGCCGGCCATGGATGCCACCGGCCTCGTTGACCCGGGCCAGGGCGCCGCGCAACACCGCCTCCACGGTATGGCCCAGTTCGACCAGTGGCCCCTGGGTGGGCAGCAGCGTGCCCAGGCGCAGTTCGGCGTCCTGCACGCCGGGGTCATCATCGTCCTCCAGGCGCTTGAGGTAGGCGGTGAGGTTGGCCATGTCACGCAGGGACATGACGAAACGTGGCATGGCCGGATCGAGGCGGTTCCCGGCGGGGTCGCGGCCTTCCGTCACCGCGCGCTCCAGGGCACCTTCATCGTAGGGCCCGTGGCTGCGGCCGTTGGCCTGCACCTGGCCGTAGGGCCGGGAGAGACGCCGCCAGGTGATATCCGGCGGGCGCACGCCGCCTTCCGGACGGCCCCGGCCATCGGCGCCGTGGCAGTTGGCGCACGGCATCACCGCCGCCGGCACCAGGGTGTCGGCGGCGCCGACCCGTGCGCTGATCTCGCCATTGGCCGAGCCCACACCTTCCAGGTAGATGCGTCGGCCGGCCGCTTCGCCGGGGCTCAGCTCCAGCCCGGCGGCCAAGGGCGCCTGTATGAACAACGTGACCAGCAGCAGGGCTCGCCACATGACCGCGCCCTCAGCGCCCGGCCATGGGCATAGTCATCAGCTGCAGGCGCTGGGCGATGGCATTCACGGGCGCGTCGGGGCGGATCTTGCTCCAGCGCTTGTTCGGCACGTCGCCGGCGATCAGCAGTGTGGAATGGGCCTCCGGGCTTTCCCCCAACTGGCCGAGGCGCGACAGCACCAGGTCCATGTCGGCCTTGTCGCCAGTGAGGAAGATCCAGTTGGGCGAGTCGACCCCGTGTTTGGCGGCGAAGGTCTTGAGCACCTCAGGGGTGTCGTTCTCGGCGTCACTGGAGAGGGAGATGAAATAGACCTGTTTGGCCAGTTCCTCGCCCATGGACTCGCGCACCTCCTTGAGCTTGCGAGTAATCAGCGGGCAGGCGTCCGTGCAGTGGGTGAAGATCACGTTGAGCATCACCAGCCGGCCCTTAAGCACGTCGCTGTAGAAGCGCACGGTCTGGCCGTTCTGGTCGCGCAGCACGGTGTCAGTGAAGTAAGCCTGGGCGTCCGTGGTGCCACCCGCGGCCAGGGGCCGGGAGGCGGGGGCATTGGAGGGCGCGGCGCCCTGCCCTTCATGGCCCTCGTGGCCTTCGTGGGCGGCGGCGCCGGTGGCAAGGCCCAGGGCCAGGACGAGCGGGATCAGGCGCTTCATGGGCGGATCTCCTGGAGCAAGGCGGTGTGATCATGGCCACCGTGTGCGCGGGCGGCGCGGAGTTCTTCGACCCGGGCCATGAGCACAGCGGGGTCGGTGAAGCCATAGAAGCGGGTCCACTGCTGGCTGCGGCCGTCGCCGACCATGATCAGCGGCGGGTGCTCCGCGTAGTTGGCCGTCCAGGTGCCGAGCCCCTTGAGGGTTTCGCTGACAGCTGCGTTGCTGCCGGTGAGCCAGCGCCAGCCATCACCCGCGCCGAAACGACCGGCGTACTCGTGCAGGCGTTCCGGGGTGTCGCGCAACGGGTCGATGCTCAGGGAGATCAGTTGCACCTCGGTGCCGGCGCGCTCGCCCAACTGGTTCTGCAGCTTCTGCATGATCGCCGAGATCACCGGGCAGACCGTGGTGCAGCTGGTGTAGACGAAGCCCATGACGACGATGCGGTCGCCCACCAGGTCGTCCTTCAGGCGCAGCTCGCGCCCATCCTGGTCCAGCAGCGGGACATCGGCGAAGGTCACCTCGGCGCCCGGCTGGGCGCTGGTGTGTCCCTGATGCCCGGCATGGGGGTCGGCGGCCTGGCTGGCCATGTGCGCGGCGTGTTCTTCCGGGCTGTGGGCCTGCGCGGGAAGAACGCCCAGCCCCAGCCCGAGCAGGGCGATGGCGATACCTGACTTCAGAGCTTTCATGACGTGCTCCTTTACGGGTTGGTCCGCGCCTGGTCCGCAACGGCGCGCAGGCTGGCGTAGGGTTGCGAGCCGAAGGGCATGCCCAGGGACGACGACCCCACGTGCAGGTAATAGGCGCCGGCGGTCTTCAGCTCGATCGGCGCTTCGTAGATACCCCCGCCCACTTCCACGGCGGCCACTTCGTGGGGGCGCGAGGCCGGGGCCAGGAAGTAGCGCACGCGCACGTCGGTGATACCGGTTCTCGGCTGGTCGCCGCTGCCCTGGAGGATGCGCAAGCGCGCTTTGGCCGGAGCGCCGGCAGCCACCTGAGGCTGGTCGATGAGGAACTCCACGCGCGGCTTGCTGCGCTGGGCGGCCAAGGCCTTGTTCGGCTGCACTTCAGTGCGGAAACAGTGGGCGACGTTCGGCTGGTTGATGGCCACTGCCAGGTCGAACTTGCCCGGTGCCGGCAGCTTGATCCGGGTGCTGAACAGACCCGGCTCCACCTCGCGCATGCTGCGATCGATCACCCGCGCGGCACGGGAGGTGTGACCGCGGTTGAGGTAGCCGGTCATGGGGGCGTTCATGCCTTCCATGTAGAAGTAGGTGGAGTTGTCCACCGGGTTGACCACGAACACCGCGCCCTCGTCGCGGGCCTGGCTGAGGCTGTCGGCCAGCGGCAGGTCGCCGGCCAGCTTGGGCGCGGCCGGGCCGGCATCGAAGCCCTGGACGATCATCTGCTTGCCTTTGCCCAGGGACTCCAGGTTAATCATGGTCACCTTCGGCGACGCCAGGCCGCGCACGTAGGCGTAGTTGCGGGTGAATACCAGCTGGTAGGGCTCGGCGGTAACCTCGGCGCGCTGGACAATTTCGTCACTGCCGGCATCCAGCACCAGCACCTGGTCGTCGAGGCTGTTCAGGGCCAGGCCGAAGCGGCCGTCCTGGGTGAAGCGCAGCGGCCCAAGCCCATGGCCGGCGTCGATCACCTTGCGCACCTTGAGGCTGTGGGCGTCGATCACGGTGATGGTGCCCGCCTGGCCATCGCTGACGTAGAGCGCGCCGGAAAGGGCCGACAGGGCCAGGGACAACGGGCTTGGGCCGGTCTCGATGTCCTTTACCCGCTTCAGGCTGGCGATATCCACCACGGTCACCCGGCCGGATTCGCGACTGCTGACGAAGGCATGACGCGAATCGGCGCTGAAGGCGATTTCATGATGGCCATCGCCGGTCGCCAGGGTCGCCACGGTCTTGCGGGTCTGGGTGTCGATCACCGTGACGCCGCCCTTCTCCCCCCGCCGGGCATTGTTGCCAACCCAGAGGTAGCGGCCATCGGGCTGCAGGGCCACGCGCACCGGCTCAGGACCGGCGGGCAGGCTTGCCAGTACCTTGAACTCGGCGGTGTCCACCACCGCCACTTCACCGGCACTGGGCATGGAAACGTAGAGCAGGCGGTCGTCGGCGCTGGCGGCCCAGTCCATGGGCGGTCGCTTCAGGGCAACGCGGGTGAGGGTGCTGGTGATGCCGCCTACCGAGGTCACCGGGTCGATCACGGTGAGGGCGGAGTCTTTGTTCATCACCACCAGGTAGTAGCTGTTCAGGTCGACCATCGCACGGGCGCTGAGCACACCCTTGAGGTAGGTGCCGATGCGCACCTTGCACTGGTCGGCCTGGCCTTGCGGCAGTGCCTGGTCGAGCCAGGCCCCCGGCACCTGTCCGGCCAGCGGCTGGCCGGTGGTGGCGTCGGTGAGGCGCAGGCGGATATCGGCGAACATCCCTTCGGTGAGCACGCCATCGCTGCCCAGCGGCCGGGCCTCGAACTCGATGGCGACGCCGTCGCGCACGAGGCGCTCGGAAACGCCGGCAGGCGCGTCTGCCGCAAGCGCCTGGACGACCCACAGGCCGGTGAACAACAGCAGTCTGGAAGCTTTGTACAGGGCTTTCATCTGGCGTCCTTCCCCTTCGTCTGGACCTCGCCCTGATGTGGGAGCAATGCCTGTGCCAGGCGCGGTAGGGCTGTGGATTCAATGGGTTGCGACAGGTGACGGGCCGATCAGGCGAATTTCCCCCACCCATTCCCCTTTTTTGGGGGTGACCCGGCGGAGCCCGGAAAAAGAACTTCGTAGGCCAAACCTCGCCTGCGATTTTCAGTGTCACAGTCGGTCCCGATCGATGGGTTTCGTACCTCTACCCCTCCTACGAAGCTGCCCCAGGTGGGCTCGTTCCTTGTGGGGGCGAATTCATTCGCGATGCAGGACGCAGTCCTGCCTGGTGAGCCATCCCGGAAAAAGAAAATCGCAGGCCAATCCTCGCCTGCGACTTTCAGCGTCACGGTCGGTCCCGATCGATGGGTATCGCTTCGCTCCACACCATCCTACGAATCTGCCCACCGTAGGATGGGTTGAGGCACGAAACCCATCGCCGGGGTTTCGCCGCGCTCAACGCCATCCTGTGCCCTACTGCTCGTTGGTCACCCGCAACAGCCCCCAGACCCCGCCGACGTTGCCGAAGGCGGCGTAGTCCCGGTACAGGTAGTCGCCCGGTACCGCATTGGCGCCCCCGGCACTGGGAATCGACAGGCTGAAGTGCGCCGCCGGCAGCACGCTCTCCTGGGCGCCGATGTAGAGCGCCGCCGGGTTGATGCCAAAGCGCAGCGAGCCGATTCCCGCGTTCTTCAGCGGATAGCCCCAGACATCCAGCTTCTCGGACAGGAAGGGGTTGAACGCCCAGACATGGCCGTCCAGCTGGAAGGTCATGCCACGGCTGCCCCCAGACGGCATGGTCACATGGGTGCGGAACGGCTGGCCGGGCTTGACCTTCATGATCGGGGTCTGCGGGTCGCCTCCCACCAGTTCGTTGCTGTAGGCCATGTGGGCATTGGGCACGTCCCCCCAGCCCTGCCCCTGGGCGTGGCCGAAGGGCGCGTCCGGGGCCTTGGCGAAGCGGTACCACAAGGGCTCGCTCTTGTAGTTCACGGCCATGCCGGAGTTGTCCTTGGGATCGGCCGGGATGCCGAAGCCCTCGGAGGCCATGTTTTCCACCGGCCGGCCATCGGCCCAGCGCAAGTTCAGCGACTTGTGCAGCACCAGAGAGAAGTCGCGGTACGCCGTGCCGGACAGCGGGGTCACAGTGGCGGCGGCGCGCATGCCGGCATCCTCGGTCCAGGTAGCGCCCAGGGGTGCGATGCTCATGGCGCCGGCCAAGCCTTTCTGGCCTTGCTTGACCGGGTCGGCCGGCAGCAGGTTGAAACCGCCGAACTCCACCGGGGTGGCCGTGATGTTGTCGACGCTACGGCCGAGTTGGGTCACCGGCTTGCCTTCCCGCTCCAGGTGACCGACGTAGAACTTGTAGCTCTTCGACGGCCAGGCACCACCTGCCGCGCTGCGCGGCTCGACGGTCTGCACCGGGTTGATGCCGACGTTGAAGCCGTCGGCCTTGGTGATGTCGTAGGCCAGCAACTGGGTGTGCAGGCCGACGTGGCTGGAGGGCCGCATCATGTTGTTGTTGAAGGTGGTGGAGCCCTGGGCGCTGTTACGGTCGCGTTTGACCAGGCCCTGCATCACCGCGTAGGTCGGCAGGTCGGGCATGACCAGCGGCAGGCGGTTTTCCAATGTGATGTTCACACAGTCGCCAGCGGCGGCACGCAGCACCAGCGGCTCTACGGGAACGCCGGGCTTCAGCTTGCCGGTGAGCGGGTCCAGGTCGGCCTTGCGTACGTAGAGGATGGCGGTCGGGTCATGCAGCGGGCCGCTCTGCCCGCCGATGGTGAACACCTCGCCGTCTTCTTCGTCCACCACCGTGGCCTGCGGGATGGTCACCGGCCGCGAGTTGAACACCAGGGTGCCACCCTGCGGGTTCAGCGGGCCGCCAGCATGCATGCCCGCGCCGGCCGGATCGCCAATGGTCAAGCCCAGGGGGTTGCCGAGCACGTCGTTGGCCAGCACGGCGACAATCTCATAGTTGCGCTGCACGGTGCTGCGGGTGCCGATGCCGCTCGGGTTGGGGCTGGTGCGCGGGCACACCCCGTCGAACTGGGTGGTGTTGCGCGACGACACCGGACGCGGGTTGTTGGGCAGGGCGAACAGGTCGGCGCGCGGCTGGGTGTAATTGCGCATCACACCCCAGATGCCGTTCCAGTAACCCTCGATGGAAGCGTCCATGTTGTAGAGGTAGTCCGCGGCA
The DNA here is from genome assembly GCF_029871195.1 of Pseudomonas sp. BN415. NCBI lineage: Bacteria > Pseudomonadati > Pseudomonadota > Gammaproteobacteria > Pseudomonadales > Pseudomonadaceae > Pseudomonas > Pseudomonas sp. BN415. Next base: position 56,732 of record NZ_SSOK01000070.1, read on the forward strand.
TCAAAGGTGACGTTGCCGGACATCATGGTCACCGGGGCAACGAAGCCGAACTGCTCGGAAATACCGACCATCTGCGAGGCCTTCCAGCCGGAGTTGCCGCTGCTGCCGAAGCCGGTGCCCGAGTGCAGCCACTTCACGCCGTGCAGGGTGACGTTGTGCTCTTCCTCATGGCCGCCGGCGTGCATGCGCAGCCGCACGTTATCGCCGGAGTACGCCCGCAGCAGTGGAGTGAAGGGGTCGCCCGGCAGGTCGCCGGCCACGTTGATGTGCGGCGGGAAGGTCGTGCTGGCACCGGTGGGGCCGGTGGCCGAGCTGATGGCACTGGGTGCCAGGTTCAGCGCGGGAATGGCGCGATCGGTACGGGTCTGCAGGGCATAGGCGAGATCGCCCGCCAGGCCATCGGCCTGCATGCCGGGCTTGCCGTCCGGGGCCACCTTGTTGGGGTCGAAGATGCGCAGTCCCACAGGCTCATTGCGGTAGTTCACGACGAACATGCCAGGGTCATCCACCGAGATGGCCTGCGGGCAAGGCCGGCTCGGACAGCCGGGGAGCTGGCCACTGGCAACCTCGCGTACCGACTCGAAGAGGTTCGAACCGGACTGACGCACGGGCGGGTTGATGGCGTAGCGGAAGCTGTCCATGGAGGTCGGGTAGGCGCCGGCATCCGGGATGCCGTCAGGCCCGGCCCCCACGTAAACCCCTGCCTCATAAGCATGCTGGAAGTCGCTGTACTCCATGAAGAACTCACGGAAGCTGTCGTTCTTGCCGTCGCCGTCCAGGTCACCGGTGGCGATCACCGCTTGCCAGGAGGTTGGGCCGCCGTCCTGGCGGGCGCCACTGTAGAGCGGCTGGCCGGTTTCGCCGTGGTACCAGCTGGAGCCTGCCGGTTCGGTGAGCACTGTGGCGTAGAGACCGATCTGCTGGTGGGTGGACGGGCCGAAGTGGTCGTGGGTGAAGATGTTCCCCAGGCCACGGTCGACGTTGTAGGTGTTGATCAGCGGATCGGCGAACCAGCGCTGCAGGGTCGTGCGGGCACCCAGCCAGTCAGCACGGCCGAACTGCCCGAAGTACGGGTGCTGCCTGGCGACCGGACATTCCAGGGTGCCGTCACGGGCGTCGCCTTCGGTGCAGAGGTTGTACTCACGGATGGCATGGATGCGTTCCACCACGCTGGCCGGCGAAAGGGTGCCGTCCTCGTAGTTCCAGCCATTGGCCGAGCCATCGGACGAGGTCAGGTCCCACTTCGGCAGGTGGATATGCTGGCCAACGATGTCGGTGGGGGTGCGCACCTGGTAGTCGTCCAGCTCGTACACCGCCGGAATCAGGTTGGTGTGCTGGTACATGGTGCAGTCGAAGGTGTTCATCCGCATCACCAGCGGCTCCGGCGGCTGCTGCTTGTTGATCACCGGCCAGGCGTCTTCCCAGAGGGCGAGGATGCGGGTCTGCGGGAAGTGGTAGCCGACCTTGTTGAACACCGCATCGAACTGGATGTTGGCGCCCTTGTAGACGCGCGGGCGGTCGGCGGTGAACGCCGAGCTACCGGTGAAAGACTGGCCGTTGAGGGAGTCGCCACTGTTGTAGCGACCAACCGCGGAGGCCTGGATCAGGCGCTTGCCGGTGTCGTCCATGCACGGCTCGTTATAAGGAGCGCCGGCTACCGGCAGGCTGCCATTGGTGCGGAAGTCCTTCGGCTGCACGGCACCGCCTGGCAACACGGCGAAGCTCGGGTGGCTGGGTTTGGCATGGAAGGCCATGGCCGATTGCTCGACGTCGGTGCCCTCTTCCGGGAGGAAAACGGCCTTGGCGCGATGGACCACCTTGGAGAAGTCCAGGGCGCTGGTGACCACTTCGGCCTCACCGCCAGCGGCCACGCCATCCAGGGTATGCCGAGGCAGGCCGCCGTCCCAGCCACCGGACTGGGCCGGGTCGATATTGGCCCACAGCGGATTGCCGGAATCCTTCAAGGCCTGGGCCTTGGCGGCATCCAGCATATCCAGCGGCGGGGTCGACAGACGCTGGCCGACGGTATTCTCGATGCCGCCGATCCAGAACGGGAAGCCGGGGTTCTTCAGGGTCCCGTCGGCGTTGCGGTTGGCTTCGCTGCGGTCCACCAGGGCCACGGAGCCCACCGGTTTGAGTTCGGGTTCGTGACCGGAGTCGTCGTCACCCTCTTCGTGCTCGTCGTCATCGTCGTGATCGGCAACCAGCTCGTCGCCGTACTTGGGTACCACGGCCACCTTGCCCGGCATGGGCGGCAGGGCCTTGCCTGGCAGCGGGACGACGGCGGGAATCGGCGTGCCGGCGATGATTTCGCCATCCGGCAGGGCGCGGGCGCCTTGGGCAGGCAGGCCACTGCGCAGTTCGAAGGCTTTCTCGTGGAAGCCGTCGTCGCCCTCTTCGGACACCTCCAGGCGGGTGCCTTCCTCGAACACATCGTGAATGCGCCACATGGCCCACATGCCCTGGGCGAAATGCGGATAGAAGTGGCAGTGGTAGATGGCGTCGCCGGAGGTACGGTTACGGTTGCCGGAACCGCCATTGGCGATTTCGTAGGTGTAGCCCGAGCCCGGGCCTATGCCCTGGGCATCGATGTAGTCGGAGTTGTCGTCATTCGGGTTGAACAACCACTGGTGGCCATGCAGGTGGAAAACATGCTGCTCGTAGCCGTTGTGGGTGTTGCGAAAGCGCACGGCATCGCCGATGTAACTGTGGGCCACGTTGGACGGCTCGGAGGGGAACAGGGCCATGGTCGCCTTGACCCCGGTGGTGCCTTCCGGCGGCACCTGGCCGGGCAGGATGCTTTCCAGGCCGACGTTGGCCGGCACGTCCACCTGCATGGCGATGTCACCCACCGTCGAGGCGCTGAGGAAGAACTCCTCGTAGGCGCAGGACAGGCAGTCGTGCATGGGACCAACGCCGAGACGGTTGGCCACCACTTCGGCGCCGATACCACCGGCGCCGTAGTTGATCATGAAGGAGTCGCGGGTCGGCTCCAGCACATGACCGAATACCGGGTCGTTCCAGTAGCCGGGAAAGGCCTGGGCGACGGCGTTCTCGTCATGGAAAACCGAGGAGAAGTCACGGAAGGGCTCCAGCCGGTTGGGCAGCGCCGGATTGCGCTTGCCGTAGCTTTCCAGCGGGTAGGTGTTCTGCGGGAAGGTGCCGTCGGGGTTGGGGCCCATGACCACGGCATCGGTGTCGCTGGAGATGATCTCGCCGTTGTCCATCATGGCGATCACCGGCAGCCCGGCCTTGCCTTCCTCGTTCCAGGGAGCCTCCTGCGGGTAGCGCGCTTCGTAGTCGATGATCGGCTGTCCGGCCGGAGTACGGCCGGTGGTGGCCAGGCGCATCTCCTCTTCCGTGACCACGTTGCGGTAGGTGCGCGCACCCTTGGGCAGCACCACCACCTGGCCGAACAGGCCGTTGGCGGTGTTGCCGCCCGTACCTTCACCACCGAAGGTAGCGCCGTAGCTGCTGGCGGCGAAGGCGCCCTCACGCTCGGCGTAAAGGGTGTAGCTGCGGCTGCCGCCGGGCGGGATCAGGGTGTTCTGGTTACGGCCGGCGTTGGTGGCGATGTCACCGATGTCGTTGACCGCCTGCATCCCGTTGACCTGGAAACCGACATGGCGGTCGGCGACCTGTTCGTCCTTCTTGAACAGCGGATCGTCCGGGTTGTTGGGGTTGGCCTGGTGGGCCAGCAGGTTCTGCAGGTTGATGGTCAGGCAATCACCGGCGGCGACGCGCAATACCAGCGGACGCGGGCGCTTGTCCGGACGCAGCGCCACTTCGCCAGGCACTGCCGAGCCCCCCTGGGTGAGCGGCGTTTCATTCTTGTCCACCACATCGCGGCGCAGGGCGAACATCATGCCGTTGATGTTCTGCGCACCGAGGCGATTGAACATCAGCGGCTGATCGAGGGCCACGACGTTGGCCACGATGTTGCGCTCACAACGGACCGCCGCCGCGGCGTCTTCGCCGCCAAGGGCAGCGCCCAGCAACAGCAGAACGCTGCCCAGATATAGAAATGCCCCCTGGGCACCTAAGCGGAGGGGAATTGCACGGCTCGAAGGGTTAGTCCGGTTCATCTTGGCTGACCTCGGTATCAGGTGCATGGATGCCAAATAGAGGGCAGGACGGTCCCAGCAATGCCTGTGCCATCACAGAAAACTTCAATAATTCAATTACTTATGATGAAAAACCAAGAAATGGCCAGCATTTTCCCCACCCGATTCCCACCCAATTCCCCGGTTTTCTGGGGGCGGCAAGCGGGCGGGAAACGCCGAACCCTGTAGGAGAGCACTCATGCGCGAGGGACCGCGTAACGGACGTAGGGGGTGGACGGCGATTTGCCGTCCACCGGGCAGCGTCCAGCCGGGGAGCGAGGGTGGATGAAAGACCGTTATCCCGTTACGCACTGGCTGCCGTTGGTGGGCTGAAGCCAACCCTGCGAGCGGCCCCTTCCCAGCGAGGCGCGAATGAATTCACGAAAAAAACGCCCCCGCATCTGGGGAAATTCCCCACTAGCGGGGTCGTTTTGCGTCGGCCTGGAGGCGCTTGTAATGCTTCAGGACGCTGGGGACATAGCGCTGGGTTTCCGGGTAGGGAGGAATGGCGCGGTCGTAGGCGAGCACCGCGCCGGGACCCGCGTTGTAGGCCGCCAGGGCCAGGGAGAGGTCATTGCCGAACAGCTTCATCATGCGCTTGAGGTAGCGCGCGCCACCCCGGACATTCGCCGTCGGGTCGAATACGTCGTGCACGCCCAGATCCCGCGCGGTGCCGGGCATCAGCTGCATCAGGCCAGCCGCGCCCTTGGGCGAAACAGCCGTGGGGTCGTAGTTGGATTCGGTCGTGATCACGGCGTGCAGCAGCTCCGCCGGCAGGTCGTATTCGAAGGCCGCCTGGGCCACGATCAGTGAGTAGCGCGGCGCCTTGAGTGGCCCCTTGCGTACCGGTTTGACCACGCCAGGCGCCTTGGCCTGCACAGGCCTCTCACGGGCCACGCGAACCAGTTTGCGGTCGGTTCGGTGGATGTTGGTGAGCATGATGGCGCCATTGGCGGAAACCACCTGGTAGATATCGGCACGGGACTCGACAGCGGTGGTCGCAAAGATGCTGAACAGCACCAGGGCGGGCACTTTCATCGTTTTTCTCCCCTGTGAGGGCCAATCCCCTTCGGGTTGTACGGTGCTGTACCGTCAGCAAAGCACGTGCCGGATAATCCGACCGGCGATGTGTCGCCCCCCTCGCCCGCTCGTCGTGCACAGCTCTTGCATAGCCCTCTGCAGTGACCGGCAGCGGAGGCTCCCATGAAGATGCATCGTCGACCCGAACAGGGTTTCACCCTCCTTGAACTCCTGGTGGTGCTGGTGGTGCTCGGCTTGTTGGCCGGCATTGTGGCACCCAAGTATTTCAATCAGCTGGGCCGCTCCGAAACCAAAGTGGCCCGCGCACAGATCGAGGGGTTGGTGAAGGCCCTGGATATCTACCGTCTTGAGGTGGGACGCTATCCCAGCACCGAGCAGGGCCTGACGGCGCTGGTGAGCGCCCCCTCCGACGAACCGCGCTGGGCCGGCCCCTACTTGCAGAAGGAAGTCCCCGAGGACCCCTGGGGTCGCGCCTATGTCTACCGCTCCCCCGGCGAGAACGGCGATTTCGAGCTGCTCACCTTGGGCAAGGACGGCCAGCCCGGCGGTGACGGCGAGAACGCCGAAGTCACCAGTTGGCAGTGACCGTCATGCGCTTTCAGATAAAAGCGGTTCGCGCCCAGGCCGGGGTGGTCGCGCTGGTGGTAGAGGCGGCGAGCCAGGATGACGCCCGCCGCCAGGTCGAAGCCCAAGGGCTGCGGGTGCTCGCCCTGCAGCCCGAGCGTGGCTGGTCGCTGCGAAGCTGGCGGCGGCGCGAAGGCTTCCCGCTGCTGCTGTTCAGCCAGGAGCTGACCACGCTGCTGAATGCCGGGCTGGCACTGATCGATGCCCTGGAAAGCCTGACTGAGAAAGAAGCCGACCCGCAGGCGCGCAAGGTGCTGGGTGGCCTGGTGCGGCTGCTCTACGAGGGCAAGTCGCTGTCGCAGGCGCTGGCGCAATTCCCCGCGATATTCCCCGCGCTCTACGTGGCGCTGGTGCAGTCCAGCGAGAAGACCGGCGCGGTGGGCGATGCCCTAGGCCGCTATGTGGCCTACCGTACGCGGATGGACGAGGTGCGGCAGAAGATCATCAGCGCGTCGGTGTACCCGGTGCTGCTGTTCATGGTCGGCTGCGGGGTGTTGCTGTTCCTGGTGGGCTACGTGGTGCCGCGTTTCAGCCTGGTGTTCGAGGGGCTGGGTTCGAACCTGCCCTGGTTGTCCCGCGTGCTGCTGCACAGCGGGCTGTTTCTCCATTCGCACCAGACGGAAGTCTTCGGCTGCGCCGCGCTGACGCTGGTGGCGCTGGTCCTGCTGCTGCGCCAGGAGAGCGTGCGGCGTGCGCTGGGACGCCAGGTCGAACGCTTGCCGACGATTCGCGAGCGCATCCGGATCTATGAGCTGGCGCGCTTCTACCGGTCCCTGGGCATCCTGCTGCAGGGCGGGATTCCCATTCTCACCGCCATCGCCATGGTCCGTGGGCTGCTCGGTGCCGCCTCACGCCCGCGACTGGACCAGGCCGCCACACGAATCCGCGAAGGCCAGGCGCTCTCCCGCGCACTGGAGGAGCATGGGCTGGCGACGCCGGTGTCGCTGCGCATGCTCAGGGCGGGTGAACAATCCGGCAACCTTGGCGAGATGATGGAACGCACGGCCGACTTCCATGACGAGGAAACCAGCCGCTGGATCGAATGGTTCGTGCGCCTGTTCGAGCCGCTGCTGATGACCTTCATCGGCCTGATCATCGGGGTGATCGTGATCCTGATGTACATCCCGATCTTCGAGCTGGCGTCGAGCATTCAGTAGGGACATTCCCTCCCACGTTGCGGCTACGCGACGTCGTTTCAGGCATGACCATAGGCGAGCCAGGCAAGGCCACTCATGGCCATGGCCACGGCAAAACTGAGGGTCTGGTGTTCCAGCAAGAGTTCGAGCGAGAGCATGGGGCAGTCCTCGTGTCCGGTTGGTGATCCACAGCCCGGACACTAATCCCGGCCGACCTCGTCGGTCGATCTGTCAACTTTTCGCCCTGTAAAGAAAAAGCGCAGGTCGATGCCTGCGCGTTTTTCGATCCGGCGACGTCACGCGCCTTTCTTGGCCTGCTTCAGAGGTTCGTCGGAGCTTGCCGCAGGGCGGCGGCGGTCGGAGAGCACCCAGGCGCCGTCGTAGAGTTTCAGCGGGAAATTCACCTCACCGCCACGGCGACGATCAGCCTGGGCTGGCTGCTCGGCCGACGACTCGCGGAGGGCGCCACCAGGCAGGCCATGGAGCACCACGTTGCCCAGCTCATGCAGGGGGAAGGGCTTGAGGAGGATGATGTCGATGTTGCGCTCGATGGCGCGGTTGCACACTTCGATGCTGGGGTGCGCGGTCATCAACACGGCTTCGCAACTGTGCAAGGTGCGCAAGGCATCGAACACGTCGAAGCCGGTCATGTCCGGCAAACGATAGTCGAGCACCAGCAGGTCGGGCTTGAAGTTCACCACGACCTCCAGAGCGATGGCCCCGCTGGTGGCGGTTTGCACTTCACAACCAAGCATTTCCAGGTAGGTCTGGAAGTTCCCGGCGAGGATTTCTTCGTCGTCGACTATCAGTACTTTCTTCGACACTGCGGCTGCTCCCCTGTCAGGAGATCGGACGGCGGCCAGGCTGACCGCTGATTGCATCCTTGCACGTTCCGAGCCAAGGCTGCATCGACCCGACCGGGCCGATGATTCGTAGAGCCTAGAATGGCCAGGAAGTTTCACCAGATCTCATTCCCCCGACCTTGGTCGGTGGATGCCCCGAGATTGGGGTCTGCTCAATGATGCTGCCGGTCTGGCCGTTCCAGACCCAGCTTGTCGATACGGTAGCGCAGCATGTCGCGGGTCAGGCCGAGCATCCGGGCGGATTTGGAGATGTTCCAGTCGGTCTTGCCGAGCACCTTGACCACAAGGTCGCGCTCGGCGTCGGACAGGCTCAGGTTTTCGTCTTCCAGCCCCAGCGGCTCTACCATCATCGCCGGCAGGGCCGCCTCGGTGACACCGGCACCGGCCAGCAGGCCGCGACAGATGGTCAATTGCTCGGGGCTGATGACATTGCTTGGCGCCAGCAGCACGGTCTGTTCCAGCATGTTGCGCAGTTCACGCACGTTGCCTGGCCAGCTGTAGCCCTTGAGCACTGACTTGGCTTCCGGGCTGAAGCGCAGCCCCGGCTTCCCGTAGCGCTTGCCGTGCTGGGCGACGAAGTGTTCCGCCAGGGTGAAGATATCGTCGCCACGGGCACGCAGCGGCGGCACCTTGATGGTGATGATGCGCAGGCGGAAGAACAGGTCGCGGCGGAACTTGCCCTCCTGGACCATCTGTTCGAGGTTGCAGTTGGTGGCGCTGATGATGCGCAGGTTGACCTTGCGTTCGCGGACCGAGCCCAGGCGACGGATGGTGCGGTCTTCCAGCAGCTTGAGCAGCTTGGCCTGGAGCAGCAGGTCGATCTCGCCCACCTCGTCAAGGAACAGGGTGCCGCCATCGGCTGCTTCCACCAGGCCCACGCGGCGATCCTTGGCATCGGTGAAAGCGCCCTTCTCGTGGCCGAACAGCTCCGCCTCCAGCAAGTGCGAGGGAATCGACGCGCAGTTGAATTCGACGAAGGGTCCCTTGCGGCGCGCGCCGTCGAAGTGCAGGGCGCGGGCCACCAGCTCCTTGCCCGTCCCGGTCTCGCCCTCGATCAGCACCACCGGCAGGTCTTCACCGGCCATGCGCTCTTCGGCACCCAGCACCTGGCAGACCAGGTCCTTCATGGCACGCATGGGTCCGGAGTCGCCGATCAGGCCGGTGAGCCCGGAGTCCTGGGCTTCACGTTGCTGGTAAAAGGACAAACGCTGCTCCTGTCGCCTCGCTTCCAGCACCTTATCCACCACCAGCTTGAGCTCGGCCAGGGCCACCGGCTTGGTCAGGTAGTCGCTGGCGCCGGCCTTCATGGCTTCCACCGCGCCCTGCACGTTGCCGTGGCCGGTGATCATGATGACCTTCAGTTGCTCGTCCAGTGCGCGGGCGCGGCTGATGAGGTCGCACCCGCTCATGCCCGGCAGGCAGTAGTCGGTCAGCACCAGATCAGGATGCTGCGCCTCGATGATCGCCAGGGCTTCCTCGGCCGAACTGCAAACGATGACGTCGAACTGGCGACGCTGCAGGTAGGTGCAGAAGTTATCAGCCAGGATCTCGTCGTCTTCGACAATCAGAATGCTGTTGCCCATTTTTGTTATCCCCCTGCCGTGGCCCTGAAGGTCAGGTGCACATTGGTACCAGCGTTCTCCCGGCTTTCGATGCTGACTGCTCCACCAAAGCGCTCGACTATCTTGCGCACCAGCACCAGGCCGACGCCCAGGCCGCCGCGCTTGGTGGTGTGAAAGGGTTTGAAGGCCATGTCCAGCATGGCCGGCGACATGCCGCCACCGGTGTCGCTGATGGTCAAGTTAAGCAGATGGCGACGTGCATCCGGCTCCAGGCTGACCACCAGGCGACCGCCGCGCGGCATGGCTTCGATGGCGTTGGAAAGCACGCTGCCCAGCAATTGCTGCAGGAGCACCGGATGACTGACCACCTTGGGTGCCTCCCGGGTCTGCCAGTCGACCTCGATGCCGGAGTGGCGGATCTGCGGTTCGTAGGCGGCCAGGGTCTCTTCCAGGGCATTGGTGATGTCCACCGGCTCCTGGTCACCGGAGAGCGGGCGGGCGGACAGCAGCAGCTCGCGGACCCACTTCGACATACGGTCCACCTGCGTGATGATGTCGCCCAGGTTCTTGTGCAGCGGCCCCTGGTCCACTTCAAGCGCAAGCTCGGCACTGGAGCGGATGGACGCCAACGGGTTGCGCAGGCTGTGGGCGACAGCGGTGGACATCTCGCCGAGCAGGGCCAGGGTTTCGTTTTCCACCAGCTGCCGCTGCTGGTCGTCCACCAGGCGCGAGGCATGGCGTACGAACCAGAACAGGCTCAGGTAGATGATCGCGCCGCCCAGCGCCGTAGCGATCCAGAGCAGGACGAAGCCGCGATTCATGCGGGCGATCAGGTCCACCGGCTCCTTGTAGATCTCGATGACAGAGAGCACTTCGCCGCGGCTGTCCTGCAGCGGAATGAAGCTTTCCAGATAAAGGCTGTGGGGCACCCGCATGAAGTAGTCCTCGGCCGGGCCGGCGTCGGGACCGTGATGCTCGGTGGTCACCGTATTGCGGCTCCGTACCGCTTCGTTCAGCTTGGCTTGTTCCAGCGACCGCCCACCCACCAGTTTCGGGTTGGTCGACCAGATCACCACGCCATCGGGCGCGTAGACATTGGCCAGCAGCACATCGGGCAGGCGCACGATATGGTCGAAGAACTCCTCGTGGGACTTCACCAATTGTTCGTGGGAAACACCGAGGCGCGCACCGTCGACACGCTTGTCGAGGAATTCGCCCAAGGTCAGGCCCGGGGAGAAGTTGCCATGGATGACTTCGACGTCGGCGATGGACTTGATGAACTGGGCGCTGAGCATGGCATCGCGGTCGATGCTTTCGCGCATGAGAAAGCGGGTCGCCGCCAGGCCGAGCAGGATGGCGACCACCAGGATGATTACCAGGCTCACCAGGGAAAACCAGCGGAACAGATTGAAGGGCTTTTTCGCCAGCGCCATCTTCATCGAAACCTCCCCTTGTGTGACCGTCGGTTCGCTCGCAAGGCGAGCGTCAGAAAGACGCCTCCGGCCGGGTCGGCAATTCCAGCTCCGACCCCGGTATTTATAGCGCAGGCCTCATCGCCCGCAGCCCTGCCGTTCAGCGGTCACCAACAGGTAGAACGGTAATTTCCCCAGTTCCCCACCCACTTTTTCCCCAGTTCTGGGGACCCAGTCCCCAACCGCGGGCGGACGCTTCATCGGTCTTTGAAGCGGCACTTCCCATGGCAGCCGCGACGCAGGGCGCGCGGTGCAGGATGGTATGAAAATTGCGCCCGCCAACTTCCACGAAAACACCGAACACAGGCGCCGGACGGACGGCGAAGTTCATCGACTGGAAGGGTGATACCTCGACGACATCCAGCGGATCTGGCGCCCGGCTGCCCCGCCGGTCCCTGCCAATGAGCACCGCTACGCCCGGCTCGATCCCACACAACCTGCTGCCCGCCCCAGAGCATTGAAAGGTCCCCTTCCGTACCGCTGCCCCGCAACTTCCCAGGTACTCCCGCGAATACCGCACTGGGGCGCAGTGCGTCCCTGTCCATCGGACTGCATTCGTGCTGGCTCCGACGCCGCCCCAAATCAAGGCAAAACTGCCCGCGCGGTCAGCTTTCCCTCCCCAGAGTTGTGCATCTGGTCAGCTTCCAACAGTCGGGTAACGCCCGCGAAATTCGCGTAACCGCTTGAAAAACGGCGCATTCCCCCGATAATCGCGCGCCCTGCCACCTGCCCTTGGCATCTTGGCGCCTTTCTTGCTCTCCCCGGCAGGCCTGACCAAACAGACAAGTTCTACGCAGATAGACACGAATCAAGACCACTGGAGCCAACACCCGATGAACCGCACCCTTTCCTCCCTGATGCTCGCTGGCGGCCTGCTGGCGGCCGGCAGCGCCCTGGCTGACGGTCCCCTGCTGTGGCAGGACAACAGCCTGTCCTACCTGTACGGCAAGAATTTCGAGATCAACCCGGAAATCCAGCAGACCTTCACCTTCGAGCACGCCAGCGGCTGGACCTGGGGCGACCTGTTCGTCTTCGTCGACCAGATCAATTACAACGGCGAGGAAGACGCCAACGCCGGCAAGAACACCTACTACGGCGAATTCTCCCCGCGCCTGTCCTTCGGCAAGGTGTTCGACCAGAAACTGGAGTTCGGCCCCATTAGCGACGTGCTGCTGGCCACCACCTACGAGCGTGGCGAGAACCGCAACCAGAACTACCTGATCGGCCCGGGCTTCGACCTCAAGCTCCCCGGCTTCGATTACTTCCAGCTGAACTTCTACTACCGCAAGCCCGACGGCATCACCAACAACCCGTCCGGCCAGTGGCAGGTCACCCCGGTGTGGTCCTACACCATTCCGGTGGGCAATTCGGACGTCGTGATCGACGGCTTCATGGACTGGGTGTGGAACAACAAGGACGCCACCTCCGACCGTCCGAACGACCTGCATGCCAACCTGCACTTCAACCCGCAGATCAAGTACGACCTGGGCAAGGCCATGGGCTGGAGCGCGGTGAAACACTTCTACGTCGGTATCGAGTACGACTACTGGAAGAACAAGTACGCCATCGACGACAGCAGCTTCCTCGGCGACGAGATACTCGGCGGCACCAACCAGAACACCTTCAGCCTGCTGGCCAAGGTGCATTTCTGATGACCGTGGGGCCCGTCGCAGGGACGGGCCCCACTGTCTTGCGCCTTCCCGAAGGCGGGTAGAGAATGCGCGGCAGTCTCAGCCTGCAGTCAGACAAGGAATCGCCTATGGCCAGTGACAGCGCTACAGTTTCGCCACGCACCCGGGGCGAGAAACTAGTCACCGGCGGCTGGATCGCCATCGCCATTGCCATCCCCATCAGTTGCATCCTCTCCAACGCAACCTTCGACTTCTCCGCCAGCCTCGCCGCACTGTCCATGATCACCCTCTGCGCGGCCTTCGCCTGCTGGCCGAAGCTATTCATCGCCCCCATGCTCAACTTCCGCACCCTCTGCGACAGCGTGCCCCGCGGCAGCCAGATCGCCATGAGCCTGTTCGTCGGCCTGACCGTGCTGCGCGGCTTCGTCGAACTGGCGGCCTGAGTCTCCGGAATCCTGTAGGGGCAAGTTCAATCGCCAAGGGCGGCGTCGCTGGTGCGAGAAATTTGCCATCGGGCCAATAGCCAGCTCCTACGGGGAATGCAGAGAGAGTCCATGAAAAAGCCCCGCACGTGGCGGGGCTCGTTCAGACCTCGGAGCCTCAGGCCGCAACAGGCTCCAGGGATTCACGACGGCTGCGCACGAACTGCGGCAGCAGCGAACCCAGCAGCATGCCCAGGGCACTGAACAGCAGGCCGGCCAGTTGCGGCGGCCAGAAGTCGGTGTCCGCGTAGGTGGCTTCCAGGTACATCCAGGAGAGCAGGCCGAACGCGATGGCCAGCAGGGCGCCCTGGGTGGTGGCGCGTTTCCAGAACAGGCCGGCGAACAGCGGTACCACGGCAGCGACCAGGGTCACCTTGTAGGCGTTGCCGACCATCTCGTAGATGCTCGCGTCGGAGTACAGGGCAAAGACCGAGGTAGCCGCGGTCATCACCACCACACTGATACGCATGGCCAGCAGGAACTGGCGGTCGGTCATGTCGGGGATGAAGCGCTTGAGGACGTTCTCGGTGAACGTCACCGACGGCGCCAGCAGGGTGCCCGATGCGGTGGACATGATCGCCGACAGCAGTGCGCCGAAGAACATGATCTGGGCGAACAGCGGGGTACGCTCCATGATCAGGTGCGGCAGGATCATCTGCGAGTCTTCGGCCAGCCACTTCTGCACCATGGCCGGGTCGATCATCGAAGCGGCGTAGGTGAGGAAGATCGGCAGCATGCAGAAGCTGAGGTAGAACACGGCACCGGTCATGGACGCACGGGCAGCGATGTTCTCGGTCTTGGCCGACATCACACGGGCGTACACGTCCTGCTGCGGGATAGAGCCGAACATCATGGTCACCGCGGCAGCGATGAAAGCGACGATGTCCCGCGGCTCGAAGCTGTGCATGAAGGTGAACTTGCCTTCGGACGCCGCATGGCTGATCACCACGTCGGCACCACCGGCCATGTCACCGATCAGCCAGGTCAGGTACACCAGGCCGACGACGATGATGATCATCTGCATGAAGTCGGTCAGCGCCACCGACCACATGCCGCCGAACAGGGTGTAGAGCAGCACGATGGCGGTGCCGATCAGCATGCCCTGGGTGGTGGTGATCGAACCGTCGGACAGCACGTTGAACACCACGCCGAGCGCGGTGAGCTGGGCAGCCACCCAGCCCAGGTAGGAACCGATGATGACCAGGCTGGTGATCAGCTCGACGTTCGGACCGAAGCGCTTCCTGAAGAAGTCACCGATGGTCAGCAGGTTCATGCGGTAGAGCGGACGGGCGAAGACCAGGCCCACCAGCATCAGGCAACCAAACGAACCAAAGGGGTCTTCGACAATCCCGGCGAAGCCTTCCTCGATGAAGGTCGCAGGAATGCCCAGCACGGCTTCCGAGCCGAACCAGGTGGCGAACACCATCGCCGCGACCAGGGGGAAGGACATGCTCCGGCCGCCGGCCGCGAAGTCCTTGGAGTTTTTGACACGAGTGGAGGCGTAGAAACCGACACCAACTGTGATCAGCAGGTATACCGCAACAAACCAGATCAGCATTTGTTCTTGTTCCAGAGGCACGCCCGTCGGGGCCGGGAATCTGAGGGGCAGGCGCCTCGGCTGACGGAGTTTTTGTTATTGACGGCGGAGGGCCGGCACGGAGCGAACCGAGCGGTTACCACGGAGGCGAAGTCTGCCAAAGACGTAAAATATGTCAAACAAATACGATGCGTATGAGCAAAAAAATCGACAGAACGCCTCTGACCCTGAAGACAGAATTCATCCCAACACACTGATTTAAAGCGTTTACCAACGTCACCTCGTGACTGGCGAGTTTCTTATTTTTTACAGGCACCGTTGATTAAGAACGACACCAAACTACCGTTCGTCGCCAGCGGAAACGCATCTGCTAGCATCCAGTCTTCATCGCCAAGGAGCTTTCCTGCATGTACGCACTGAACCCGCAGCAGACCGAGGCCTACCTGCGCCACCTGGACACCCCCGCACCGCCGCACGCCGATCTCGCCAGCCTCGACAGACTGATCGCCGCCCACCAGCAGCGGGTGGCCTTCGAGAATGTCGACGTACTGCTCGACCGCCCCATCCACATCGACGCCGGCGCCGTGTTCGCCAAGGTGGTGGAACGCCAGCGCGGCGGCTATTGCTACGAGCTGAACAACCTCTTCGCCCGCCTGCTGCTCGCCCTCGGCTATCACGTCGAAATGCTGGGTGGCCGGGTGCGTTGGGGCCTGCCGCTGGATGCGCCGCAGACCATGCTTTCCCACCTGATGCTGCGCGTGCGGCTTCCGGAAGGCCCTTACCTGGTGGATGTCGGCTTCGGCTCCGCCACCCCTTGGCGCGCCGTTCCCCTCAAAGGCCCGATACCCGCCGACCTCCCCTATCGCCTGCGTCCGCAGAATGACGGTACCGACGAGGTGCAACTGGAAAACTTCCGCGCCGAAACCGGCTGGGCGGCCTGCTACCGCTTCGGCCCGGAGGTGCATGCCTGGGTCGATTGCATCCCGCGCAACTGGTACACCTCCACCCACCCCAATAGCGTGTTCCGCCAAATGCTGATGACCGCACGCAGCCAAGGCGAATGGCGGCTGACCCTGGCCAACGGCACCTTCAACAAGCGCCACCGCGATGGGCGCGTGGAAAGTCGCACGATCGAGGATGCAGCTGAGCTGGTCGAGGTGCTCCGGAATGACTTCCTGCTGAACCTTGCAGAAGAGGAGATCGAGCCACTGCGCCAACGCCTCGAAAGCTTGCTCAAAGCCTGACGCAGGGTGGGTGGCGCTCTTCCGCCCACCCTCGATGCCATGGCGAACCTCCCATGGTGGACCGGTGAAGCGTGGTCCACCCTACAGGTAACTCCAGTTACGAGGACATGCCGATGTCCGCCGCCGCCCATCTCCGTGACCTGAACGCCCAGGGCTTCACCCTCATCCCCGGCGTGCTCGACGCGCCCGCCATCGCCACCCTGCGCCGTCTTATGGACCAGCTCCAGCCCATCCACTGGGACTACATCGGCTTGGTGGACGACCATTTCAAATGCGTGTTCAACCGGGGGCCGGAATGGCTGCCTTACCTCGACCTGCCCCGCGTGATCGACCTGGCCGAAGCGGCACTGGGCAAGGACTGCCACGTGATCGGCCAGACCGTCTGGCGCTGCCACCCCGGCTTTGTCGGTGCCGAGCTGCACCTGGACCACCTGGTAATGGAGCTGCCGGAAAGCCTCTTGGCCGACCCGTCTTTCCAGTTGCCGATGCAGGTGCTCACCGCTCACCTGTACCTGGACGATATCGACGCCGACCTTTGCCCCACCCTGGTCATCCCCGGCAGCCACCGCGCCGGGCGCAAGCCCCAGCCAGGTGAAACCAACTGGCACGGAAGAACGGCCGATGCCGTGCTGTGCCGGGCAGGCGATGTGCTGGTGTTCCGCAGTGAGCTCTGGCACGCCGGCAGCCGCAACCGCACCATGGACCGCAGTCGCTACCTGCTGCAGGTGCACTACGGACGGCGCATGGTGGCGCAGAAGTTTTCGCCCTACCTGGACTTTCGCTTCAACCCCGACACGCTCGCCGCCTGCACCCCACGCCAGCGCCGCCTGCTGGGCGACCACGAAGCGGCCGAATACGACTGACGACGAAAAACCAAGCAAGTGTTTCCAGCGCCTGCCCCATGGGCAATCCACGCATTTATCCCAAAGATATCCACAGAGCAGCCCACAGTTTCTGTGAGCATCCCGCACCGACGCACCACGCGCAGGGTGGCGACGGGCTCGTTCGCTGAACAGATCACAGGCCTGCTCGTTGCAACCCCATGAAAGCCCGCCCCTCACACCTGTACAAAAACCGATCAACCGCTTGTATGTCGCTATTTTCGGGCGCTTCAGGCACCCATCCCAAAGCTATCCACAGCTTGCCCCACAGATTCCGTGGGTATCTGCAACGAGCGCCCGGTAGCCGCGGTTGCACCCTTCGTGAGCATGAAACGAACAACCCGCCATAAGCCTTCTGGCGCAGGCCATAGCGCAATCCATCCAGAAGATATCCACAGCCTGCTCCACAGAAAATGTGGGCACGCCCGCACCGGCCTGATCTTTACTCAAGGCAAGACCCGGAGCAGGAAGCCTTCCATGCACCCTACCCGCCTCGCCGCCTTGTTACTGTCGCTGCTGCTGGCAGGTTGCGCCGGTTTCGGCACACGCGACCCGTTGCAGGTCGACCTCGCCGGCATGGAGCCTATCCCCGGCGAAGGCCTGGAAATGCGCTTCAACCTCAAGCTGCGGGTACAGAACCCCAATGAAAGTGCTATCCACTACAGCGGCGTGGCCCTGGAACTGGACCTGAACGACCTGCCCCTGGCCAGAGGCGTCAGCAGCCAGGGCGGCACGGTGGCAGGCTTTGGTGAAACGCTCATCGAAGTGCCAGTAACCATCTCGGCCTTCTCAGTGCTGCGCCAGGCTTGGGGCCTCACCGGCGCCAGCCCGGTCCAGAATGTCCCCTATGCCCTGCGCGGCAAACTGGGTGGCGGCTTCTGGGGCACCCGGCGCTTTACCGATGCCGGCGTGCTGAGTATTCCCGAGCCCACGGATACGCCATAGGGTGGGTCGGAAGGGCCATCCTCACTCATAACCCAACCACTCGTAGTCGCGTGCATAGACCCGTTGCACAAGCCTCCGCGTACGCAGCGAGCAAAACTCACGCACCGGTAGCTGCTGGCGTTGTTGCGTAGGGTTCACATGGAGCAACGGGGCAACGATGTCGAAACGCTGGCAAATCGAAGCGTAATCGCGCTCCAGGGTTTCCTGGCGGCTGATGAAATCCATCGCCAGGTTGCCCAGGAAGTCCGTCTGCGGTGGCATCCAGACGTTGGCCGACATCGACCGATTCACCACCTGACGATCCACCGCACTCGGCGGCTCAGCAGGAAACTGCGCGGCTCCCTCGGGACCAGCTTCCAGAACACACGTTGCCGCATTGCACCCTCGATGCGGGCCAGGCCCACGAACTATCTGTGCACGCAGACTAACAACCAGTTCCAGCAGGAAGATTTAGACATGGCCAAGTCGGTAAAACACTCGACACATCCCGCTTACAAAAGCGCAGAAACGGGCAAAGCGATGGCAAAACCTTATACAATCCATGGTTTTTCGTGACACCGACGTCGAGGTAAACCGTGAGCACCCTGCCGCCCTGCCCCAAATGCAACTCCGAATACACCTACGAAGACGGCGCCATGCTGATCTGCCCGGAGTGCGCCCACGAGTGGTCCGCCGACGCCGGCGCCGAAACGGCCAGCGACGACAAGGTGATCAAAGACTCCGTTGGCAACGTCCTGCAGGACGGTGACACCATCACCGTGATCAAGGACCTCAAGGTCAAAGGCTCGTCCCTGGTAGTCAAGGTCGGCACCAAGGTGAAGAACATCCGCCTGGTGGATGGCGACCACGACATCGACTGCAAGATCGATGGCATTGGCGCCATGAAGCTGAAGTCGGAGTTCGTACGCAAGGTGTGATGCGCCTTGCTCCCCACTCCCTTCAGGGAGTGGGGCCGGGGGAGAGGGCTACAGCCGCCCCTCACCCCTCCTGCAACGCCCGCAGCGCCGCAGCCGCCAGGGAGCCCGAACGACTCTTCTGCTCCGGGTGGTTCCTCACGTAGTCATCGATGCGATTGAGCAGTTTGCCCGGCAGCGTAATGTTCAGCTTTTCCGCCTTGCCCATGTAGCGCGTCACGTCGATATCCACCAACGCCCAGGTGCAGCCGGCGTATTCGGGATTCGCGGCATGGAAGGTCACCTTCCGCGCCACCGGAATCGGTGCCCCTTCCTCCGCCAGAATTTCCAGATGCCCCTCGATGGCCTCGCGCGCCATGGCCATCGCGTCATCCAGATCGCCGCCCGAAGAGAAGCAGCCGGGCAGGTCCGGCACCTCCACGCCCCAGGCGTGCCCATCGTCACCGGGAAGAATCGCGATTGGGTAATGCATGAGGTAGCTCCTCGGGAAAAGATGAAAAGGACTCACTTGAGGCCCGCCTGCTTGAGAATGCTGGCCGCCGTTCGGGGCAGCAGGTCCTGCTTCGGGTGGGGAATGGTCACCAGCCCCGGCTTCGTCGAGTGCTTGAAGTGGTGGTGACTGCCCCTGACCAGAAACCATGCATCGGCCTCGATCAGCTCCATGAGTTGTCGGCTATTCACGTCCAGTCCTTGGCGCGGATTTGGTGGTTATAGCAACCACCAAGTACAGAACTGCAATTCTCTGGTCGATAGATTGCCACTGACCGCCCGCTTCGCAGTATGGTCAGTCATCCACAGCACCAGGGACGAACCATGGCCATCAAACCTCAAGCCCCACGCCAGCAGAAGCACCTCGCGGTCCTGATCGACGCCGACAACGCGCCGGCCGCCATCATCGAGGGCCTGTTCGAGGAAATCGCCAAGTACGGCGTGGCCAGCGTGAAACGTATCTACGGCGACTGGACCGGCCCGCAGCTGGGCAGTTGGAAGAAGGTGCTGCTCGACCATTCCATCCAGCCCATCCAGCAGTTCGCCTACACCAAGGGCAAGAACGCCACCGACAGCGCGCTGATCATCGACGCCATGGACCTGCTCTACACCCGGCGCTTCGATGGCTTCTGCCTGGTCTCCAGCGACAGCGACTTCACCCGCCTGGCCGCGCGGTTGCGGGAAGAAGGACTCAGCGTCTACGGCTTCGGTGAAGAGAAAACGCCCAAGCCCTTCGTGGTGGCCTGCGACAAGTTCATCTACACCGAGATCCTTCGGGAAGACGCCGCCGAGCCCGTCACCGGCGGCAGCGATAAGGCCCAACCGGGACCGGCCGACGCCTCGCCCCGCGCCGCCAAACCCAAGACGCAGAAGGTGCCGGTGGATCTCATCGCCAAGGTCATCGACGACCTCTCCGACGACGACGGCTGGATCCAGCTCGGCGCCCTCGGCCAGAACATCACCAAGCTGCGTCCGGAGTTCGACGCACGCCTCTATGGCTTTCGCAAGCTCAGCGACCTGATCAAGGGCCAGAGCAAGCGCTTCGAACTCCAGAGCCGTGGCGGCAGCGCCAGCGGCGGCGAATCGCTCTACGTGCGCAATCGCAAAGGCGGTAAGTAGACCCGTAGGATGGCGTAGAGCGAAGCGAAACCCATCACCCCGGCAGCCAGCGGAAATTTCCGAAACCGCTTTTGAGCGCTTGCCCCCTCCCCGCCCCCTCCCTAACGTGCGCCGATCGCGGTCAATCCCGCGGCCGGGTTTGACGACCTGAAGCCATACGCGCGACTTTGCCTACGGTGCATGTGGGAAGCGACGGACGTTTCCCACGGCCCCTACCTTGTGTGCAGTTCCTTAGACTGCACCGCCCTAATGGCAGACTGCACGTGGAGATCCTTCGGGGTCTGCCGGATCTATGGCCCGGTTCGTCAACCCCGTGCGGTCTGCCACCCTTTCGCTTGACGACGAAGGTGGCAGCTCCTTATCGAGCCATAGGAGTTCCACCATGCACGACGCATACATCCCCACCTTCTTCACCCGCCACAACCGCCCCCTGCGCGGCGTGATGATCGACAACCAACCCTGGTTCTGCGCCTACGACTTCGCCCGCCTGCTCGGCCTGCACCACCCGCAATCCCTGCACCGCCGACTCAAGCCCCACGAAACCCGACTAGCCCTCATCCGCTACGCCAACGGCCATGAAGAAGAGGCCCACGTTATCAATGAAGCCGGCCTCTAAAAGGCCCTGATCCGCTTCGGCCATCCCGAATGCCAACAACTGGATGAATGGCTCACCCGCGACGTCATCCCCACCCTGCGCGACCAGCATGCGGAGGACTACTACCGCCCGCGCCGCGTGATGCTGAGCTGGCAATCCCAACGCCTGACGCTGCTGGAGTGGCAAGGCGAGTTGTGGATGCCGTGGGAGCAGGTGCCGCGGTATGTGGGTGCCTGAGCGGGGTAACACTCATGGGTATCGCAGGCTCCACCCATCCTACAGATAGCGCTCCCCGTAGGATGTGGTGGAGCGAAGCGATACCCATCAAATCAAAGGCAAGGAAGCCCATCGATGACCCACTACCGCCGCGACCACACCCCAGGCGCTACCTGGTTCTTCACCCTGAACCTCGCAGACCGACGAAGCCGATTACTTACCGAACAGATAGCCCTGCTCCGAGCCAGTTTCCGCTACGCCATGCAACGCCACCCCTGGAATATCGATGCCATTGTCATTCTCCCCGACCATCTCCATGCCATTTGCACCTTGCCACCGGGTAGCGCCGACTACGCCCAGCGCTGGCGGCTCATCAAGACCGAGTTCTCGCGCGCGTTGCCTCAAGGTGAGCAAGTTTCGGCAAGCAGATCGAGCAAGGGCGAACGCGGAATCTGGCAACGTCGTTTCTGGGAGCATCGCATTCGCGATGAGGAAGATTTCGCGCGGCACGTGGATTACATCCACCACAACCCGCGCAAACATGGCCACGTCGAACGGGTGGCCGATTGGCCGTGGTCATCGTTTCACCGTTATGTGAAGTCGGGAATCCTGCCTCGGGATTGGGCAGGGCGCGAGGATGACCTGAGCCACGACGTCGGGGGAATGGTGATGGCTTTCGCTGCGCTCTACGCCATCCTGTGCAGCGTCTATAGGATGCGGTGGAGCGAAGCGATACCCATCAAAAAAGCCCCGGCAATCGCCGGGGCTTTTTCATTCAACGCATCACTCAGCCGTTGCTGGGGAAGGCGAACTGCGCCGCCTCGTGGCTGGCGCGCTGCGGCCAGCGCTGGGTGATGGCTTTACGGCGGGTGTAGAAGCGCACGCCGTCCGGGCCGTAGGCGTGCAGGTCGCCGAACAGGGAGCGCTTCCAGCCGCCGAAGCTGTGGTAGGCCACCGGTACCGGCAGCGGTACGTTGACGCCGACCATGCCCACTTCGATCTCGTCGCAGAACAGGCGCGCGGCTTCGCCGTCGCGGGTGAAGATGCAGGTGCCGTTGCCGTATTCGTGGTCGTTGATCAGCTGCATGGCGTCTTCCAGGCTGCCGACGCGGACGATGCAGAGCACCGGGCCGAAGATTTCTTCCTGGTAGATGCGCATGTCGGCTTTGACGTTGTCGAACAGGGTGCCGCCGACGAAGTAGCCGTCTTCATGGCCAGCCACACGGTAGCCACGGCCGTCCACCACCAGCTTGGCGCCGGCCGCAACGCCGTCGTCAATGTAGCCAACCACCTTGTCGCGGGCAGCGGCGGTGACCAGCGGACCCATGTCCAGGCCGCAGTTGGTGCCGGCGCCGATCTTCAGGCCTTTGATCTGCGGAACGATCTTGTCCACCAGGGCATCGGCGATCTGGTCGCCCACGCACACGGCCACGGAGATGGCCATGCAGCGCTCGCCGCAGGAACCGTAGGCCGCGCCCATCAGCGCGCTGACGGCGTTGTCGAGGTCGGCGTCGGGCATCAGAACGGCGTGGTTCTTGGCGCCGCCCAGGGCCTGCACGCGCTTGCCGCGCTTGGTGCCTTCGGCATAGATGTACTCGGCGATCGGCGTCGAGCCGACGAAGCTCAGGGCTTTGACTTCCGGTGCTTCGATCAGCGCGTCCACGGCTTCCTTGTCGCCGTTGACCACGTTCAGCACACCCTTGGGCAGGCCGGCCTGATGGAAGAGTTCGGCGATCAGCAGGGTCGAGCTCGGGTCACGCTCGGAGGGCTTGAGGATGAAGGTGTTGCCGCAGGCGATGGCCAGCGGGTACATCCACAGCGGCACCATGGCCGGGAAGTTGAACGGGGTGATGCCGGCAACCACGCCCAGCGGCTGGAAGTCGCTCCAGGCATCGATGTTCGGGCCGACATTGCGGGTGTATTCGCCCTTGAGGATTTCCGGGGCGGCGCAGGCGTACTCGACGTTCTCGATGCCGCGCTTGAGTTCGCCAGCGGCATCTTCCAGGGTCTTGCCGTGCTCTTCGGCGATCAGCTTGGAGATGATGGCTTCGTTCTGCTCCAGCAGTTGCTTGAAGCGGAACAGCACCTGGGCGCGCTTGGCCGGCGGGGTGTTGCGCCAGGCCGGGAACGCGGCCTTGGCGGCGTCGATGGCTTGCTGGATGGTGGCGCGGCTGGCCAGGCCGACCTTGCGGTGGGCTTCGCCGGTGGACGGGTTGAACACGTCCGCGGTGCGGCCTTGGTCGTCGATGCGTTCGCCGTTGATCAGGTGCGGGATGAGGCTCATGGGTGGGGTCTCTTGTAGGGCTATTGTCTGTGCGGCGCCGGATAGTCGGAGGGGCTGATCCCCCCCTCACCCCGGCCCTCTCCCAGAGGGAGAAGGCGTGGGTCCGTGCGCTATTTCAATTCTGTTTCCACGAAGACCACTTCGTGGTCGCTGGCGTTGATCACGTTGTGCTCGACGCCGGCCTTGCGGAAGTAGCTCTGGCCGGCCACCAGGGGGGCGTGTTTGTCGCCCTCCGGGGTTTCCAGCAGCAGAGTGCCGTTGGTCATCGGTACCACGACGTAGTCGTAACCATGGCGGTGGCGACCGGTTTCGGCACCGGGGGCGAAGCGCCATTCGGTGACGATCACCTCGTCGTTATCCACCTGCACCGTGGGCACGGCCTGCGGGCGTTGACTCATCAGTTGATGCCCTGCAGGGCCTGGCCGACGGCGTCGAACACGCGGTCGAGTTCTTCCGGCTTGGCGTTGAAGGTCGGGCCGAACTGCAGGGTGTCGCCGCCGAAGCGCACGTAGAAGCCGGCCTTCCACAGGGCCATGCCGGCTTCGAACGGACGCACGATGGCGTCGCCGTCACGCGGGGCGATCTGCAGGGCACCGGCCAGGCCGCAGTTGCGGATGTCGATGACGTGCTTGGCGCCCTTCAGGCCGTGGATGGCCTTCTCGAAGTGCGGGGCCAGTTCGGCCGATTGCTGCACCAGGTTTTCCTTCTCCAGCAGGTCCAGGGCGGCCAGGCCAGCGGCGCAGGCGACCGGGTGGGCGGAGTAGGTGTAGCCGTGGGTGAACTCGACGGCGTACTCGGGCGTCGCCTGGTTCATGAAGGTCTGGTAGATCTCGCGGCTGGCGATCACCGCGCCCATGGGGATGGCGCCGTTGGTGATTTGCTTGGCCACGTTCATCAGGTCCGGGGTCACGCCGAAGTACTCGGCGCCGGTCATGGTGCCCATGCGGCCGAAGGCGGTGATCACTTCGTCGAAGATCAGCAGGATGTTGTTGGCATCGCAGATTTCACGCAGGCGCTGCAGGTAGCCCGCCGGCGGCACGATCACGCCAGCGGAGCCGGACATCGGCTCGACGATCACGGCGGCGATGTTGGAGGCGTCATGCAGTTCGATCAGTTTGAGCAGCTCGTTGGCCAGTTCCACGCCGCCGGTTTCGGCAGCGCCCTTGGTGAAGGCCATACCCGGCTGCAGGGTGTGCGGCAGGTGGTCGACGTCCATCAACTGGCCGAACATCTTGCGGTTGCCACCGATGCCGCCCAGCGCCGTGCCGGCCACGTTCACGCCGTGGTAGCCACGGGCGCGACCGATCAGCTTGGTCTTCTGCGGCTGGCCTTTGAGGCGCCAGTAGGCGCGGGCCATCTTGATGGAGGTGTCGGCGCACTCGGAGCCAGAGCCGGTGAAAAACACGTGGTTCAGCTCGCCCGGAGTGAGGTTGGCGATTTTCTCGGCGAGCTGGAAGGACAGCGGGTGGCCGTACTGGAAGCCCGGCGAATAATCGAGGGTGCCGAGCTGCTTGGCCACGGCTTCCTGGATTTCCTTGCGCGAGTGACCGGCGCCGCAGGTCCACAGGCCGGACAGGCTGTCATAGATGCGACGGCCCTGGTCATCGATCAGCCAGCTGCCTTCGGCCGCGACGATCAGGCGCGGGTCGCGCTGGAAGTTGCGGTTGGCGGAGAAGGGCATCCAGTGGGCGTCCAGCTTGAGCTGGCTGGCCAGGGGAAGTTGGGCGGTCTGCGGCATGTTCATGAGTGGCCTCGAGTGGGTCTTGTTCTGAGGTGCGACAAGTAACTTGATGCCGACATTGCCACGGGCATAAAGTCACGAAAATCCAACTTTTCATATCTTTAGATCAGAGGTTACTAAACCATGAGCAGCCGCCGCCCAGAGCCGTTGGCGCAGGTCAGCGATTTCGATATTCGCCTGCTGCGCATCTTCCGCAGCGTGGTGGAGTGCGGCGGTTTCTCTGCCGCCGAGAGCGTGCTGGGCATCGGCCGTTCGGCCATCAGCCAGCAGATGAGCGACCTGGAACAGCGCCTCGGCCTGCGCCTGTGTCAGCGCGGCCGTGCCGGTTTCGCCCTGACCGAGGAAGGCCGCGAGGTGTACCAGTCGTCCATGCAATTGCTGGCGGCGCTGGAAACCTTCCGCACCGAGGTCAACGGCCTGCACCAGCACTTGCGCGGCGAGCTGAACATCGGCCTTACCGACAACCTGGTGACCCTGCCGCATATGCGCATCACCCACGCCTTGTCGCGGCTGAAGGAACGCGGGCCGGACGTGCAGATCAATATCCGCATGACGCCCCCCAGCGAGGTGGAGCAAGGGGTGCTCGACGGTCGCCTGCATGTCGGCGTGGTGCCGCAGACCGCCGCCCTTTCGGGCCTGGAGTACCAGCCGCTGTACAGCGAGCGCTCGCTGCTCTACTGCGCCGTGGGCCATCCGCTGTTCTACGCCGACGACGCCCAACTCAGCGACGAACGCCTGAACCAACAGGACGCCATCGGCCCCACCTTCCGCCTGCCGGCGGAGATCCAGGCGCAGTACCAGGTGCTCAATTGCAGCGCCAGCGCCTCGGACCGCGAGGGCATGGCCTTCCTGATCCTCACTGGCCGCTATATCGGCTACCTGCCGGACCACTACGCCACCTTCTGGGTGCAGCAGGGCCGGCTACGGGCACTGAAACCGGCAAGCCGCTTCTATGACTTGTCCCTGTCCTCGGTGACGCGCAAGGGGCGCCGGCCGCACCTGGTGCTGGAGAGTTTCCTGGACGCACTGGCCGCGACCAGCTGAACGGCGATGCCTGCACCAGCCCGGCGCAGGGGCACTCCTTTTGGTGCGATCGCCCACTCCCAGAACACCGCCGCGTCCCGTTGCAAGCCGTGTCAGGCCTGAAAAACTGTTCAACTGGTCAGCTTCTTGCAGTGCAGCCGCTACTCATTACCCACGGGGCGCACCATGCACAGCGAAGCAACCAGCAACACCGACCTGATCTACGGCCTGGAAGACCGGCCCAACCCCCTGCAGTCCTTCTGTGCCGCGCTGCAGCATGTGCTGGCCAGCGTGGTTGGCATCATCACGCCGCCACTGGTGATCGGCGGCGCCCTGGGCCTGGGCGAGCACCTGCCCTACCTCATCAGCATGGCGCTGATGGTGTCCGGCGTCGGCACCTTCATCCAGGCGCGGCGGCCGCTGGGTATCGGCGCCGGGATGATCTGCCTGCAAGGCACCAGTTTCGCCTTCCTCGGCGCGGTGCTCGCGGCCGGCTTCCTGGTGAAGAGCCGTGGTGGCAGCCCGGAAGACATCCTGGCCATGATCTTCGGCGTGTGTTTCTTCGGCGCCTTCGTGCAGGTCGTACTGAGCCGCTTCATCGGTCAGTTGCGACGGATCATCACGCCGCTGGTGACGGGCATCGTCATCACCCTGATCGGCGTGAGCCTGATCAAGGTGGGCATCACCGACATTGGCGGCGGCTTCAAGGCGGCGGATTTTGGCGCTCCGGGGAACCTGGCCCTGGGCGCCCTGGTACTGCTGACCATCATCCTGCTCAACCGCTCGCGCAACCCTTGGGTGCGCCTGTCGTCGATCCTCATCGGTCTGGCCGTAGGCAGCCTGGTAGCCCTGGCCACCGGCAAGCTGGCGCCACAGCCGCTGCCTGACCTGCCGCTGATCAGCGTGCCGGTACCCTTCAAGTTCGGGTTCAGCTTCGACTGGACGGCGTTCATCCCGGTGGCACTGATCTACCTCATCAGCACCATCGAGACCGTGGGCGACCTCACCGCCAACTGCATGCTCTCGCGCAAACCCTTCGAAGGCCCGGAGTACGAGGCGCGCCTGAAAGGCGGCGTGCTGGGTGATGGTGTCAGCTGCCTGATCGCCGCCACTTTCAGCGCCTTCCCCAATACCACCTTCGCGCAGAACAACGGGGTGATTCAGCTCACCGGTGTCGCCAGCCGTCACGTCGGCCTCTATATAGGGGCGGTCCTGCTGGTACTCGGCCTGTTCCCGCTGATCGGCGCCCTGCTGCAGCAGATTCCAAAGCCGGTGCTGGGCGGCGCCACGCTGGTGATGTTCGGCAGCGTGGCAGCGGCCGGCATCCGCATCCTCGCGCAAGTGGACCTGGACCGCCGCAGCCTGCTGATCATCGCCGGCTCCTTCGGCGTCGGCCTGGGCGTCGCGGCCCAGCCCACCCTGCTGCACCAGATGCCGCAGATCGTGCAGAGCCTGTTCGACTCGGCCATCACCTGCGGCGGCGTGACGGCCATCCTGCTGAGCCTGTTGCTGCCGTCGGAACCGGCGCGGGAAGCGGCACTGGAAAGCAGCGGAATCTGACCGCTGGCAGTGCGAAACGGCTGCATCCCGGCCCCATTCGGGTGCAGCCGTGAAATTACCTGACCGCCACTACAGTTTTGTCTTGTCGGACACGCCATCCTGGGTTATCAGTGCTGTCGCCAACCCCACTCAGAATCAGGAAACCTATGACTTCACTGGTGCCCGCCCACAGCCCGAATCCTTCCGCAAAACCCGCCGGCCGAATCCGTCAGAAGAATGAAGAGCTGATACTGGCCGCTGCGGAAGAAGAGTTCGCCCGCCACGGCTTCAAGGGCACCAGCATGAACACCATCGCCCTGCGCGCAGGGCTGCCCAAGGCCAACCTGCACTACTACTTCAGCAACAAGCTGGGCCTGTATATCGCGGTGCTGAGCAACCACCTGGAGCTCTGGGACAGCACCTTCAACACCCTCACCGCCGAAGACGATCCGGCCGAGGCCCTGGCCCGCTACATTCGCGCCAAGATGGAATTCTCCCGACGCCACCCGCTGGCCTCGAAGATCTTCGCCATGGAGATCATCAGCGGCGGCGGCTGCCTCGAAGCTCATTTCGATCAGGACTACCGCACCTGGTTCAAGGGCCGTGCCGGAGTGTTCGAAGCCTGGATCGCCGCCGGCAAGATGGACCCGGTTGACCCGGTCAACCTGATCTTCCTGCTCTGGGGCAGCACCCAGCACTATGCCGACTTCAACACCCAGATCTGCCGCGTCACCGGGCGCAAACGCCTAACCAAGGAAGATTTCGAAACGGCCACGCAGAACCTTATCCAGATCATCCTCAAGGGCTGCGGCCTGACGCCGCCCGCGACAGCCTGATGCCGTTCACGCTCAGCGCTCCCGCCGAGTACCGCGAGGAGATCAAGAAGAGCCGCTTCATCGCCCATGCCGCGCCGGTGGCCAGCGTGGAAGAAGCCCAGGCCTTCATCGCGCGCCTGTCCGAACCTGGCGCCTCGCACAACTGCTGGGCCTGGAAGCTGGGCAACCAGTACCGCTTCAGCGACGACGGCGAACCCGGCGGCACCGCCGGCCGCCCGATCCTCGCCGCCATCGAAGGCCAGGACTGTGACCAAGTGGCAGTGCTGGTGATCCGCTATTACGGGGGCATCCAGCTCGGCACCGGCGGCCTTGCCCGTGCCTACGGCGGCAGCGCCGCGAAATGCCTGCAAGGCGGCCAGCGCGTGGAGTTGGTGGCCCGCCGCCGAGTCAGCTGTCACCTCGCCTTTGCCGAACTGCCCGTGCTGAAAGCCCGCCTGGGTGAATTCGAGGCGTTGGTGGAAAGCGAACAATTCGACGCCGAAGGTGCGGAGCTGGTGCTGGCCCTGCCCGACGGCCGCATTGCCGACCTGGAACGGCTGCTGCGGGATATTAGCCGGGGACGGATAGGAGTGAAGCGGCTGTAGCCCCATCTATGGAAGCGCGGACCACCCACAATTTCTGTGGAACCCGCTGTGGATAACTCGTGGGCTGTTCGCTGAAACGCCGCTGCGGTGCGGCTTAGCAAGAATTGTTCGCTTTTTGCCCAGACTCGGGCTTATCCCCCGCCCCAAAGATAAGCAGCTGATTTGGCGAGGCATTCCTCTGCGCACCAAGGCAGCGCAAGGGGCCTGCCGGGCGCCGTGTGGGCAGGCTTTTTGTCCACGCCGGACGGGGAAAAGACTGTGGATAAGCTTGGGAATATCCCCCACAACCCAGCGGCCACGCCAGCTGCAAGAAACTGGTCATAAAACAACCAGAACCTTCGCATCGAAAACGCTCACCTCGCACCAGCAGCGGGCGTCCGCACACAACCCTTGGCCGCCCGCCTGCTGACGCAGCCCTTCTGTCATGCACCCTGGCGGCTTTCCTGACCTCATGGCCAGCTTTTTGCTTCGGCCCCGGCATTGCGCATTGCCTCAGGAAAAGGCCCCATGATCAGCTCCAATTCGCCGCCACGCCTCGAACTGCGTGGCATCACCAAGCGCTACCCCGGCTGCCTGGCCAACGACCACGTCGACCTGTGCATAGGGCCGGGGGAAATCCATGCCCTGCTGGGCGAGAACGGCGCCGGCAAGAGCACCCTGATGAAGATCATCTACGGCGTGACCCAGCCGGACGCGGGCGAAATCCGCTGGATGGGGCAGTCCGTGCAAGTGCGCGACCCGGCCCAGGCACGCGAACTGGGCATCGGCATGGTGTTCCAGCACTTCTCGCTGTTCGAGACGCTGACCGTGGCGGAGAACATTGCCCTCGCCCTGGGTAGCGAAGCCGGCACGCCGAAGCAGCTGGAGCCGCGCATCCGCGAAGTATCCCGCCGCTACGGCATGGCACTGGAGCCGGAACGCCTGGTGCATGGGTTGTCCATCGGCGAACGGCAGCGGGTGGAAATCGTCCGCTGCCTGATGCAGGACATCCGCCTGCTGATCCTCGACGAACCCACCTCGGTGCTCACGCCGCAGGAGGCGGAAGAGTTGTTCGTCACCCTGCGCAGGCTCGCCGACGAGGGCTGCAGCATCCTCTTCATCAGCCACAAGCTGGGCGAAGTGCGCGCTCTTTGCCAAAGCGCCACCGTGCTGCGCGGCGGCCGGGTATCCGGGCATTGCGTACCGGCCGAATGCAGCGACCTGGAACTGGCGCGACTGATGGTGGGCGATGCCGAAGGGTTGTCGGCCAGTTACCCGAAAGTCTCTGGCGGCGCGCCGTTCCTGAATCTGTCCGGGCTGTCGTGGAGCAACCCCGACCCCTTCGGTATTTCCCTGGCCGACCTGCAACTGGAAGTACGCAGCGGCGAGATCGTCGGCATCGCCGGAGTCGCCGGCAACGGCCAGGACGAGTTGCTCGCCCTGCTCTCAGGCGAACAACGCCTCACCGGGGCAGACGCCGGCAGCGTGCGCTTCTCCGGCAGCCCGGTGGGCCAGTTGCGCCCGGATGCGCGCCGCGCCCTTGGCCTTGCCTTCGTCCCCGCCGAACGCCTGGGCCACGGTGCGGTGCCGGAATTGAGCCTGGCCGACAACGCTCTGCTCACGGCATCCGGCCAGGGCCTGGTGAGTCGTGGGTTGATCCGCCGAGGCCGGGTGCTGGCCTTCGCCGACGACATCATCCGCCGCTTCGCCGTGAAAACACCCGATGCCCAGGCGCCGGCGCGCAGCCTGTCCGGCGGCAACCTGCAGAAATTCATCCTCGGCCGGGAAATCCTCCAGCAGCCGAAACTGCTGGTGGCCGCGCATCCTACCTGGGGCGTGGACGTGGGCGCCGCAGCGGCCATCCACCGCGCGTTGATAGCCCTGCGCGACGCCGGTGCGGCCATCCTGGTGATCTCCGAAGACCTCGACGAACTGTTCCAGATCAGCGATCGCATCGGTGCGCTCTGCGCCGGGCGCCTGTCGCCGCTCAAAGCCTGCGCCGCCACCAGCCCGGTGGAAGTCGGCCGCTGGATGGCCGGGCAGTTCGATCAATCCCAAGCCGCCTGAACGAGACCCCTCCATGTTGCTATCCCTGGAACCCCGCCAGCAGCACTCGCGCGCGATGCTCGCGCTGTCGCCGCTGCTGGCCGGGCTGCTCACCCTGGCCAGCGGCGCGCTGCTGTTTGCCGCCCTCGGCCATGACCCGCTGGAAACCCTGCATACCCTGTTGATCGCCCCCATCAGCGACCTCTACGGGCTCTCCGAACTGCTGGTGAAGGCGCTGCCGATTCTGCTCTGCGCCCTGGGCCTGGCGGTCGCCTACCAGGCCCGGGTGTGGAACATCGGCGCTGAAGGCCAACTGCTGATCGGCGCCCTGGCCGGCAGCGCGCTGGCCGTGCACATCATCGACTGGGAAAGCCGCTGGGCCCTGGCGTTGGTATTGGCGGCCGGCACCTTGGCTGGCGCTGCCTGGGGTGGTCTGGCGGCATGGCTGAGAACGCGCTTCAACGCCAACGAAATCCTCACCACCATCATGCTCAACTACATCGCCCTGAACCTGCTGCTGCATTTCGTGCATGGTCCGTTGAAGGACCCGGCCGGCTTCAACTTCCCCGAGTCGGCGATGTTCGGCGACGCCTCGCGACTGCCGCCGCTGCTGGAAGACCTGCGGGTGCATGTCGGCCTGTACTTCACCCTGCTGGCGCTGGTGGTGGTCTGGGTGCTGCTGCAGAAGAGTTTCCTCGGCTTCCAGATCAAGGTGCTGGGCCTGGACCAACGCGCCGCCGGCTTCGTCGGTTTTCGCGAGAAGCGCCTGGTCTGGCTGGTGCTGCTGATCAGCGGCGGCCTGGCGGGCCTGGCCGGCGTGGGCGAAGTCACCGGGCCTATCGGCCAACTGGTGCCCCAGGTATCGCCGGGCTATGGCTACGCGGCGATTACCGTGGCCTTCCTCGGCCGGCTGAATCCCTTCGGCATCCTCGCCGCCGGCCTGCTGATGGCCCTGCTCTACCTGGGCGGCGAAAACGCGCAGATGGCGCTGAACCTGCCGCAATCGATCACCGAGCTGTTCCAGGGAATGATGCTGTTCTTCCTGCTGGCCTGTGACGTGCTGATCCTCTATCGGCCGCGCCTGGCAGTGCGCTGGCGAAGAAGGGAGCAGGTCAGGGAGGCAATGGCGTGAGGCACAGTCCGGCATCCCTCACCCTAACCCTCTCCCAGAGGGAGAGGGGACTTTCCCTGAGCCTCGTCAACCTCCCCTCTCCCCTTGGGAGAGGGGCCGGGGGTGAGGGACGCAGAGCAAAACACGAAGACCAATCTTGGAGCACCCCATGGACCTCGATCTGCTGAGCAACATCCTTTTCGCCATGGTGCGCTGCGGTACGCCCCTGCTGCTGGTGGCCCTGGGCGAACTGGTGTGCGAGAAGAGCGGCGTGCTCAACCTCGGCCAGGAGGGGATGATGCTGTTCGGCGCCGTGGTGGGTTTCATCGCCGCCCTGGCTACCGGCAACCTCTGGCTCGGCGTGCTGCTGGCGATGGCCGCCGGCATGCTGCTGTCGGCCCTCTTCGCCCTGGTGGCGCTGGGCTGCAACGCCAACCAGGTGGCCACGGGCCTGGCCCTGACCATTTTCGGCGTGGGCTTGTCGTCCTTCGTCGGTGCGGCCTGGGTGGGCAAACCGCTCGCAGGTTTCGAGCCGGTGGCCATTCCGCTGCTGAGCGAGATTCCGCTGCTGGGCCGCATGCTCTTCGCCCAGGACCTGCTGGTGTACCTCAGCTTTGCGCTGTTCGCCCTGGTGGCCTGGGTACTGCTGAAGAGCCGCATCGGTCTGGTGATCCAGGCGGTGGGCGAGAACCCCGACGCGGCCAGCGCCATGGGCCTGCCGGTGATGCGCGTGCGCACCCTCGCGGTGCTGTTCGGCGGCGCCATGGCGGGCATGGCCGGGGCTTACCTGTCCCTGGCCTACACGCCGATGTGGGCGGAGAACATGACCGCCGGACGTGGCTGGATCGCCCTCGCGCTGGTGGTGTTCGCCAGCTGGCGGGTATTGCGCGTGTTGCTCGGTGCCTACCTGTTCGGCCTGGCCAGCATCCTCCACCTGGTGGCCCAGGGCCTGGGCCTGGCGATCCCGGCCAACCTGCTGGCGATGCTGCCTTACGTAGCGACCATCCTGGTGCTGGTGCTGCTCTCGCGAGATGCCCTGCGCACCCGGTTGTTCGCGCCGGTGTCGCTGGGCCAGCCGTGGCGCGCCGGTCACTGACGCACCAGCAGAAGGCGTGCTGCACCAACTTCAAGCCCCGCCCAGTGCGGGGCCTCGACGTTTCCGGTGGGCTGAAACCCGCCCTATGGGGTTTACACAGTTGTTTTGTCCGCTTGGTCAGCTTTTTGCAAATGAGCCTGCAGCGTAAACGCCACTACAGGACCAAAGGAGCAACACCCGTGATGCACAAGAACATCAAGAAGAACGTGCTGCGTACCCTGGCGGCCGCCATCGGCTTCAGCAGCATCCTTTCCGCCAGCGCCGCCGACCCGCTGAAGGTGGGCTTCGTCTATGTCGGCCCCATCGGCGACCACGGCTGGACCTACCAGCACGAGCAGGGCCGCAAGGCGCTGGAAGCCAGGTTCGGCGACAAGGTACAGACGAGTTTCGTCGAGAACGTGGCCGAAGGCGCCGACGCCGAGCGGGTGATCCGCAACATGGCCAAGGGTGGCTATGACCTGGTGTTCACCACCTCCTTCGGCTACATGAACCCCACCGCCAAAGTGGCCAAGCAGTTCCCCAAGGTCACCTTCGAGCACGCCACCGGCTACAAGCAGGACAAGAACCTCGGCACCTACCTGTCGCGCTCCTATGAAGGCCGCTATGTCGGCGGCTACCTGGCGGCGAAGATGACCAAGACCCACAAGATCGGCTACATCGCCTCCTTCCCCATTCCCGAGGTGATCCGCGACATCAACGCCATCCAGTTGGCGCTGAACAAGTACGACCCGCAGGCGGAGATCAAGGTGGTGTGGGTCAACACCTGGTTCGACCCGGGCAAGGAATCCGACGCGGCCAACGCGCTGATCGACCAGGGCGTGGACGTGATCTTCCAGCACACCGACAGCCCGGCGCCGATCCAGGCCGCCGAACGTCGCGGCGTGTACTCGGTGGGCTACGCCTCGGACATGGCCCACTTCGGGCCGAAAGCCGTACTCACCTCCATCGTCAACAACTGGGGGCCGCACTACATCCAGGCCACCCAGGGCGTGATCGACGGCAACTGGAAGCCCCAGGACTTCTGGGGCGGCCTGAGTGAAGAAACCATCGAACTGCCCATCAGCGACCTGGTGCCGGCCGATGCGAAGGCCGAAGCCGAGAAGCTGATTGCCAGCATCAAGAGCGGTGCGTTCCACCCCTTCACCGGCCCGATCAAGGACCAGTCCGGTGCGGTGAAACTGGCTGACGGCGTGGTGGCCACCAATGCCGACCTGGCCTCGATGAACTACTACGTAGAAGGCATCAAGGCGGAACTGCCGAAGTAACCTTGCCCCGGCCCTCTCCCGTCAGGGAGAGGGTTGGGGAAAGAGCCAGCGCCCGACAAGGAATCCAAGGATCACCCGATGAACCAGCTCCCGATCATCGACATCGCCCCGCTTTACGCCGACGAGCCAGACGCCTGGCGCGAGGTGGCTGCACAGATAGATGCTGCCTGCCGCGCATGGGGCTTCTTCTACATCACCGGGCACGCCATCAGCCCGGTGCGGATCAAGAGCCTGCTGGACGCCGCCAAGGCCTTCTTCGCCCTGCCGGATGCCGAGAAGCTGCAGATCGACATCACCCAGACCCGCCACCACCGTGGCTACGGCGCCATCGCCACCGAACAACTGGACCCGAGCAAACCCAGCGACCTCAAGGAAACCTTCGACATGGGCTTCCACATGGCCGCCGATCACCCCGAAGTGCTGGCGGAAAAGCCGCTGCGCGGCCCCAATCGCCACCCGCAGGTGCCCGGCTGGGAAGCGCTGCTGGAGCAGCACTACCAGGACATGCAGGCCCTGGCGCAGACCCTGCTGCGGGCCATCGCCATGGCGCTCGACATCGAGCCGGACTTCTTCGACAAGCGCTTCCATGAGCCGATCAGCGTGTTCCGCATGATCCA
This sequence comes from Pseudomonas sp. BN415, assembly GCF_029871195.1. NCBI lineage: Bacteria > Pseudomonadati > Pseudomonadota > Gammaproteobacteria > Pseudomonadales > Pseudomonadaceae > Pseudomonas > Pseudomonas sp. BN415. Next base: position 91,707 of record NZ_SSOK01000070.1, read on the forward strand.
CTACCCGCCGCGCCACACCGCCAGCTCCGCCGAGCAGCAAGGCGCCGGTGCCCACACCGACTACGGCTGCATCACCCTGCTCTACCAGGACGACGCTGGCGGCTTGCAGGTGCGCAATGTGAAAGGCGAATGGATCGACGCGCCGCCGATCGAGGGCAGCTTCGTGGTCAACCTCGGCGACATGATGGCGCGCTGGAGCAACGACCGTTACAAGTCCACGCCGCACCGGGTGATCAGCCCGCTGGGGGTCGATCGTTACTCCATGCCCTTCTTCGCCGAGCCGCACCCGGACACTGAAATCAGTTGCCTGCCGAACTGCTCCAGCGCAGCCAACCCGCCCAAATACCCCGCGGTGACCAGCGCCGACTATCTGCTTTCGCGTTTTGCCGATACCTACGCCTATCGCCGCGAGGAAATCGCATAACCGTGTGGGGAGAATTCATTGGCGATTGAAATCGCTCTGTCTGCATGACGTGTTGCACGCAGTTGCATGACCCGTAGAAGCTGGCTTGCCAGCGAATGGCCCCGTTTCGCTGGCAAGCCAGCTCCTACAAGGCTCTCTGCCCCACGGTCAATCGCTCGCAACAGCTAACGCAGGCACGACAATTGAAATCGCCCCCACAAGGCGCTGGCTCAGCACATTGCCATCCAGCCAGTTAAACTTTCCGGCGATCTGGCCTGAAAACGAGAAACCACCATGTACGACTGGCTGAATGCCCTGCCCAAGGCTGAGTTGCACCTGCACCTGGAGGGTTCCCTGGAGCCCGAACTGCTGTTCGCCCTGGCCGAACGCAACAAGGTGGCGCTGCCCTGGGCCGATGTGGAAACCCTGCGCAAGGCGTACGCCTTCAACAACCTGCAGGAATTCCTCGACCTCTATTACGCCGGTGCCGATGTGCTGCGCACCGAGCAGGATTTCTACGACCTGACCTGGGCCTACCTGGAACGCTGCAAGGCGCAGAACGTGATCCACACCGAGCCCTTCTTCGACCCGCAGACCCACACCGACCGGGGCATTCCCTTCGAGGTGGTGCTGACCGGCATTCGTCAGGCCCTGGAAGACGGCCGCGAGCAACTGGGCATCAGCTCCGGGCTGATCCTCAGCTTCCTGCGTCACCTGTCCGAAGAAGAAGCCCAGAAAACCCTCGACCAGGCCCTGCCCTTCCGCGATGCCTTCATCGCCGTTGGCCTGGACAGCTCGGAAAAAGGCCATCCGCCGAGCAAGTTCCAGCGCGTGTTCGACCGTGCCCGTGGCGAAGGCTTCCTCACCGTCGCCCATGCCGGCGAAGAAGGCCCGCCGGAGTACATCTGGGAAGCGCTGGACCTGCTCAAGATCGAGCGCATCGACCACGGCGTGCGTGCCATCGAGGACGAGCGCCTGATGCAGCGCATCATCGACGAACAGATCCCGCTCACCGTCTGCCCGCTGTCCAACATCAAGCTTTGCGTGTTCGAGCACATGCGCCAGCACAACATCCTCGAGATGCTGGAGCGCGGCGTGAAAGTGACGGTGAACTCCGACGACCCGGCTTACTTCGGCGGCTACGTCACCGAGAACTTCGCCGCCCTGCACGAGCACCTGGGCATGACCCAGGACCAGGCCAGGCGCCTGGCGCAGAACAGCCTGGATGCGCGCCTGGTGAAGTGATCACCAGGCGGGGTGGATGGCGCCCTTTCCATCCACCTTCGACGTCATGACTGGCTTCACCTGGTGGGCAGCACATCCGCTGTCCACCCTCCCCTTTCTTCGCGAATGAGTCCGCAAACCATGCCATCGGCGGGCAAGTTGTAGGAAATTTCCTAGAGCCGGGTAGTCCGGGATGGACGCCCCGCCAGACCCGCTTCCGGCGCCCTTTAAGATGCCTCCCATCGCCTTGCGAGACCGCCCGCGCAGTCTTCGCCACAAGACCAAAACTCGATGGATACCGAGGCTCCCCCTTCATGCAGACCCGAATCGTCATTGTCGATGACCACCCCATCACGTTGATCGGCATGCGCGCCCTGCTCAATACCTGCGACAACCTCAAGGTGGTGGGCGAAGCGCACTGTGTCGATAGCCTGTTCGAGCAGCTTGATCGTCAGCCCTGCGATCTCCTGGTGACCGACCTGATGATGCCGGAGAGCGGCCAGGTCGACGGCCTGCACCTGATCCAGCGACTCCGGCGGCACTACCCGGCGCTGAAGATCATTGTTGTCACCATGCTCAACAACCCGGCGCTGATCGCCTCGGTACTGCGCCAGGGCGTGCAGGGGCTGGTGAGCAAGCGCGGATTGCTCAATGACCTGCCACGCGCCATCCGCAGCCGCTCCAGCGCGCCCTTCCTCTCCCCCGCCCTGCAACACCTGCTGGACGTCAGCGAGGCCGAGCACGGCAAAGCCCTGGCGGTACCTGAGCAACTGTCCCCCCGCGAGGTGGAGGTGCTGCGCCTCTATGGCGCCGGCCTCAGTGTGGGTGAGATTGCCACACGCCTGGTGCGCTCCAAACAGACCATCAGCGCCCAGAAGACCAGCGCCATGCGCAAGCTCGGCCTGGACACCAACGCCGCCCTGTACCTCTACATCCAGGAACACGGGCTCGCCTGACGCCCCGCCGGAGGCCGATATGCCCAACCACTACAGGCTGCTCTCATGCCTGGTGCTTTGCTGCGCCTGCCTGTTGCCGATTCCGGCCATCACCCAGGCCAACGACGCCGTGTCGTCCGACGACGCAACGCACCTGTCGATGGACCCGGCCGAAGCGATGACGATCCTCGACGACGAGGACGCCCCGCCGTCGCACCCGTTCTGGCACGCCTTTCTGCTGGTGGCCTGGATCGTGGTGCCATCGTTGCTGTGGAACTGGCGCCTGCAGGGCCAGGTGAGCGAACGTCGCGCGGCACAGGACCAGCTGTGCGACCAGTTGGCCTTCCAGTTCTCCCTGCTCAACGGCCTGCCGACGCCGCTCTATGTCCGCGACCTAGAAGGACGGCTGACGACCTGCAACCGCGCCTACGAGAACTTTTTCGGTAGCGCCCTCGAGGAACTGCGCGGCACCCGTGTCCAGCAACTGCCCGATGCCCCGCCCGAGCTGGTGGAGCTGCTGGCGGCGGAGTACCGCCAACTGCTGTTGCATCGCCAGCCGCGCTACTTCGACTGCCGCATCGAAAGCGCCGGGCGTACCTTCCACGTCTATCACTGGCTGGTGCCCTTCTACAGCGCCAGGGGCACTCTTCAGGGCCTGCTCGGTGGTTGGATCGACATCAGCGACCGCAAGCACCTGGAAGACCGTCTACGCGAGGCGCAGCAGACCGCCGTCAAGGCCAGCGCGGTCAAGAGCCGGTTCCTCGCCACCATGAGTCATGAGCTGCGAACCCCGCTCAACGCCCTGGTCGGGCTGCTGGAGCTGGAAACCGCCACCCACGCCGCGCCCACCGAAAACCTGCGCATCGCCCAGCAGTCGGCCCACTCGATGATCGACCTGATCGGCAACATCCTTGACCTGGACAAGATCGAGTCCGGACAGATGCAGGTGGCGCCACAGCCCACCGACCTCGAAACGCTGCTCAGGGGCAGTCTCGACCTGTTCGCCGCCCAGGCGCGGGAAAAGGGTCTGGACCTGAGTTTGCAGTGCGCGCTCCCAGTCGCCCGGCACTACCTGCTGGACCCGCTGCGCCTGCGCCAGGTGCTGCACAACCTGCTCGGCAACGCCGTGAAGTTCACTCACCAGGGCCACGTGACCCTGCACGCCGAAGCGCTCGAACAATCGACAGGCAAAAGCCTGCTGCGAATCCAGGTCAGCGACAGCGGCATCGGCATCCCGGTGGAAATCCAGCCGCGTATCTTCGACGCGTACCGGCAGGCGCACACCGAGGTATCCAGCGAGTGCGGCGGTTCGGGACTGGGCCTGAGCATCTGCCGTCATCTGACCTGTCTCATGGGCGGGCGCATCTGGTTGGAGAGCGAACTTGGCCAGGGCTGCCGGGTGCACGTCGAGCTGCCTTTGGCGTGGACCCCGGCCGATGACAGCGTGAAGTCGGCGCCTGTCGCAACGGTCGCCGGGGACCTGACAGGGCTCGAGGTGCTGATCGTCGACGACGTCTCCACCAACGGCCTGGTCCTCCAGCAACAACTGGCCAGCCTCGGTCATCGCGGGACCTTCGTCAGCGACGCTGAGTCGGCGCTGCGCGCCTGGGCGGAACGCCCCTTCGACGTCCTCATCAGCGACTGCAACATGCCCGGCATGGACGGCTATGCGCTGACCCGGGCAGTGCGTGCCCGCGAACGCGCGCAAGGCATCGCGCCGATACGGATCATCGGCTACACCGCCAGCGCCCTGAGCGGGGAAGAGTCGCGTTGCCGGGAGGCCGGCATGGACGAGCTGATGATCAAGCCGGTGACCCTCGCCCGCCTGCGCGGTGCCCTTGGCGGTGCGCTGCCGGCGATCGACCCGGTCCCGGCGACTACCAGCGCCGACCAGGGTTTCGACCTGTCCCACCTCGAAGGCCTGCAGGGCATCGACGCGGCCCTGCTCGACAGGTTGCTCTCCGAGCTTCGTGCCAGCCTCACCCAGGAGCGCCAACGCCTGCAGACACCGTTGCCGGCGGATGACCCTGAAGCCGTCGGCCAGGTGGCGCACCGCCTGGCCGGCCTCGCCTGCACCATCGATGCGCCTGGCCTCATGCAGGCCTGCCACGGGCTTTCCCCAGCCCTGGCGCGAGGCGCCAACGACCTTCGCCGACAACAGGCCGAGGTTCTGGCAAGCCTCGAAACACTGTTGCGGCAGGTCGAGGAACGGCTGACTGGAGCCAACCCATGACGACCTCACCCCTGAAAGAACACCACGCTTTCGGACTCGTCCAATGGGGCCACTCGAGCTGACCGGTCACTCTGAACTGGCCCGGAATGCCCCACGCCGTCGGTGTCCTCCATCCCCCATCGGCCGGAAAAGCCGGGCACCCCAATGGACATTTCCAACGCCCAAAAAGGTAACTCGATGAACCACTCCACTCGCCCCCTGGCAGCGCGCATGCTGCCGCTGGCAGCCGCCCTCGGCCTGGCTGCACTCGGTGCCCAGCAGGCTTCCGCTCATGGCTATGTCGATAGCCCGAAATCCCGTGCCTACATGTGCGCCGCGTCCGGCGGCAGCCTGAACAAGGACTGCGGCTCCGTGGCCTGGGAACCGCAAAGCATCGAGTATTCGCCGAGCGTCGGCCACCACTACAAGGGCCGCTACTGCGCGGACGATTTCACTAAATGCGGCCCGGCCGACGGCACCATCCCGTCAGGTGGTATCAAGGGTTTCGCCAAACTGAACGAGCAGTCGGCGACCCGCTGGCAGAAGACCACCATCAAGCCGGGCATCAACGACTTCAACTGGCGCTATACCGCCGGCCATGCCACTGCCTACTACCAGTTCTACATCACCAAGAAGGACTGGAACCCGAACCAGCCGCTGACCCGCGAGTCCTTCGAGTCCAAGCCCCTGCTGCACGAGAACGCCAATGGCGCGCGGCCGTCGTCCGGCAGCCGCACCACGCACAAGGTGAACATCCCATCCGACCGCAGCGGCTACCACGTGGTCCTGGCCACCTGGAAGATCGGTGACACCGCGGCCACCTTCTACCAGGCCATCGACGTGAACATCGATAACAAGGGTGCGCCGCCGAGCGAATGGACCACCATCGGCGCCGTGCAGCCGGAAGCCCTGAGCATCGGTGACAAGGTGACGACCCGCGTCTTCACCAAGGCCGGTGAGCAGGCCAACCGCCAGACCCTGCTGCGCATCGACAACGCCCAGCAGGCCCAGGCCAACACCTGGCCCTACCTGCTGGCGCAGAAGGCCAATCAAGCCAACGCCGGCTACCTGATGGGCCAGCTGAACGCCGACGGCAAAGTGGTACCGAACTACGGCACCAACAACATCTACACCAAGGCCGGCAGTGACGTGGTCCGGGTGGAGATCCAGAAGGAGCAGCCGAGCATTCCGGCCGCGCTCAGCCTCTCCAGCCTCAAGGACAGCTACACCCTGAAGAACGGCTCCGCCGAGCTGCACTTCAACGCCATCGCCCAGGGCGGCAAGTACACCATCGACGCGACCGTATTCAACGCCAAGGGCGAGAGCATCGCTTACCAGCAGGGCGAGGCCGGCAACAACATGCCGCACTTCAGCCTGCCGCTGAAGAACGTCCAGGCCGGTGAGTACGATCTGGTGGTGCTGGCCAAGCCAGAGAAGGGCGAGCTGCTGCAGAAAACCCACCACTTCACCCTCAAGGATGAAAGCGGAAATGGCGGTGGCACCGCCAAGTACGACTACGTCTTCCCCGATGGCGTGAAAAGTTACCGTGCAGGCGTCCGCGTCCTGGCCAAGGACGGCAACATCTACGAGTGCAAGCCGTTCCCCCAAAGCAGCTTCTGCCCGCAGTGGAGTGCGAGCGCCAACCACTTCGAGCCCGGCGTAGGCCAGTTCTGGTCGCAGGCCTGGATCCGCAAGTAACCCCTCCCGCAACCTGAACGAGCGTGGCGCTCCGGCGCCACGCTCCCGCCCGGGAACCGACATGACTTCCGAACGCTACTCCACGCCGCGCCGGCTGCTGCACTGGTGCTTCGCCACAGTGATCATCTGGGCCACCGCCACTGGCTTTTTCAACTCGCTGGCGCACCTGCCCGAATCCGTCGAGAACGCCATCGCCTTCATCAACGTCTCGCTGACCGCGCTGCTGATCCCGCTTTTCGTCCTGCGCCTGTATTACGTCCTGGCTCACCCGGCGCCGCATGGCCCCGCACATGGGAGCCGCGGTGCCCACCTGCTGGCACAGGCCGGCCACCTGGCGCTGTACGTGACCTTGGCCGTCGTGCTGCTGACCGGCGTCTTGATGATGGATCGCCCCATCAGCGTCTTCGACCTGCTGGTGCTGCCGCAGCCCCTCAGCGAGCCGGTACTGATCGAATTCTTCGACGAAACCCACCGCTACAGCTGCATCGTCCTGGCCCTGCTGGTGATCGGCCACGTCGCCGCCGTAGCCATGCACCAGATACGCGGGCACGGTGTGCTGCGCCGCATGGCCCTGTGATCGCCATGCTGCGCAACCTCTTCCCTTCGCTGCAGCGCGGCCTGATTCCCCTCGGCCTCGCCGTCCTGGGCGCCTGGCTGGGCTGGCTAGGCCTGCAGGGCTGGCACCACTGGCAAGCGCTGGAAACGCCACTTGCCCTGACGACCGCGCCCAGCGCCGAGTCCGACCCGGCCCACCATCCGCTGGATAACCGCGCCATCGCCGAACTCTTCGGCGCCGTAACGCTGGAGCCGCTGGCAGGCAGCCCCCACGCCGTCGACCTGACCCTGCTGGCCAGCCTCAGCGAGGGCCACGCGGTGCTCTCCCGCGCGCTGATCCAGTCTCCCGACGGCAGCGCCTTTTACCGCCTCGGCGACCGCCTGCCCGGTGGTGCACGGCTCAAGGCCGTGTACCCCGACCACGTGGTGATCCAGGCCGGCGGCCACGAGCAGCGCCTGTCCTTTCCTCGCGCCAGCGAACGCCTGCTGGCGCCGCGCGCCGTGCCATAACCAACCCGGTAGAGACAACGCCATGAACCTGACCCGACTCACGGGCGCCCTGCTGATGCTCGGCACCCTGCTCGCCCCGCTGCCGACGCTGGCCGCCAAGGGCGCCGAACGCCAATGGACCCTGAACATGAAGGATGCGGAACTGCGCGACCTGGTCAGCGAAGTGGGCGACATCACCGGCAAAACCATGGTGCTCGACCCGAACATGAGCGGCCGCGTGACGGTGCAATCCTCCACCGCCATGGACCAGGACGGCATCTACTCGCTATTCCTCACCGTGCTGCGCAGCCAGGGCTTCGCGGCCCTCGACCAGGGCGACCGGGTGCTGATCGTTCCCGTCGCCGACGCCAAGACCCGCGCCAGCGACACGGCCGGCGACGAGTTCGTCACCGAAGTCCTGACCCTGCACAACGCCACCTCCAGCGAAGTGGCCGCGGTGGTGCGCCCGCTGGTGGCGCCGGACGCCTATGTGGCGCCCTCGGCCAGTTCCAACGCCCTGGTGGTGACCGACAGCGCCAGCAATGTCGCACGCATCCGCCAGGTGGTGCGCGAGCTGGACGGCGCCGGCAATCCGGCCTTCAGCACCCTCGAACTCAAGCACGCCTGGGCCGTCGATGTCGCCAAGACGTTGACCGACAGCGTCACGCAGAACGGCAACGGCCCGAGCAACACCAAGGCCGTCGGCGACGCCCGCAGCAACCGGGTGATCCTCATCGGCCCATCCCAGGCGCGCCAGCGTATGGCCGAGCTGGCCCGCTCCCTCGACGTGCCGGGCAGCGCCAACGACAGCGCCCGCGTCGTGCGCCTGCACCACAGCGACGCCAAGCAACTGGAAGAACTGCTCAATGGCATCGGCAAGCACCTGGACAATGGCCGCGGTAACGAGGGTGGCAGCGCCGGCGGCAGCGTGCTGGTCAGCGCCGACAAGAGCCAGAACGCCCTGGTGCTGATGGCCGAGCCAGCGCAACTGGCCATGCTCGACAAGGTGATTGGCGAGCTCGACCGCCCGCGCGCCCAAGTGCTGGTGGAAGCGGCCATCGTCGAAGTCAGTGGCGATATCAGCGACGCCCTCGGCGTGCAGTGGGCCGGAAGCGGGGAGCACGGGTTCGGCGCCAGCAACTTCCCCGGCACGGGCCTGGCCATCGGTACCCTCGCCAAAGCCAATCAAGACAAGCTGCCGAACCTGCCGGAGGGCGCCATCATCGGCCTGGGCAGCCGCAACTTCGGCGCGCTGGTCACCGCGCTGTCCAGCAACGCCAACAACAACCTGCTGTCCACCCCGAGCCTGCTGACCCTGGACAACGAGACGGCGGAGATCCTCGTGGGCCAGAACGTGCCCTTCCAGACCGGTTCCTACACCACCGATACCGCCGGTGCCAGCAACCCCTTCACCACCGTCGAGCGCAAGGATGTCGGCATCACCCTCAAGGTGACCCCGCACATCAACGAGGGCGCCTCGCTGCGACTGAAAGTGGAGCAGGAGAGCTCCGAGCTGGCCACCACCCCGGCCGGCATCAGCACCAGCGACGTAGTCACCAACAAGCGCGCGGTGAAAAGCACCATCCTCGCCGACGACGGGCAGATCATCGTGCTCGGCGGCCTGATCAAGGACAACCTCAAGACCCAGGTGAGCAAGGTGCCGCTGCTGGGCGACATCCCGCTGCTCGGCCGCCTGTTCCGCAGTTCCCGCGAGGTCAACGAGAAGACCAACCTGATGGTCTTCCTGCGCCCGACCCTGCTGCGCGACAGCAGCGCAAGCGCCGAGGCCAGCGCGCGCAAGTACAACGACCTGCGCCAGTTGCGCCCGGCCAACGGAGGCGACAACCGCCTGCTGCTGCCCAAGGACAGCCGCGGCCTGTTCGACGCATCGAAGAACGATCAGGTGCTGGACATGCGCCAGCAGGAGCCACGCCCGTGACCGTCGTGACCAATCTGCCGTTCAGCTATGCCCGGCGCCACGGTGTGCTGCTGGAGCCTGGCGAAGGCGGCTCGCTGCTGGTGTGCCGGGCGGATACGCCACTGGAAATTCTCGCTGAAGTGTGCCGGCACGGCGCCGTTAGCGGGCGTAGCCTGGTGCTCGACGCCGAGGACTTCGCCCAGCGTCTGGCCGAGCGTTACCGCGACGGTCGCGATGACGCCATGCAGGTGGCCGAGGGCCTGGGTGCCGAGATCGCCGGCCAGGACGACCTCGCCAGCCTCGCCGAACAACTGCCGCAGACCACCGACTTGCTGGAACAGGAAGACGACGCGCCGATCATCCGCCTGATCAACGCCATCCTCGGCGAGGCAGTGAAGGCCAAGGCCTCGGACATCCACCTGGAAACCTTCGAGCAGCACCTTTCGGTGCGCTTGCGGGTGGACGGCCTGTTGCGCGAAGTCCTGCGCCCCCGCCGCGAGCTGGCGGGGCTGCTGGTGTCGCGAATCAAGGTCATGGCCAAGCTGGATATCGCCGAAAAGCGCATCCCCCAGGACGGCCGCATCGCCCTGCGCATCGCCGGCCACGAGGTGGACGTGCGCGTCTCCACCCTGCCCTCGGCCCATGGCGAGCGCGTGGTAATGCGCCTTTTGGACAAGCAGGCTGGGCGCCTGGACCTCGGCCGCCTGGGCATGGCAGCGGACAGCCGCGAACGGCTGGAGGGCGCCCTGCACCGGCCCCACGGCATCCTGCTGGTCACCGGCCCCACCGGCTCGGGCAAGACCACCACGCTCTACGCCGGGCTGGCCAGCCTCAACAGCCTGACCCGCAACATCCTCACCATCGAAGACCCGGTGGAGTACCACCTGCCGGGCATCGGCCAGACCCAGGTCAACACCAAGGTGGACATGACCTTCGCCCGCGGCCTGCGCGCCATACTGCGCCAGGACCCGGACGTGGTGATGGTGGGCGAGATCCGCGACCGCGAAACCGCCGAGATCGCCGTGCAGGCTTCACTCACCGGCCACCTGGTGCTCTCCACCCTGCACACCAACAGCGCCGTGGGCGCCGTCACCCGCCTGGTGGACATGGGCGTCGAACCCTTTCTGCTCAGCACCTCGCTGCTGGGCGTACTGGCTCAGCGACTGGTGCGCGTGCTCTGCCCCGCGTGCAAGACGCAGGCCCCGGCCGACGCCGCTGCCTGCGAACAGCTCGGGCTGGACCGGGCCAAGCCGCCAGCGCTGTGGCACGCAGTGGGCTGCGATGCCTGCCAGCACAGCGGCTACCGCGGCCGCCAGGGCATCTACGAACTGGTGCTGCTGGACGAAACCCTGCGCCAACTGATTCACCAGGGCGCAGGCGAAGCCGAGCTGGCCCGCCACGCCCGCCTGCACGGCGCCAGCCTGTTCACCGATGGCCGCGCGAAGGTTCTGGAAGGCGTCACCAGCCTGGAAGAACTGCTGCGCGTAACCCGCGAGGATTGAGCATGGCCGCCTACGAATACCTCGCCATGGACCAGACCGGCCGCAAGCTGCGCGGCGTGCAGGAGGCCGACAGCGAACGCCAGGCCCGCCAGTTGCTGCGCGAGCGTCACCTGGTACCCCTGCGCTTGCGCGCTGCCCGTGGCGGTCTGCGCACGGTGGGCAGCAACAATCGACGCGGCCTCGGCGCGGCCGAGCTGGCCATGCTCACCCGCCAGCTCGCCACCCTGGTGCAAGCGGCGCTGCCGCTGGAAGAAGTGCTCGCCGCAGTGGCGGCCCAATGCGAGAAACGCAGCCACCAGGGCATGCTGCTGGCCATTCGCGCGCGCGTGCTCGAAGGCCACGGCCTGGCCCGCGCCATGGCCGATTTCCCCCGCGCTTTCCCGGCGCTGTACCGCGCCACGGTGGCCGCTGGCGAACGCGCCGGGCACCTGGGCCAGGTGCTGCTGCAATTGGCCGACTACACCGAAGCGCGCCACGCAGCGCGGCAGCAGATCCAACTGGCCCTGCTCTACCCGAGCATCCTGCTGCTGGCAGCTTTCGGCATCGTCGGCTTCCTGCTCGGCTTCGTGGTGCCGGACGTGGTGAAGGTGTTCATCGACAGCGGCCAGGAGCTGCCGGCACTGACCCGTGGCCTGATCGCCGTCAGCGCCGCCTTGCGCGACTACGGCCTGATCATGCTGGCGCTGCTCGCCGGCCTCGCCGGCGCGTCCCGGTTGATGCTGCACAGGCCCGCCGCGCGCCTGCGCTGGCATGCGGCGCTATTGCGTCTGCCGGTCCTGGGCAAGGTGCTGCGCGCCGGCAGTTGCAGCCGCTTCATCAGCACCCTGGCGATCCTCGGACACAGCGGCGTGCCGCTGGTGGATGCCCTGGAGATCGCCGCCGAGGTGGTGGCCAACCAGCAGATTCGGACCGGTCTGAAAGACGTATCGCGTGCCGTGCGCGAAGGTGGCGGCCTGACCCGGGCTCTGGAACGCAGCGGCCACTTCCCGCCGATGATGCTCTACATGATCGCCAGCGGCGAACGCTCCGGTGAGCTGGACGCCATGCTCGAGCGCGCCGCGCGCCAGCAGGAAGCACACCTGGCCAGCCGCATCGCCCTGCTGGTCGGTCTGTTCGAGCCGGCCATGCTGGTGTTCATGGGCGCCAGCGTGCTGCTCATCGTGCTGGCGATCCTGATGCCCATCCTCAGCCTCAACCAACTCGTTACCTGACAGATAGGCACAGTCATGCCCACGCAATCGCAACAACGGGGTTTCACCCTGATCGAAATCATGGTGGTGGTGGTCATCCTCGGGGTGCTCGCCGCCCTGGTGGTCCCGCAGCTCATGAGCCGCCCCGACCAGGCCAAGGTCACCGCCGCGCAGAGCGACATCAAGGCCATCGCCATGGCCCTGGATATCTACCGGCTCGACAACCATGTCTACCCCAGCACCCAGCAGGGCCTCGACGCCCTGGTGAGCCGCCCTTCCGGCACCCCGCCGGCACGCAACTGGAACCTCGATGGCTACCTCAAGCGCCTGCCCGTCGACCCCTGGGGTAACGCCTACCAGTACATCGCCCCCGGCAGCGACGGCAACGCCTACGACTTGTTCTCCTTCGGCGCCGATGGCCGTTCGGGCGGCGACGGGCTCAACGCCGACATCGGCAACTGGGACCTCTGACGTGCAACGCGCGAGCGCGGGCTTCACCCTGCTGGAAGTGCTGGTGGTCATCGTCGTGATCGGCCTGCTCGCCGGCCTCGTGACCCTGGTGCAGCGCGACAACGGTGGCCCGCAGGCGCTGCGCGAGGCCGAGCGGCTACGCAGCCTGCTCGGCCTGCTGCGGGAGGAGGCGGTGCTCAGCCATCGCGACTTCGGCCTGCGCATCGACGCCGAGGGCTACTCCGTGCAACGCCTGGACCTTGACGGCCAGTGGCAGCCCGCCCCCGATTACCGCGCGCAACGCCTGCCGGCCAACCTGCGCCTGCATCTGCAACTGGACGACGAAGCCCCCGCCCCGAACAGCGGCGAGCGGCGCCGGGCACCGCAACTGCTGGTGTTTTCCAGCGATGAGGTGTCGCCCTTCACCCTGCGCCTGGAGTACCGGCAGGTGCCCCTGCTCGCCCTGTCCAGCGACGGTCTGGAGGAGGTTCGCCTTGAACGCCTCGCGCCCTGAGCAACAGGGTTTTACCCTGCTTGAGGTGATGGTCGCCCTGGCGATCTTCGCCACCCTTTCCATTGCCCTCTACAACGCGGCGATTCACGTGGCCGGCACCAGCGCCGCGCTGACCGAACGCAGCCTGGCCCACTGGCTCGCGGACAATCGCCTGAACGAGCTGCGCGCGCATATGCGTCCGGCCCCGAGCGGCCATGATGAGGAGCGTCTCGGCTTCGCCGGGCGCGACTGGCGGCTGGTCAGCGAGGTCGGCCCGGCGCCGGACCCGCGTTTGCTCAAGGTCAGCCTGGAGGTCCTGGTGGACGGTGCTCGCCCAATCCGCCGCGCGCACCTTGTGGGTTTCATCGAGGCCCAGCCATGACCCAGCGCGGTTTCACCCTGCTGGAGGTGCTGATTGCCGTGGCGCTGTTCAGCCTGCTGGGTTTGGCCTGCTATCGCCTGCTGGAGCGGGTGATCCACAGCGACCAGCGCATTGCCGCGCACGAAGTCCAGTTGCGCCAGCTGCAACGCGCCCTCGGCCTGTTCGAGCGCGACCTGACCCAGGCCATCGCCTATCCGCTGGGCGACGACCCCAGCCGGCGCCAGGCCCTGATCGGCCAACCGGATAACCTGCGGCTGGTGCGCGGTGGCTGGAGCAACCCGCTGCACCAGGCCCGCAGCGAGGTGCTGGAAGTTGGCCATACCTGGCGCGATGGCCAGTGGCGGCGCCAATACCGCAGCCCGCCCAGCCGCGAGCTGGAAGCGCCGCCCCTGCACAGCCAGCGGCTGCTCGACGGCATCAACGGGTTTCGCCTGCGCTACATCGACAGCCAGGGCGAGGGCCATGACAGCTGGCCGATCGCCAGCGCGCCGCTGAGCCTGCCCCTGGCCCTGGAGCTGGAACTGGACGCCCCCGGCTACCCCGGCCTCCGCCGGGTCATCCTGCTACCCGGCTTCGAAGGAGACGGCGATGCCTGAGTACCGCCGTCAACGGGGCGTAGCCCTGATCAGCGTGCTCTTGGTTACCGCCCTGGTCACCCTGATCGTCAGCGACATGCTCGCCCGCCAGCGCCTGAGCCTGGCCAGCAGCGCCAATCAGCTGTACCAGCAGCAGCTCTGGCAACTGGCCCTGAGCGGCGAGGCCTGGGCGCGCCAGCAACTGCTGGCGGACCTGCGCGACGCGGACGAACGCGGTCGCGTGCACCTCGCCCAGCGCTGGGCCCAGGGCGAGCACGCGTTCGACATCGAAGGTGGGCACATCCGCATCCGTCTGGAGGACCTCAGCGGCCGCCTCGACCTGAATACCCAGAATGGGAACAGTGACCCCGTGCTGCGTGCCCGCTACCAGCGCCTGCTGGGCGTGCTCGGTCTCCCCGCCCATGACCCGGCCAGCCTGCTGTCCCGCCCAGGCCGCGATGGCAGGCCGCTGCCCATGGCCGACATCAGCGAGCTGCAACGCCTCGCGGCACTGGACGCTGCGAACCTGCGCCGACTGCGGCCCTGGGTCCGCACCACGGAAGGCGCGCTGAACGTCAGCACCGCGCCGGCCGAAGTACTGGCCGCGCTCGAAAGCCTCGACCTGTCCGTCGCCCGCGCCATCGTCCAGGCCCGGCCAGCGGAAGGCTATGCCAGCGTCCAGGCCTTTCTCGAACAGCCGCTGCTGCAGGACCGCCAGGTCCGCTCTTTGGGACTTGGCATCAGCAGCGAGCATTTCCGCGCCACCCTGGATGTCGAGCTGGGCGTGCGTCGCCTGCGTCTGGTCAGTGACTTGCACACCCGCGCCGATGGCCGGGTAGAGGTCCTGCGCCGCCGGCTCGCCCCTCCCGACACCCGCTTTTCGGAGTAACCAACGTGCAAGCCTGGCTTCATCTCAGCCCCCCTGCCCCGGCGGACGGCGACTGGTCGCTGTGCTGGTGGCGCGCCAATGGCGCTGTCATCCAGGGCAACCTCGAACAGGCCGCCCGGGACCTCGCCGGCCTTGACCTGACCCTGCTGCTGCCGGCCGAAGCTGCCAGCCATCACCGTATCGAGGTGCCTGCCCGCAGCGGCCGCTGGCTGCGCCAGGCGATCCATTCGGCTCTGGAGGAACGGCTGCTGGACAACCTCGATGACATGCTGCTGGCCCGAGGGTCCTTGCAGCAGCGGCGGCACTGCCGCCTGTTCGTGGTGCGCCGCGACTGGCTGCGCCAGGTCCTCGCCCGGCTCGCCAAGCACGGCCTTGCGCCCAGGCGCATCCATATCGACGCCGACTGCCTGCCGGGGGAACGTGCTCTGGCACTGCGCTGTGCCGGCCGCTGGCTGATCGGCGGGGCCGCGCCCCTGCGCCTGGCCGTGGACGACCAGCAACGGACCGACCTCGGCACGCGCCTGCCGGACGACCTCCAGTGGTGTGAGGAAGCCCCCTGGCCATTGCTGGCCGAAGGCTCGCGGCACGCCATCGACCTGCGCCAGGACGAGTTCGCCCGCGCCTCCGGGCGCCGCCTGCCCTGGCGGCCCCTGGTACTGCTGGCGGCCTTGGGCGTGGCAGCGCAGCTGGGGCAGGACATCGGTCACCGGCTCATGCTGGAGCATCGCGCCCACGAACTGGCCCAGGCCAACCTGGCGGTCTGGCAACTGCACGCCCCTGACTCGGGGCCCGTCGTCGACCTGCCCCGTCAAGTGCGCGCGCGGATGCAGCAGGCCGGCCAGCCCCACGTTGGCCTGGCCCACGGCCTGGACAGCCTGGCACGCCTATGGAAAAGCAGCGGCGGTGCCATCGCTCAGGTTGGCCGGCTCGACTACCAGGCGGGCGAGGGCTGGACCCTGCGCGTTCGCGCGCCGGCCTTCGCCGATCTCGAACGCTTGCGTGAAGGCTTGGTGCGCCAGGGCCTGATCGTCCTTTCCGACTCCGCCGTGCGCGATTCCGATGGGGTCAGTGCACGCCTGCAAATCAAGGACTGACACATGTCCCGACTACTGAACCCGCTGCACCAGCACTGGCAGCGCCTGCCCGCTCGGGAGCGCCGCGCCTTGCTGGCACTGGCCCTGTTCGTCGGCCTGGTGCTGGCCTGGCGATTGATCTGGCAGCCCCAGCAACACGCCTTGCAGCACGCCGAACGCCGTTACCAGGAGGAACTCCAGTTGCAGATCGACCTTGCCAACCTGCCCCACAACCCCGCTCCGCCAAGCGAGCGCATTCCCCCGACCGCCCTGCCGGGATACCTCGCCAGGACCAGTGCTAACGCCGACATCACCCTCGAACGCATGGACGGCGACGACTCAGGGCGCGTGAACCTCCATCTGGCGGGCACGCTCGACAGCGTGCTCGCCTGGATGGAACGACTGGAAGACAGCGGCGTGGAGGTGGTGTCGCTGGGGATGGACGTCAGCCGCGAGGCTGACGTGAAGGTGCGGATGGTGGTGGAGGCGCCTCAGGAAGCCCGCGCCGGGCTGGGCGACAGCAGGCGCAGGATGCCGCCCAGCAGCATGCCGTAGAGCGGCACGAAGAACACCAGGCTGATGGCAAGCTTGACGCCGTAATCCACGGTGGCGATTTCCACCCAGTGTTCAGCCATGAACGGGTTATCACTGCGCCAGAACGCCACGGAGAAGAAGGCGAAGGTGTCGAGCAGGTTGCCAGCAATGGTTGAAGCCACCGGGGCTATCCACCATTGGCGCATCTGCCGCAGACGGTCAAAGACCTGGATATCCAGCACCTGGCCCAGCACATAGGCCAGGAAACTGGCCAGGGAAATGCGCGCGACGAACAGGTTGAACTCGCCCAGGGCCGAGAAGCCGCGGAAGACCGCCTCCTGGAACAGCACCGAAACCACATAGGACGCCAGCAGGGCCGGCAGCATGACCCGTGCGATTACCCGCCGCGCGGCCTGCTTGCCCATCAGGCGCACGGTCAGGTCGGTGGCCAGGAAGATGAACGGGAAGCTGAATGCGCCCCAGGTGGTGTGCCAGCCGAACAGGGTAATCGGCAGCTGCACCAGGTAATTGCTGGCGATGATGATGAGGATGTGGAACGCGATCAGGCCGGTCAGCGCCGGGCGCCAGACCGTGGGAGAAGCAGCGGGCATGGTGATTGGCATCCTTTTTACCGATGGGGTGAGGGAACCCATGTCGCGGCCCCCTGGCCAACGACGGCGCGCATTCTAACTTGACCCGCGCGTCAGGAAAAGCCGCTTCGTATGCGCGCGTCCGTCCAGGCTGACGAGTCAACATCCGCGGTCGTAGAACCCGGACTTGCTTTCCCCCCCTATAAGGAGGCGTGGCCAACTCTCGGTGCAGGCTGGCACATCGTAGCCCGGATGAAATCCGGGAGCGGCGGTTGGGCTTGCCCCGGATTTCATCCGGGCTACTGAAAATCCGACTTCTTCCTGCTATTCGGTGCATTTCAATAGTCACAGGCAAAGCCGATGGCTCATGACCACGTCCTAGGGACGTGGTTTCCCACGTTCAATTGAGTTGGCCCCTACAAAGGAAGCACAGGCGAGAAGGGCCGCGATGCGGCCCTTAGTCGTGGGTTGCCTTGCGCCGTCCGGTCACCATGGACCACGGCAGGTTCTCGCGCGTGCGCACGCTTTCCACCAGCGCCGCCGTGACATGCACGCAGGCCAGCCAGAACAGGCTGTCGGCCATGAAGACATGGATATCCCGGGGCAGGTCCTCGCCCCAGAAGTAGTCGATTTCTTCCATCAGGAAACCGGTGACGCCCAGCCCCAGCATCAGCAGCAGCATGAGAATCATCACCAGCCCGCCCAGGGGCGAGTGCCCTAAGCGGTGCATGTGACCGCCGGAAAGCAGCGCCTTGGCGTGGGCCAGCAGGCGTGCCGGACGCGGCCAGAAATCCGCCCAGCGCGCCGGCCGGGGGCCGACGAAGCCCCAGACCAGCCGCACCAGCACCACCGCCACGGCGTAGTAGCCGAGCCAGCGGTGCCAGCCGTCACCTGCCTCGTTGAGGAAGTAGTCGCCGATGAAGGCCGCCACAAGAGACCAATGACCGATCCTGATCACCGGGTCCCAGAGACGAACGGTGTCAGCGCTCACGGGTCAGTCCTCGATCTCCTGCTTGACCACCTTGCCGTCGACCGGGTTGAAGTAGATCTCGACCTTGCGCTTGTCCTTGTCCCAGCCGTAGATCTCGTAGCAATTGCCCTCGGTCACCTTGAATTTCTTGATGTCGTAACCCTGGGACTTGAGGTCGTCCTGGAACTTGGTCTGGTCTTGCCAGGTGGCCTTGTCGGCTGTGGTGCATTCGGTCTTGGCGAAAGTCAGCGGGCTGATGAGGGCCAGAGAAAGAAGCAGGAGCTTACGCATGGTAATGACCTCAAGTTGTATGTGCTTTGGCTAAAGGCAATGCAATGCTTTCTCATTCACTGCCATGTCGAAGGAGATTAGGCCAGCCTTGGAAGACTGTCATTTCGGGGCCGGCCGGTCTCAGCGATGTTCGACAGCAAATTGACCCCGACCTGCGTGCTTGGCTCGGTAACAAGCTGTATCAGCCTGTTTCAGGAGTTCTGCAGGCTGCGCGTTAGAGCTGTGGATGCAGGACATGCCGATGCTGGCGCCCACGCGAAACTGTTGCCCTTCCCACTCCAGCACCACGCCCTGGATCTGCGCGATCAGCCGCGCTGCCAGCAGTTCGGCCTGAGGCAAAGGGCAACTGCGCAAGATCAGGGCGAACTCGTCGCCCCCCAGGCGCGCCAGTTGGTCCCCAGCGCGGACCTGGGATTGCATCAGCCGCGCGAGCTGGCGCAGCAGTTCATCGCCGGCGGCGTGGCCGGCGCTGTCGTTGACCTGCTTGAAACGGTCGAGGTCGATGAAGCAGAGCACGCTGCTGCCATCGTTCTGCAGTACGTCGCGACAGCTTTCGGCGAGTGCATCCTCGAAGGCCGGACGGTTGAGCAGGCCGGTGAGGGCGTCGTGGGTGGCGGCATAGCGCAGGTGTTTCTGCATGGCCCGCGCCTCGCTGACGTCGGTAAGCACCAGAACGCTGCCCAGCAGGGTGCCGTCACCACTGCGCATGGGGGCCGCCTGACCGCGCAGGGCGATGGTGCCGCCAGCCGGGTGGCGCAGCGAGGCGAGGCCCTGGAGGCTGGTGGCACTGCCCTGCTCCAGGCATTCGCGCACCGGGTTGGGAACCAGGCGGCCGTCTTCGCCCTCCAGCAACAGGACCTGTTCGATCGGCAACCCCTGGGCCTCGTCGCTCTGCCAACCACTCAGACGCACGGCCACCGGGTTGAGGAAGCTGACCCGGCCTTCCAGGTCGGTGGTGATGACGCCGTCGCCGATGGCGTCGAGGGTCACCTGCAACCGCTCGCGCTCGTCGTGCAGGCGTTCGGCCAACTGGCGAAGCTCGCTGACGTCCCAGTTGGTACCGACCATGCGCAGCGGCGTGCCGTCGGCATCACAGACCAGACGCGCATGTCCCTTGAGCACCCGCTGGCCGCCATCGGCGCGACGGATGCGGAATTCGATGTCCAGTCGACGACTGCCTTCCCGTGCGGCCAGCACTTCGCGCTCGGCCCGCTCGGCATCGTCCGGGTGCAGGTGGGCGCGCCAATCGGCGTAGGACAGCTCGTCGCCAAGGCTGCGGCCGTAGAGGCGGCACATGCCTTCGTCCCAGAGCAGGCGGTCGCTGGCCAGGTCCCATTCCCAGACACCGACACCGCTGGCTTCGGTGGCCACCGAGTAGCGCCGCGCCAGTTCCGCTTCGCGCTCTTCGGCACGCTTGCGCCGGTCGATATCCTCGATCTGCGAGATGAAATACATCGGCTCGCCCTCATGGTCGCGCACCAGGGATACCGCCAGAAGGCCCCAGATTTCCCGGCCGCTCTTGTGCAGGTAGCGCTTCTCCAGGCGATAGCTGTGGCGCCGCCCGGAGAGGACTTCCCGGACCAGTTCGAGGTCGTCGGCGAGGTCTTCGGGGTGGGTGAGGTCGTGGAAGCTCAACGCGGTGAGTTCATCCTCGCTGTAGCCAAGCATGTCGCACAGGGCATGGTTGACCCGCTGCCAGCGGCCGTCCAGCCCCACCAGGGCCATGCCGATGGCGGAGTGGTCCATGGCGTCGCGAAAGCGCGTTTCACTCGCCGCCAGCTCGCGACGGCGCTTGCGCAATTGCTCGACCGCCGACGCCAGCAGCAGGGCCGGCAACAAGGCCAGCAGCAACGGCAGGTAGACCAGCAGGTCGCGCCAGCCTTTTTCCAGGGCCGGGGTATCGAGCAGGCCGAGGGCGATGATCAGGCCACCGCTCACCGACGTCATGGCCACCAGCAGCGCAGTACTGGCGAAGGTCAGGCGCACTGCGGCGAATATCAGCGGCAGGGACAGGTAGACGAAGGGGAAGGGCAACAGCAGTAAGGCAAAGGGGGTGCCGAACAGCACCAGGCCGCCGTAGAGCAGCAACTCGTGGCGACGACGCTCGCCAATGAACTCCCACCAGCTGTGCTGGCGCATCCAGACCGCCAGGGGCAGCACCGAGACAGCACCGAGCATGGCGCCCTCGACCCAGTACATCCAGCCACGTTCGAAGGAGTCCAGCCCCTGCCAGGCGAGGATACTGGCCCCCAGGCTGGCTCCCACCAGTGGCGGCAACAGGGCACCAAAGAACATGAACTGCAGGAAGGCCCCAGGGCTTTCGTTCATCCGCAACGCGGCGCCACTGACCCGCAACAATGCCGCGGCAAGAATGATCTCCAGCAGGTTGGGCGCAATGAAGCTGGACGCGAGCGCCAGGCCATCGCCAAAGGCCAGGTTGGCCAGCAGGTCGGCCAGCATCGCCACCGCCAGAATCGGCGCCCAGCGGCGCAGCGGTTGGTCCCAGAGCAGGGCGACGGTGAAGGCGTTGGCGTACCAGAGGGTGGCGATGCTGCCGGGCTGGCGCGACAGCCAGACAGCCCCCAGGGCCAGCAACAGGTAGCCGGAGAAGACCAACAACAAGGTCGGCAAGAAAGCGCCTGGTTCGCGTGTACGGGGCATCAGCCGGGTCTCCCACGGCGGGCGCCGGGCGCGGGCCCGGCAGGATTCAGGCAGGTCGGAAACAAGTCAGCCACGGGAATCTCCACGCAGGCCACAGCTCATCCAGACAATAGCGGAACCTGAGTTCCGAGCAATTCGACGATCAGACGTCGACGTTGCCGCGACCGACACTCAACTCCAGGGCGCGCCGACGAGTAGCGTGGCGCAACGCGCCTGGACGAACTCGCGGAGCAGGCGCACCGGTTTGCTGAGCTGGGCCCGATGGGCACAGATCAGGTTCAGCGGCGTGGCCTGGCCGCGGTACTGCGGCAGGGCCAGTTCCAGGCGCCCGGCCTGGATGTCGCCAGCCACATCCAGCCAGGACTTGTAGGTTAGCCCCTGCCCGGCCAGCGCCCAGCGCCGCACCACATCGGCATCGTCGCAGATGCGGTTGCCGGTCACCGCCACCACCTGCTCACGGCGCCCCTCGCTGAAACTCCAGCGGTCATGGACGCGGCCGCCCAGTTGGTAGAGCAGGCAGTTGTGCCCGACCAGGTCCTCCGGCTGGCGCGGTCGGCCATGGCGGGCGAAGTAGTCGGGCGAGCCGCAGAGCACGCGGCGATTGCTGGCGGCCAGTGGCAGCGCGACCAGGCTGGAGTCTTCCGGCTCGCCATAGCGGATGGCGATGTCCACAGCCTGGCGATACAGGTCGGCGATCCGGTCACTGAGGTGCAGGCGAATGCAGAGGCGGGGGTGCTCACGCTGAAGCTCGTCGAGCCAGGGCAACAGCACATTGCGGCCAAAGTCCGAAGGTGCCGACAGCTGCAACAGGCCGGCAATGTCCTCGCGGCCGCCGGCCAACTGGCGCTGGCCCTCCTCCAGGCTGGCCAGGGCGTTGCGCGCATGGACGAGGAATTGCTCGCCCTCCGGGGTCAAGCGCAGGCTGCGCGTGGACCGCACGAAGAGGCGGGTGTCGAGCTGCTGCTCCAGGCGCTTGAGTGCGGCGCTGGCCACAGCGGGCGAGACGTCCAGCTTGCGGGCGGCGGCCGAGAGGCTACCGTGCTCAGCGGTGCTGACGAACAAGGCGAGATCGTCGAGGCGCAGCATTTTCAAACCCCCTTTGAAAGACTGTCGCTTTCTAGCCGATTTTTCTCGTTTGCGAAATAACCGACCATGCGGACCCTCAAGCCCTCACGCGGAGAATCCCGATGAAAGCCGTCGCCTACTTCCAGAACCTGCCAATCGATAACCCCGAGTCCCTGCAGGACATCGAGCTGCCGGAACCGCAGCCAGGTCCGCGCGACCTGCTGGTGGAGGTCCGCGCCATTTCCGTCAATCCCGTGGATACCAAGGTCCGCCGCAACGCCGCGCCGGAAGCCGGTCAACCCAAGGTGCTGGGCTGGGACGTCGCAGGCGTGGTCAAGGCGGTGGGTAGCGACGTCACCCTGTTCCAGCCGGGCGACCGCGTGTTCTACGCCGGCGACCTGACCCGACCGGGCGGCAACGCCGAGTTCCACCGCGTGGACGAACGCATCGTCGGCCATATGCCGAAGACGCTGGACTTTGCCCAGGCCGCCGCCTTGCCGCTGACCTCCATCACCGCCTGGGAGCTGCTGTTCGACCGCCTGCAAATCGCCGAAGGCAAGACCGACCTGGGCCAGAGCCTGCTGGTGGTGGGTGCCGCTGGTGGCGTCGGTTCGATCCTGGTGCAACTGGCCCGTCAGCTCACCGGCCTGACCGTGATCGGCACCGCTTCGCGTGCACAAACCCAGGCCTGGGTCCGCGAGCTGGGCGCCCATCAGGTGCTGGACCACAGCCAGCCCCTGGCCGAGGAGTTGCGCCGCGCCGGCCATGCCCAGGTCAGCCATGTGGCCAGCCTGACCCAGACCGACCAGCACCTTGACCAGTTGGTGGAAGCCCTGGCGCCCCAGGGACGCCTCGGCCTGATCGACGACCCGGCGCAGCTGGACGTGGCCAAGCTCAAGCGCAAGAGCCTGTCGCTGCACTGGGAGTTCATGTACACCCGCTCGATGTTCCAGACCCCGGACATCCTCGAACAACACCGCCTGCTGGAACGCGTCAGCCAACTGATCGACGCTGGCGTCTTGAAGACCACCGTGGGCGAGCACTTCGGCCGTATCAACGCGGCCAACCTGCGCCGCGCCCATGCCCTGCTGGAAAGCGGCAAGGCCAAGGGCAAGATCGTGCTGGAAGGCTTTGACTGAAAGCCGCCTTGAACTCCTGGTAGACAAGGCGGTTTGCAGCGCAGGCTTCAGTCCACCGGGAACCTGATGGTGGGCTGAAGCCCACCCTACCTGCGGGTGGAAAGGCTTCGCCGGGTTTCTGGCTGACCGGCGAGCGAATGGACTGGCGAATGGTCCGGTACGCCAATGCAAAGAGACTAGAATCTCACTGGTTTCGCCAGCGGCCGGCTGCGCCGCATCGCTTCCGCTTTGCCGGGGTCCTGGATGCATCCCACCCTTGTCCGGCCCGCCATTCGTGCGGGCCTCTACCTGCTATGCGCCGGTGCCTGGCTTCTGGTCTGGGGCACGGGGGCGCTGAGCATTCTCGGACTACTCCTGCTTACCGCCTTGCTGATTTTCTTCCTCGACCGCCGTCACCGCCTGGGTCGCGAACGGCTACGCCAGGGCCTGCGGCGCACTAGCCTGCAACTGGAGCAGGCGCAGCGCGACGCCATCCTCGGCAACTGGGAGTATGAGCAAAGCTTCGCCTTGAGCCCGGGCGCCCAGCGAATTCTCGGCTGCAGCGAGGAAGACAGCCTCACCGGCCTGCTGAACCGTTTCCATCCGGCCGACCGCAACAGTGTGCAACGCAGCCTGGAGGCCTTGCTCGTGAACGGCACTGCGCTGGCAGTGAACGCACGCTTGAACCTACCTGCCGACCAGTCACCCGTCTGGCTGGCCCTGCGCGGAGAAGCACAGCACGATGGCCGCTCCTTCGGCACGGTGCAGGACATCAGCGCCCAGAAGCGTGACGAAGAAGCGCTGCGTGCCAGCGAGCTCCGATTCCGCCAGTTGTTCGAGCAGACTCCGCGCATTGCCGTGCAGGGCTACGACCGCCAACGCCGGGTGATCTACTGGAACCACGCCAGCGAACAGCTCTACGGCTACACAGTGGACCAGGCCATGGGCCGCTATCTCGAAGACCTGATAATCCCGCCCGCCATGCGCACCCAGGTCATCGCCGACATCAACAACTGGATGATCGGCGGCCCAGCCATTCCCGCCAGCGAGCTGACCCTGCAACGCCGTGACGGCAGCCCGGTGACCGTGTTCTCCAGTCACCTGGTGCTACGCAATCTGCACAATCAGTTGGAGCTCTACTGCGTGGATATCGATTTCAGTGCCTTGGAGTCTGCGCGAGACGCTTTGCGGCAAAGCGAGAATCGTTACCAGGAGCTGCTGGATAGCTTCGGGCAGCGTGCGCCGCAGAGCCAATCCAGTCACGGCGAGCCGGGCTAGGACGAACGGCGATTACCACCAGTCGGCTGCTTGATCCACGTCATTTTCTGTCATCTGCGCAGGTCTACACTGGATTTCCCCACCACTTGATTGGGAGATGACTGAGGTGAAAATTCTCGTTCGTCCGACTACCACCCCTCAGGGGGCGAGCTGGCAAGTCTGCCTGGACCAGCACGCGGTGAGCTTCCGTAGTGAAGCCGAAGCACGCCGATTCGTCAGCGTCCTTGAGGAGCGCCTGAAGGCTCCTCACGTACTGCCGGAAGGGTCTCGACGAATCGCGAGTTAGCCCAAGGGCGCCTGGCCGTTGCGGTCGAGGCGCCAGGTCAGAAGCGAACAGGCGACTGCCGCGCAGCCGCACAGGCTGATGACCAGGGCCAGGGGGATGGCGCTGCCGTCGTGCAGCACCCCCACCAGGGCGGCGGCACCCGCCGCCACGGCAAATTGCAGACTGCCCATCAGCGCGGAGGCGCTACCCGCGTTCTGGCCCTGACCGGCCATGGCGCAGGCCGAGCCGTTGGGCAGGATGCATCCCAGACTGGCGATGCAGCCGAACAACGGCAAGAGCAGAGGCCAGAGCGCTTGGGTATGCAGGCTGGACACCAGCAGCAGCGCCAGCGCACACATCAGATAGATCCAGACCACCCGCCGCATCCAGAAGGCTGGCCCGTGAAATCGCATCAGGTAGGCGTTGACTTGCGCCACCAGGATGAAGCCCGCCGCATTGATGGCGAACAACCAGCCGTAGTGCTCCGGCGGTACGCCATACAACTGGATGAAAACGAAAGGCGAGCCGGCGATGTAGGCGAACATGCCGGCGATGGCAAAGCCACCGGTCATGCCGTAGGCGAGGAACTGCCAGTCGCCTAACAACCGCCGGTACTGCCCCAGGGCGCCGTTCAGGGGCGCGCGGGGAGCCACGCCTGAGAGGGTTTCCGGCAGCCAGGCAGCGATACCCAGCAGCACCAGCGTGCTGAACAGTGTCAGTGCCCAGAAGATCGACTGCCAGCCGAACAACTCCAGCAGCAGGCCGCCACCCAGCGGCGCCAGGAGCGGCGCCAGCCCCATCACCAGCATCAATTGCGAGAAGGCCTTGGCCGAGCCGATGGGGTCACACAAGTCACGCACTACCGCCCGCGAAACCACCATGCCGGCACAGCCGCCCAGCGCCTGGACGAAGCGTGCCCCTATCAGCCATTCCAGGCTGGGTGCCATGGCACAGGCCACCGAAGCCAGGGTGAAGATGGTCACACCGACCAGCAGTGGCGGACGCCGACCGAAACGGTCCGCCAGCGGGCCGTATATGAGCTGACCGAAGGCCAGGCCGACGAAGTAGGACGCCAGGGTCAGTTGCACATGCTCCACGTCCGTGACGAAGGCCTGGGCAATCGCCGGGAAACTGGGCAGGTAGAAGTCGATGGCCATGGGGCCGAAGGCACTGAGCGCGCCGAGGAGCAGGAGGATGCGGAAAGTCATGGTCGAGGCTGGCGCCATCCCTTGCGGTTAAGGCGCCAGATAGTAACAGGGGTAAAGGGGACCGCGGCGGAGCGGCTCTTCTGTGGGTGTGAATTCACTCGCTAACCGGACCGGCAGGCCCGGCACAGGAGGGCGCTGCGCGCCCATCAGCGAATGAATTCGCCCCCACAATGTTTTCCACAACCCCGCTAACCCTCATGGGCCTGCTCGGCCTTGGGCGCTTTCTTGCGATCCAGCCACTCCGAGGCCTGCTCCACCAGCATGAAGAACATGGGGATGAGGAAGGTCGCCAGCAGGGTCGCAGCGAGCATGCCGCCGATCACCCCGGTACCGATGGAATGGCGACTTGCCGAACCGGCGCCCGAACTGATGGCCAACGGCACGCAACCGAGGATGAAGGCCAGGGAGGTCATCACGATCGGCCGGAAGCGCAGCTTGGCAGCCTCCAGCGCCGCCTGCGCAGGCTTCATGCCCTGTTCGCGACACAGGACCGCGAACTCGACGATCAGGATGGCGTTCTTCGCCCCCAGGCCGATCAGGGTCACCAGGCCGACCTGGAAGTACACGTCGTTCTGGATACCGCGCAGCCACACCGCGAGGATGGCGCCGAACACCGCGAAGGGCACCGCGGTGACCACCGCCAACGGGAGGGTCCAGCGTTCGTACTGGGCGGCGAGGATCAGGAACACCATGATCAGGCCGAAAACGAACGCGATACTGCCGGAGCCATGGGACGCCAGTTCCTGGAAGGCCGAACCGATCCAGCCGAGGGTGTAGTCCTCGCCAAGCACTTCATCCGCCACTTCCTGCATCGCCTCCAGCGCCTGGCCGGAACTGTAGCCCTGCGCCGGTCCGCCAAGGATCTTGGCAGCCGGGTAGACGTTGAAGCGGGCGTAGGAGTCCGGCCCGAGGATGCGCTCCACCCGAACCAGGGATGACAGCGGCACGAGGTCATCGCTGGCTGAGCGCACGTAGACCTGGCTGAGGTCATCCGGCTTGCGGCGGAACTCCGGCTCCGACTGCAGGCTCACCTGCCAGGTACGGCCGTAGAGGGTGAAGTCGTTGACGTAGTAACTGCCGAACGTCGACTGCATGGCCGTGAACACATCGTTGATCGCAACGCCCAGGGCGCGAGCCTTGGTGCGATCCAGGTCGATGTAGTACTGCGGCACGTTGGCATTGAAGGTGGTGTTGACCCCGGCCAGCTCTGGCCGCTTGGCCGCTGCCGCGACGAACTTCTGCACCACGCCTTCCAATTGCTGCACGGTGCCGCCACTACGGTCCTGGATATAGGCCTCGAAGCCACCGGTGGTACTCATGCCGGTGATCGGCGGTGGGTTGAAAGTCATCACCACGCCATCTTTCTGCCCGGCGCCCATGGCCATGAAGGTGTGCGTCAGGTTACGTGCGTCCAGTTCGGGCGTGGTGCGCTCGCTCCAGTCCTTCAGTGGCACGAAGGAAACCCCGGCATTGCTGCGAGTGCCGAAGGTGAGGATGTCGAAGCCGGCGAAGGTAACCACGTCCTCGACCGCCGGGTGCTTCATCAGTTGCTCGCCGACGGCGCTGGTGAGCTCTTCAGTGCGAGTCAGCGAAGCGGCCGGCGGCAGGAAGTAGGCGTTGAGCACGTAGCCCTGGTCTTCGTCCGGCACCAGGGCACCCGGTACACGACCGAACAGCACGACCATCAGCGCGATCATGCCGCCGAACAGCACGAGGCCGATAAGGGCGCGCTTGAGGAAGAACTGCACACCCGCGCCGTAACCCGCCGTCATGCGCTCGAAGAAGGTGTTGAACCAGCGGAACGGTGCTACAGGCTCACCATGAGTGGGTTTGAGCATCAATGCGCAGAGCGCCGGCGAAAGCGTCAGCGCAACAATGCCGGAGATCACCACCGAGACGGCGATGGTGATCGCGAACTGCTGGTACATCTGCCCGGCCAGGCCGCCGAGGAAGCCCACCGGGATGAATACCGCGCAGAGCACCAGCACGATCGCAATGATCGGGCCAGTCACCTCTTCCATGGCCTCGATTGCCGCCTCGCGGGCACCGATCTTCTTGGTCGCCATCACCCGCTCGACGTTCTCGATCACCACGATGGCGTCGTCCACCACGATACCGATCGCCAGCACCATGCCGAACAGGGTCAGCAGGTTGATGGAGAACCCGAGCATGTACATGCCGGCGAAGGTACCGATCAGCGACACGGGGATCGCCAGCACCGGGATCAGCGTGGCACGCCAGTTCTGCAGGAAGATGAAGACCACCAGCACCACCAGTACCAGGGCCTCGAAGAAGGTGTGGATCACCTCTTCGATGGAGACTTCAACGAACTTGGTGGTGTCGTAGGGGATCTTGTAGGTGATGCCTTCGGGGAAGCGCTTGGCCAGCCGCTCCATGGTGGACTTCACTGCTTCGGCGGTGTCCAGCGCGTTGGCGCCTGGCTGCAAGTAAATACCGAAGGCAGCGTTCTGCTGGCCGTTCAGCGAGGTCATCAGGGAGTAGTCCTGGGCCCCCAGCTCGACCCGCGCCACATCTTTCAGCAACAGGCTGGCGCCGGTGGCATCGGAGCGCAGGATGACGCTCTCGAACTCCTTGGGATCGGTGAAGCGGCCCTGGGTGGTGACGGTGTATGTGAAGTCCTGCGCCTGATTCAGCGGCTGCTGACCAAAGCTGCCGGCGGCGAACTGGGAGTTCTGCTCACGGATGGCGTTGACCACATCCGTGGGGGTGAGATCGTACTGCGCCAGCTTGTCCGGCCGCAGCCAGATGCGCATGGAGTAGTCCTTGGAGCCGAACTGGCTGGCATCCCCCACGCCAGGAATCCGCTTCAGCTCGTCGATGACGTTGATCAGCGCGTAGTTGCTGATGAAGATCGGATCGCGGGAATTGTCCGGCGAATAGAGGGTGACCACCTGGAGGATGTCGGAGGATTTCTTCTCGACCTTCACACCCTGCCGGCGCACTTCTTCCGGCAGCTTGGCCAGTGCGGCCTGAACCTTGTTGTTGACGTCGATGGTGGCCTGGTCCGGATCGCGCCCCACCTCGAAGTACACAGTCAGGCTCATGGCGCCGCTGCTGTCGGAGTTGGACAGCTGATAGATCATGCCCTCCACGCCGTTGATTTCCTGTTCCAGGGGCGCGGCGACGGTTTCGGCGATCACCTGGGAACTGGCGCCGGGATACACGGCCGAAACCGAAACCTGCGGCGGAAGGATTTCCGGGTACTGGGCGATGGGCAGTGCGCGCATGGCGGCGAGGCCGGCGAGCACGATGACAATGGAGATGACCGCCGAAAACACGGGCCGGTCGATAAAGAAGCGCGAGATCACGTTATGCGCTCCTTCAGGACTGTTTGGAGGTTTGGTCGGCAGGCGCCTTGCTGGCCTCGACCGCCTTCACCGGCGAGTCGGGGCGTACCTTGGGTAGGCCCTCGACTATCACCCTGTCGCCAGCCGTAACACCGGACTCGATCACCCAGCGGCCATCGCGGGTATCGCCGGTCTTGACCTGGCGCACGCGCGCCATGCCGTCCTGGTCGACCACATAGACGAAGGTGCCGCGCGGTCCCTGGGCCAGGGCGCGTTCAGGCAGGGTAATGGCCTGCGGACGGGTGAAGCCCTTCACCAGCACGCGCACGAACATGCCGGGCAGCAGTTTCTGTTCCGGGTTGGGTACCACGGCCCGAGCGCTTACGGTGCCGGTGCCTGTGTTGACGAAGCTGTCGGTGAAGTCGACCCGGCCGGAGAGCGGGTAGGTGGA
Organism: Pseudomonas sp. BN415; assembly: GCF_029871195.1. Lineage (NCBI taxonomy): Bacteria > Pseudomonadati > Pseudomonadota > Gammaproteobacteria > Pseudomonadales > Pseudomonadaceae > Pseudomonas > Pseudomonas sp. BN415. Next base: position 121,434 of record NZ_SSOK01000070.1, read on the forward strand.
ACCGTCACCGAACTTCAGGTCCGCGCTGAGCAAGCCGTCCGGCGGCAGTTCGACCTTGCCGCTCTTCACGCCGTCGCGCAGGCGCTCGGCTTCAGTGTCCGGGTAGGCGAAGTTGACGTAGATGGGATCGAGCTGGGTGAGTTGGGTCAGCAGGCTGCCGTTCGGGTCGCCGGCCACCACTAGGCTGCCTTCGGAACGGGTCTCCTTGCTGGTCATGCCGGAGATGGGGGCTTCCACCGTGGTGTAGTCGAGGTCGATCTGCCGGGCCTTCACCTCGGCCTGGGCGGCCTCGACGTTGGCCTTGCTCTGTTCGAAATTGGAAATCGCGTTATCCAGTTCGCTCTCGCTGGCGAAGCCCTTCTTCTGCAGCTCGCGGGTACGCTTGAGGTCGCGTTCGGTCTGTCGGTAACGCGCCTGCTCCTGCGCCAGGGCCCCCTTGGCCCGCGCCAGAGCCGCCTCGTAGGTGCGCGGGTCGATGCGAAACAGCACCTGCCCCTGCTTCACCCGGCTGCCTTCGGTGTAGGTTCGCTGCTGGAGGATGCCGCTGACCTGGGCACGGACCTCCACCTCGCGAAAGCCCGCTGTGCGCCCGGCATACTCGAGAATCAGCGGAAGCGGAGCGGCCTTGGCGGTTTCCACGACCACCTCCGGAGCCGGCGGCGCGCCACCCGGAGCATCAGCTGCGCGCGCAAGGCCAAAAAAACTGGTACTTGCGACGAATAGTGCAAGGCTGAAGGAAAGGTTTCGAGCAAACGGCATGAGGCGTCTCCATACGGTGCCGAGTCGGCAAAAGAATCAAGCGCAGAACTATACATTCATTCGTGTCTGTAAAGGTCATGTACCAGCAAAATCGGTACACTCCGCTCCCCAACAAGAAGCCTAGACAGTATTGGCCCAACTGCTATGCGCAGAACAAAAGAAGAAGCTGAGAAAACCCGAGTCGCGATCCTCGACGCTGCCGAGCACCTTTTCCTGGAAAACGGCGTGGCGCATACGTCCCTGGAACAGATCGCCCGCGCCGCCGGGGTGACCCGTGGCGCGGTCTATTGGCATTTCCAGAACAAGGCCCACTTGTTCCACGAGATGCTGTCCCAGGTGCGCCTGCCCCAGGAACAGATGATCGACCGCCTGTGCGGCTGCAATGGTCAGGACCCGATGCTGTCCCTGCGCGACCTCTGCCTGGAAGCCATCATCAACCTGGCGCGGGACGAGCAGCGCAAGCGCATCTTCAACATCCTGCTGCATCGCTGTGAGTTCACCGAGGAACTGCGGGAGGCCGAAGAGCGCCACTATGCCTTCGTCGACCAGTTCATCCAGCTGTGCGAAGCCTTGTTCGACCGCCCTGCCTGCCGCGAACGGCTGCGCCCGGGCATCAAGCCGTTGCACGCGTCCCGAGCGGTCCACGCCCTGGTTATCGGTCTGTTCAGCGACTGGACCCGCGACCCGAAATTGTTCGACCCGCTGCAGGATGCCGCACCCATGGTGGACGCGCTGTTCCGCGGGCTGGTGAAGGACTGGGACTGATTACGGGCTCAATGCGGGGGGATCCATTCGCCAAGGGCGGCGCAGCCGACCCACAGGCTCCAATGGCGAACCTGCGGTCCGCTTGGCGATTGAAATCACCCCTACAGGGCTCATGCCGGAGATCGGCTCCTCGTTGTGGGGGCGAATTCATTTGCAACAGGGGCAGCGAAGCTGCCCCGAAACCATCCAACGGACGGGCTATCAGGCCGCCTCGGCCTGATAGCCCTCTTCGCGAATCGCCTCCAGAACCTGATCTTCCGCCAGCCGGCTGGCTACTCGCACTTCACCGGCTGCCAGGTCTACCTGCACTTCAGCAGCCTGATCGCGTGCCTGCACGGCCTGGGTGATGGCGCGGACGCAGTGCCCGCAAGACATGCCTTGAACCTTGAATACCTGCATGGTCGTTCTCCTTGTGAATGGAACCTGGCGCCAGTCTCATCCTTTCCACGGTGGCAAGGTCAAGGGCTGCTCCTACACTGGGTTGAACATCTCGCAGGAGAACTCCGCCATGAACGGCCTCCGCCCTGCCCTGCTCGGCCTGCTGGCCGCCCCGCTGCTGGCCCAGGCCCAGCCACCCATCGATTACGGCGTACTGATCGTCTCCCGCGAGCGCCTGGAGCTTGCCACCGCCTGCGACGTCGGCCTCTACCTGGAGGACCAGTTGGCTGCGCGGCTGGTGCAAGGACAGATCGTTTCCTTCAACCTGCCGCCCGGGCGCCTGTCGATCCGCCTCAGCCTGCTGGGCCCGGGTCCCTGCAAGCCGGGTGTCGAGCAACTCCGCCACCAGACCATTACCTTGATGGCCGGCGACGTGCGCAAATACCGGCTGGCGCAAAGCACGGAAGGCCTCTATCTGGTGCCAACCACTGCGGTCCAGTGACCTCTTGACCTTTCCCTCGTGTCAAGGTTGATCCTAGTCCGCAGATTAGGAGGATCAGCCCATGACCAACCCAACCGCCTTCGACCTACCCATATCAGGCATGACCTGCGCCAGTTGCGCCGGCCGTGTCGAGCGCGCCCTGGCCAAAGTGCCGGGCGTGCAGGCCGCCAGCGTCAACCTGGCCACTGAACAAGCCCGCGTCCAGGCCCCCGGCGAAAGCCTGCCGGCCCTGGTGGCGGCGGTGGAGGCCGCGGGCTACCGGGTACCCGCCCAGCGCCTGGAACTGGCCATCGGTGGCATGACCTGCGCCAGTTGCGTCGGTCGCGTCGAACGTGCCCTGCGCAAAGTGCCGGGGGTCGCTGAAGTGACGGTGAACCTGGCCAGTGAACGTGCCCACTTGCAGCTCTTCGGCCGACCCGACAGCGACCGCCTGATCCAGGCCGTGGAGGCTGCCGGCTATTCCGCCAGCCTGGTGAACGATGCCCACCCGCCCGTAGACGACACCGAAACCCGCCTGCGTCGGGAGCGCTGGGCGGTCCTGATCGCCCTCGCGCTCGCTCTGCCATTGGTGGTGCCAATGCTGTTGGAAGGGTTCGGCCTGCACTGGATGCTACCGGCCTGGGCACAGTTCGCCCTGGCCACCCCCGTGCAGTTCATCCTCGGCGCACGCTTCTATCGCGCGGCCTGGAAGGCGGTGAAAGCCGGCGCCGGCAACATGGACCTGCTGGTAGCCATCGGCACCAGCGCCGGTTACGGCCTGAGCCTCTATCAATGGTGGGCGGCCCATCCCGGCCACATGCCGCACCTCTATTTCGAGGCGTCAGCCGTGGTAATCGCCCTGGTGCTTCTGGGCAAATACCTGGAAAGCCGCGCCAAGCGCCAGACCAGTGCGGCCATACGCGCACTGGAAGCCCTGCGCCCAGAACGCGCCACCCGTCTTGTGGAAGGCAGGGAGGAAGACGTCGCCATCGCCGCCTTGCAACTGGGCGACCAGCTGGTGGTCAGGCCCGGAGAGCGCTTCCCCGCTGACGGCGAGGTCAGCGAGGGCCTGAGCCATGCCGACGAAGCCTTGATCAGCGGCGAGAGCCTGCCAGTGCCCAAACAACCCGGCGATCGCGTCACCGCTGGCGCCATCAACGGTGAAGGCCGGTTGCTGGTACGCACCACGGCCCTTGGCGGAGAAACCGTGCTGGCGCGGATCATCCGCCTGGTAGAAGACGCCCAAGCGGCCAAAGCGCCGATCCAGAAACTGGTGGACCGGGTCAGCCAGGTATTCGTCCCGGCAGTGCTGCTGATCGCCTTCGCCACCCTGGTCGGCTGGCTGCTTGCCGGCGCCAGCGTCGAGAACGCCTTGATCAACGCCGTGGCCGTACTGGTCATCGCCTGCCCGTGCGCACTCGGCCTGGCCACCCCCACCGCCATCATGGCCGGTACCGGCGTGGCAGCGCGCCACGGCATCCTGATCAAAGACGCCGAAGCCCTGGAAGTCGCACATGCCGTGCAGGCGGTGGCCTTCGACAAGACCGGCACCCTGACCTCCGGCAGCCCGCGCATCGCCCACCTGGCGACGCTGGATGGCAATGAAGATCAGCTGCTGCAACTGGCCGGCGCCCTGCAGCGCGGCAGTGAACACCCATTGGCCAAGGCGGTGCTGGACGCCTGCGCCGAACGCCACCTGGAAACCCCCGACGTTGAGGCCAGCCAGGCCCTCGCCGGGCGCGGCATTCAAGGACGGGTGAACGACCGCCTGCTGGCCTTGGGCAACCGTCGCTTGCTGGACGAACAGAAACTCGCGGCTGGTGAGTTGACCCACTACGCCACGGCGTGGGAAGCCGAAGGCCGCACCCTGTCGTGGCTGCTGGAGCTGAAGCCTGAGCAGCGCGTGCTCGGCCTGTTCGCCTTCGGCGACACGCTGAAGGACGGCGCGGCCGAAGCCGTAGAGGCCCTGCGCGAGCGGAATATCCACAGCCACCTGATCACCGGCGACAACCGCGGCAGCGCGCGGGTGGTGGCCGAGGCGCTGGGTATCGATTCGGTCCATGCCGAGGTGCTGCCAGCCGACAAGGCGGCCACCGTGGCCGCACTCAAGGCCAACGGAGTCGTGGTCGCCATGGTCGGCGACGGTATCAACGACGCCCCGGCCCTGGCCGCTGCTGACGTTGGCATCGCCATGGGCAGCGGCACGGACGTGGCCATGCACGCGGCCGGCATCACCCTGATGCGCGGCGACCCGCGCCTGGTCCCGGCGGCCCTGGATATCTCGCGGCGCACCTATGCGAAGATCCGCCAGAACCTGTTCTGGGCATTCATCTACAACCTGATCGGCATTCCCCTGGCCGCCGCCGGCCTGCTCAGCCCGGTGGTAGCGGGCGCCGCCATGGCACTGTCCAGCGTCAGCGTGGTGAGTAACGCGCTGCTGCTGAAAACCTGGAAGCCGGATGAATGAGGCCCGTTCCCGCAGGCGCCCGTTCGCAGGCAAAGGTTCGCGAGTAAGCTCGCTCCTACGGTTGAGGGACCGCAAGAGAGGAAACGCCAATGAACATCGGCCAAGCTGCCAAGAAAAGCGGGCTTACCGCAAAGATGATCCGCTACTACGAAGGCATCGGCCTGCTGCCGGAGGCCGGACGCACCGACAGCGGCTACCGCCAGTACCGCGCCCAGGACCTGCATACCCTCGCCTTCATCAAACGCTCGCGGGACCTGGGCTTTTCGCTGGAGGAAGTGGGACGTTTACTGGAGCTCTGGCAGGACCGCCAGCGCGCCAGCGCCGATGTGAAGTCGCTGGCCCGCGACCATATCGAAGCGCTGAACCGCAAGATCGCCGAGCTGGCGGGCCTGCGTGACACCCTTCAGGAATTGGTGGATCACTGCCAGGGCGATCACCGGCCCGACTGCCCGATCCTCAAGGATCTGGAGTCAGGCGGCTGCTGTCACTGAACACTCGGCCGAGCGCACCTTTGGGCAACACGGTGATCGCCAGGCCGACGAACACCAGCACGCACGCCAGCCAGCCGGCAGCGCTGAGCTGTTCACCCAACAGCAGCCAGCCTGACAGCAGGCCGGACACTGGAACCGCCAGGGCAAAAGGCGTCACCAGGCTGGCTGGATAGCGCTGCAGCAGGAAGCTCCAGAGGCCAAAGCCCACAGTGGTCGCCAGGAACGCGATATAGACCAGCGCGCCGATACCGCCCCAGCTCGGGTGGCTCAGGGCACTGGCGATGGCCTCCGGACCTTCGAAGATGTACGAGAGCGCCAGCAGGGGAAGCGGCGGAATCAGGCTGACCCAGCAGATCAGCCGCAGCATGTCCTTCGCGCCGCTGCGCTTGGTGGCGATGTTGGCGAAGGCCCAGGCCAGCGCAGCGGCGATCACCAGCATGAAGGCCAGCAGACTGTCTCCCAGCGGCCGACCGAAGCCGATCAGTACCAGGCCGGAAGCGGCCAGCAAAAGCCCTATCAGACCACGTCGACTGGGCCGCTCGCCGAGGAACAGCGCCGCGATCAGGATGGTGAAGAACACCTGGCTCTGCAGCACCAGCGACGACAGCCCGGCGGGCATGCCCAGGTGCATGCCGACGAATAGCAAGCCGAACTTGATCACCCCGAGCAACAGGCCGATCTGCACGATGCGCCAGAACGGCGCCGGCATCGGCCCGCGCAGGAACACCAGCGGCAAGGCTGCGAGGGCAAAGCGCAAGGCGCAGAACAGCAGTGGCGGGAAGTCTTCCAGGCCGACCTTGATCACCACGAAATTGACGCCCCAGATCAGGGTGACCAGCAGGGCCAGGAGGATGTGCGGGACAGGCATGGCGAGGGCTCCAAAAGCTCAGCACACGCTAGCAGCCTGGCGGGCGGATGTAAGGACACAGAAGGCTGCAAAAATCACTGGGCGCTGTATCACTGCCCTCCCCCTCTCCCGCCCCTGTGGGGGCGAATTCATTCGCCAAGGACTGCGCAGCAGTCCCGCAGGATGGGTCGGGCGGCGCTTCGCGAGACTGCGATACCCATCAACCGCGATCCGCATGGGTTTCGTGCCTCAACCCATCCTACGTTTCTGGCCAGCCCCGCCAGACGGCGAGAATTTATGCGCAGCAATCAGCAGGTTGGGCCAGGCGGCAAGCCGCTCGGCCCGCGAAGTCCAACGTCCGAGCCAAATGAGAAAGGCCGCAATCGCGGCCTTTCCGGTTCTGCTCGATCAGCTCAAGCCTGGGACTGCAGGTAGTTCTTCAGGCCGATGCGGTCGATCATGCCGAGCTGCTGCTCCAGCCAGTAGGCATGGTCTTCTTCGGTGTCCTTGAGCTGGGCGGCGAGGATATCGCGGCTCATGTAGTCCTTGTGCTTCTCGCACAGGGTGATGCCCTTGCTCAGCGCGGCGCGCACTTCGTATTCCAGCTTGAGGTCGGCGCGCAGCATGTCGGGCACGGTGTGGCCGGGGTGGATAGTGCGCGGGCGCATATCCGGGGTGGCCTCTAGGAAGAGAATGCGCTGCAGCAAGGCGTCAGCGTGCTGGGTTTCCTCTTCCATCTCGTGGTTGATGCGCTCGAACAGCTTGTTGAAGCCCCAGTCCTGGTACATCCGCGAATGCAGGAAGTACTGGTCCCGGGCAGCCAATTCACCGCGCAACAGGTCCTTGAGGTAATCCACCACTTCAGCTTGGCCTTGCATCTGCCCATCTCCTGAAAAAACCAATGAACAAGGATCGTGCGACGATCCGGCCCGGTCAAGTCAGTCTCAGCCGACCATCCATGGCGGTGTCGGTTCTTCCCGTCCGACCGGAGCATCCTGCTCGGACAAGGCCGCCTGGCGACGCGCTTCATCGGCCAGGGCGGCCTTGATTTCGCGCATCACGGCATCCAGATCAGCGGTGTCCTCGGTCTCGGCGAACTCGCCGGTAAGCGGGGTTTCCGGGGTCAGTTTGCCTTCTTCGAAGAGCGCCCACATTTCCTTCGCATAGCGGGTGTACAGCAGCTCGGGCGCGAACTGCCCGAAATAGGCCGACATGTTGCCGACATCACGTTCGAGCATGCGGAATGCGTGATTGTTGCCGGCAGCGTCCACGGCCTGGGGCAGGTCGATGATCACCGGACCATAAGGATCGAGGAGCACGTTGAACTCGGACAGGTCGCCATGGACCAGGCCGGCGCAGAGCATCTTGACGATCTCGCCGATCATGAAGGCGTGGAACTCGCGGGCATCCTCGGGCGTCAGGTCGACGTCATTCAGGCGCGGTGCGGCATCACCCTCGCCATCGCTGACCAACTCCATAAGCAGCACGCCATCGAGGAAGTCGTAAGGCTTGGGTACCCGCACCCCGGCGTTGGCCAGGCGGAACAACGCGGCCACCTCGGCGTTCTGCCAGGAGTCCTCGCGCTCGCGACGGCCGTATTTCGAGCCCTTGGCCATGGCCCGGGCATCACGGCTATTGCGGACTTTGCGGCCCTCCTGGTACTCGGCGGCCTGGCGGAATCCGCGCTTGTTGGCCTCCTTGTAAACCTTGGCGCAACGCAGCTCGCTGCCGCAGCGCACCACGTACACGGAGGCTTCCTTGCCGCTCATCAGCGGGCGCAGGACTTCATCGATCAGGCCATCTTCCAACAGTGGCTCAAGGCGTTTCGGGGTCTTCATTCAGGTGCAGCGGGCATCGTCGGGGGAAGTGGAACACTGGCCGACGTTATACGGCATGCAGGCTCCGACGGCTATCCACGACGCGAAAGACCACGACGAAGGGTTTCGATGGCATAGCGCACCTTGGCCGGCTGCGCATCGCGCCGAGGTGTGACGATGTAGAGCCCCACAGGCTTGGGCTGCCACTCAGGCAGCAGCGCCAGCAGCCGACCGCTGGCCAGTTCTTCCCGGACTTCCGGCTCCGGCTGCAAGGACAGGCCCAGCCCTGCCAGAGTGAAGCTGCGCACGGCGAGGATGTTGTTGCAGGCCACTCGCGGCTCCAGGCGCAGCCGCTGCTCTTCCCCGTCAGGGCCGGTGAAGCTCACCTGGTGTTGCTGGCGTTCGCCGTTGAGGCTGATCCAGTCCAGCTCCAGCAGGCGCTCCGGGCGCTGGATCGGCCCACTGCGGGCCAGGTAGGCCGGGGCGCAACAGAGCACCGCCGGCCAATCGGCGAGGTGGCGGGCCACGAGGCTGGAGTCTTCCTGGCGGCCGACGCGGATCGCCAGGTCGATGCGCTGCTCCACCAGGTCGATCTGCTCGTCATGGAAGAACAGCTGGAGGCTCAGGCCCGGATGAGCCTCCAGCAATGGCGCCAGCGCCTCGGTGAGCATGCCGTTGGAGAAGCCGACCGGAGCGGCAATACGCAACTCGCCCACCGGCGCATCACGCAGTTCGGCCAGGCGCTGTTCGGCCTGCTGCGCCAGTTCCAGTACCTGGGCGCAGCTCTTGTAGAACACCGCGCCCGCTTCGGTCAGGGTCAGCTTGCGGGTGGTGCGGTGCAGCAGGCTGACCTGGGTTTCCGCCTCCAGCTTGCGAATCTGCTGGCTGACCGCCGAAGCCGTCATGCCCAGCACCTCTGCCGCGGCCACCATGCTGCCGCGCTCCACCACCGTGGCGAACACCGCCATGCGCTTGAGTTGCTCCATTCGTAAGCTCCGCTTAATTGTGAAAGCGCTTTCAAGCACTTTTTCCATCGATTATCCAGCAGCGATTATGCGCCACCTCGCAACCCACCCTGGAGATGCTCATGAAAATCGCCCTGATCGGCGCCAGCGGTTTCGTCGGTTCCGCCGTCCTCGACGAAGCCCTGCAACGCGGCCACCGAGTGACCGCCATCGTCCGACACCCGGAAAAACTCCCCCAGCACGCCAACCTGACGGCCCTCAAGGGTGACGCCTATGACGCCGCTGCCATCGCCCAGTCCGTGGCCGGCCATGACGCGGTGGTCCACGCCTTCAACCCCGGCTGGGGCGAGGCGAAGATTCGCGAGTTGTTTATCCTGGGCACCCAGGCCATCTTCGCCGGGGTCAAGCGAGCTGGCCTGAAACGCCTGCTGGTGGTAGGCGGCGCCGGCAGCTTGTATGTCGCACCGAGCCTGCAACTGATCGACACACCCGACTTCCCCGCCGCCTACAAGGAAGGCGCTGAAGGCGCGCGTCAGGCGCTCAACCTGATCCACGAAGAACACAACCTGGACTGGACCTTCCTCTCCCCACCCGCGCTGCTGGAGCCGGGCGAGCGCAGCGGCCGTTTTCGTATCGGCGGCGACCAGTTGTTGATGAGCGGCGACCACCCGGCACGCATCAGCGTGGCCGACCTGGCCGTGGCCATCATCGACGAATTGGAACAACCCCAGCACATCCGCCAACGCTTCACTGTTGGCTATTGAGGAGAGCCCCCATGCCCCTGACCGCATCCGCCCATGTCACCACCGCCACCCCGGCGCGCTACATCAGCCGTCTGTGCAAGCACTTCGCCCACCGCGTGCCCGTGAGCCACGACGAACAGCATGGCCGCATCGAATTCGACCTGGGCCTCGGCCTGCTGCGCGTCGATGGCGACGGCCTGACCCTGACCGTGGAAAGCCAGACGCCAGAGGGCCTGGAGCGCCTCAAGGATATCGTCGGCAGCCACTTCGTCCGCGTGGCATGGCAGGAGGAACTGAACCTTCAATGGACGGCCTGAAGCAGCGGCTGCGTCTTTAGAGGGGACGCAGCCCAGACCTTCAATAAAACCGGATCGCCCCGATACCGACCGGCCCGGGCACCGCTGTAGATTCCCCGCCCGTCCTCCCCCATTCGGCGTGCTGCTTGCCCCACCCCTGAGTGCAAATCCCCACTCCAATCACCTGAGAACCGCCAAACCTCTTTTAAAAGCTCGGGCTAGAGCGCCCTTGGCGGCATGGCACAGCCATTGCTCAGACACGGCTGCAACTGCGCGGTACCCAAGTGCAGGCCGGGAAGGCTGCAAGCGCGCGCCCACGCTGGCGAGCAATAGGGAGGTTCTTTCGAATGACAAACGCAAGACTTCAGGCCGCCCCCGGCCACCCCCAGGCCGACCATCCCTGGATCGAGTACGTGGCAGGGCAATGGGTCGTGGTACGTAAACGCCGGGGTCCGGATGAGCGACGCTGCTATCACGCCATGCGCGCCCACATCGACTTGCTGCTCTATCTGGGCTGGAGCATCACCGGCCGCGACCCGGTGCGGCTCGAGTTCGACCAGATGGTGAAGATCGTCAGGCGCGGCGCGCTGATCGACGGATGAGCGGGTGACGGCCCCAAGACCTGGCGCAGGGCGAAAAAAAGGGCGGCCCCGACATTGCGGGCCGCCCTAAATCACGGAGTTGCTTACATCACGTAGCGGCGATGACTTGCCGCCACGGGTATTGGATTACTTTTCCAGGATCGCAGTCACACCTTGGCCGCCGGCGGCGCAAATCGAGATGAGACCGCGCCCCTCTCCGGCCACCGAAAGCAGCTTGGCCAGGTTGGCGACGATGCGCCCGCCCGTAGCGGCGAAGGGGTGGCCAGCGGCCAGTGAGCTGCCCTTGACGTTCATCTTGTTGCGGTCGATGGCGCCCAGCGGTTTGTCCAGGCCGAGGCGGGTCTTGCAGTAATCGGCGTCTTCCCAGGCCTTGAGGGTACAGAGCACCTGGGCGGCGAAGGCTTCGTGAATCTCGTAGTAATCGAAATCCTGCAGGCACAGGTTGTTGCGTGCCAGCAGGCGCGGCACGGCGTAGGCCGGCGCCATCAGCAGGCCTTCCTCGCCGCTGACGAAATCCACCGCCGCCGCCTCGCCATCCTTGAAGTACGCGAGGATCGGCAGCCCGCGCGCCTTGGCCCATTCCTCGCTGGCCAGCAGCACCACTGAAGCGCCGTCGGTGAGCGGGGTGGAGTTGGCCGCCGTCAGGGTGCCGCGCGGGCCGCGTTCGAACACCGGATTCAGGCTCGCCAGCTTCTCGGCATTGATGTCCGGGCGCAGGTTCTGGTCGCGGTTGAGGCCACGGAAGGGGCTCATCAGGTCGTTCTGCCAGCCTTCGGCATAGGCGGCCGCCAGCTTCTGGTGACTGGCGATGGCCAGCAGGTCCTGCTCATCACGGGGAATGGCCCAGGTCTGCGCCATCAGCTCGCAGTGCTCGCCCATGGACAGCCCGGTGCGCGGCTCGCCGTTGCGCGGAATGTGCGGCGCCAGGTGGCGCGGTCGCACCTTCAGCAACGTCTTGATCTTGTCGCCGGTGGTCTTGCCGCGATTGGCCTCCAGGAGAATCTTGCGCAGTTCCTCATGCACGCCGATGGGCGCATCGGACGTGGTGTCCACGCCGCCGGCGATGCCGCTCTCGATCTGCCCCAGGGCGATCTTGTTGGCCACCAGGATGGCCGCCTCCAGCCCCGTGCCGCAGGCCTGCTGGATGTCGTAGGCCGGAGTTTCCGGCGCCAGGCGCGAGCCCAGCACGCACTCGCGGGCCAGGTTGAAGTCCCGGGAGTGCTTGAGCACCGCGCCGGCCGCGAACTCCCCCATGCGCACGCCATGGAGGTTGAAGCGTTCCACCAGGCCTTCGAGGGCACTGGTCAGCATGTCCTGGTTGCTCGCCGTTGCGTAGACCGTATTGGAGCGGGCGAAGGGGATGCGGTTGCCGCCGACGATGGCGACCCGGCGAAGCTGGGTCATGGTGACTCCTTGCGATGAGGGTTGGCAGGTTGCAGTGTCGGATACAAGACTAGACGCCTGGATTGGCCGCCTTGCCGGGCGGCAGGTCAGCGCGGTCAATTGCGCGCAACCTGCGTCTGCGTAGAGTGAGCCCACTTTCGATTTTCCAGCAGGAGCGCTAGCCCATGAACGACCGTTACCTCGCCTTCGCCAACTCCAACGCCGGTCGGCGCCTCGTTGGCGCCCTCGGCCTGCCGGCGCCGGTGCGCCTGGAGCGCTGGATGGCGGGCCGCGCACGGCCGGTAGACGGTGCCCTGCTGATCGGAGGCCAGGGTGCCCTGGCGGAAGCCGCCAGCACCGTGCTGAACAAGATCACCGACCAGAACTTCGCCGATGAAGACGGTCGCTTCGGCCTGCCGCGCTGGACCGCCGAGCACGGCCCGAAACTCAAGGCGCTGATCTTCGATGCCAGCGGCCTGACCCGCTTCGAGCAACTGATCGAGCTGCGCAACTTCTTCCAGCCGGCCATGAAAGGCCTGGGCAAATGCCCGAAAGTGGTGGTGCTGGCCCGCGCACCGGAAGCCACCAAAGACCTGGTGGCCGCCAGCGTGCAGCGCTCCCTAGAAGGCTTCACCCGCTCCCTGGGCAAGGAAATCCGCCGTGGCGGCAACGTCCAGCTGGTCTATGTGGGCAAGGGTGCAGAGGACCAGTTGGAAGGGGCCCTGCGCTTCTTCCTCTCGCCGAAGAGCGCCTACGTCTCGGCCCAGGTGCTGCGCCTGACCGCCTGTGCCGAGCGCGTGCAGGACTGGACCCGCCCGCTGGCCGGCAAGCGCGCCCTGGTCACCGGTGCCTCCCGCGGCATCGGTGCCGCCATTGCCGAAACCCTGGCCCGCGACGGTGCCGACGTGGTGCTGCTGGACGTGCCCCCGGCCAAGGACGCCCTCGACGGCCTTGCCGCGCGCTTGGGCGGCCGGGGTGTCGCCATGGACATCACAGCCGACGACGCTGCCAGCCAATTGGTAGAAGCCCTGCCCGAAGGCGTCGACATCCTGGTGCACAACGCCGGTATTACCCGCGACAAGACCCTGGCCAAAATGAGCGACGACTTCTGGAACTCGGTGATCGACGTCAACCTGCGCGCCCCGCAGGTACTCACCCAAGCCCTGCTGGACGCCGGCAAGCTGCACGACAACGGCCGCGTGGTGCTGATCGCCTCCATCAGCGGCATCGCCGGCAACCTCGGCCAGACCAACTACGCAGTGAGCAAGGCCGGGGTGATCGGCCTGGCGCAGAACTGGGCGCCGGCCCTGGCCAAGCGCGGCATCAGCATCAACGCCGTGGCGCCGGGCTTCATCGAAACCCAGATGACCGCAGCCATCCCCCTCACCATCCGCGAAGCCGGCCGGCGCATGAACTCCATGAACCAGGGCGGCCTGCCCCAGGACGTGGCCGAAGCCGTGGCCTGGTTCGCCCAGCCGGGTTCAGGCGCCCTGACCGGGCAGGTGATGCGGGTGTGCGGGCAGAGCCTGCTGGGAGCCTGAGCACCAGCCCCCAATGTGAATCAAATCCTTGTAGGGGCGAATGAATTGGCTCTGTCAGCGCTGCGTGTTGCAAGCAGCTGCATTGCCCGTAGGAGCGGGCCTCAGCCCTCGCCCTTCCCCTTCCGCCGGAACTCCACCGGCGTCTCTCCGACCCAGCGCTTGAACGCCCGGTAGAAGGTGCTCGGCTCGGAGAAGCCGGTGCGCTCGACAATCACCTCGATGCGCTCATCGGTCTTCAGCAGCAGTTCCTTGGCCAACCGGCAGCGGTAGTCGGTGACCAAGTCGTTGAAGCGCACGCCGGCCATGGCCAGGCGTTCGCGCAGTCGGCGGGCCGGCATGTTCAGGCGGGCGGCCACCTGTTCGAGGGTGGCACCGCTGTCCACCAGCAACTCACCGATCAGCTCGCGCACCTGGCGCACCAGGTCCAGGCGTTCCACCTCGGCCAATTGGCGACGGGCCAGGGATTCGTGCATGCGCAGCAAGTCGGGTGCGGCGTGGCGCGAGGGTTTGTCCAGCACTTCGGCATCGAAGATCAGCGCATAGCGCTCGGCGCCCAGGGTTGCGGGGCAGCCGTACACCGCCTGGTAGCGCTCGGCGGGCGCGCCTTCGGCATGCATCAGTTGCACTTCTTGGGGTTTGAACTGGCCTTCGGTGAGGGCGTGGAACAGGCGGATCACCGCACCGGCGAGCATTTCCGGGAAGTGGCGGTTGCTGCCGGCATGTCGGCCGAGGGACAGCACGGCACGGTCGCCTTCCACTTCCAGATGGGCGTTCAGGGTGTCGGAGAGCAGGCGCACATAGCGCAAGGCGTGGCGCAATCCCTCACCGAAGGTCCCACTGGAGAGGAACAGGTATTCCAACAGCAGCCCATGGAAGGCAGGCAGGTGACCGGCCAGGTAGAGGCCGACATGCTCCTCGCCGCATTCATCGGCGGCAGCCTTCCAGAACTGGGTTTGCGCAGCATGGGGAAAGCGACCTGCAGGCAGCCCACCAGGCGGCAGGCCCACGCGCACCAGTACCTTGTCCGGATCGGTGCCGCTGGCACGCAGGGCGTCGATCACCGGGCGCATCAGCGCCACATCGTCGGTCAGATCACGCATCATTTTCGGATAATTCTTATTGTCTGCGAGGCGCCGCCATCTTATGCAGCTTTGTCCCCGCCGCTCAAGGCCGTGATTGACTGCCCTGCCGCGGTCGCTGGACGCTCGGCCAATGTGCGCTGTACTGCGCTGGCTATGCTGAGCCCCATTCGCCTCCAGGAGATCATCCATGGCCACCGACTGGCTCGACCTGTCCGCTCCCCCCGCCCTCCCCGGCCTGTTCGCCCGCGCTGCCGTGCGCCGGGGCATGCGCGGCAAGGCCCTGCCCGAGCTGGGCGGGCGTTGCCAGGTGAGCGTCGACCCCGGCCACCTGGCGCGTTACCGCGCCGTCTGTGGCTTCAGCGACAAGGGACTGATGCCGGCGACCTATCCACACATCCTCGCCTTCCCGCTGCAGATGCGCCTTCTCACCGACCCGAGTTTCCCCTTCCCGCTGCTGGGCCTGGTTCACCTGGAAAACCGTGTCCGCGTGTTTCGTGCACTGGGCGGCCTCGGCCCCTTCACCGTCAGCGTGCAGCTGGATGATCTGCAGCCCCATGAAAAAGGCGTCACCTTCAGCCTTATCACCCGCCTGGAAGACCAGCTCGGCCTGGTCTGGGAAGGCGACAGCCGCATCCTCTTCCGTGGCCTGCGCCTGCCTGGTCAGGCTGAACCGCGCGCCGCCGTGGAAACCTTGCCGCTGAACCATCTGGATCAATGGTATGCCTCCGGCGACATCGGCCGGCGCTACGCCCGCGTGGCCGGCGACTACAACCCCATCCACCTCTCGGCCATCAGCGCCCGGTTGTTCGGCTTCCCGCGCGCCATCGCCCACGGCCTGTGGAACAAGGCCCGCAGCCTCGCGGCGCTGGAAATTCACCTGCCCGCAGCCGGGTACGAGCTGGAAGTGCGCTTCCAGAAACCCGTGTTGCTGCCGGGCGAAGTCACCCTGCTGGCCAGCGCAGCGGCACCGGAAGGCCAACTCGTCCTGCGCGGCAAGGGCGACACCCCGCACATGGCCGGGAGCTGGCGTCCCCTCGTCTGACCCTTGCGCCGGCGGGCGGCCGGCGGGACCATTAGCGGCTCCAAGGAGAGCCCAATGAACCTCGACGAACTCACCGCCCGCCTGCACGCCATTCGCGACCGCAACGACTGGCGGCAATTCCACAGCCCGAAGAACCTGGCCATGGCTGCCAGCGTGGAAATGGCCGAGCTGGTGGAAATCTTCCAATGGCTGACCGAAGACCAGTCGCGCCAACTGCCCGCCGAAAAACTCGCCCACGCCGGCCAGGAAGTGGGCGACATCATCCTCTACCTCCTGCTGCTCTGCGCCGAGCTGGGCCTGGACATGGATGCCGTGGTGCGCGCCAAGCTCGCCGACAGCGAAAGGCGCTTCACATGACCGACCGCCACTTCGATGAACTGGCGACCCGCTTCGCCGAGAAGATCTACGGCGGCGCCAAAGGCGCCATCCGCCTCGCGGTGCTCCAGGCCGACCTGGCCGAAGTGCTGCCCGAGCGCCCATTGCGCGTGCTCGACGTCGGCGCCGGCCTCGGCCATATGTCCCTGTGGCTGGCCCAGCGTGGTCACCAGGTAACCCTGGCCGAGCCCGCCGAACCCATGCTCGAAGGCGCTCGCCAGCGCTTCACCGAAGCCGGCCAGAACGCCACCTTCCTCCAGGCGCCCTGGCAGGAACTGCTCGGCCAACTTACCGAACCCTACGACCTGGTGCTGTGCCACGCCGTGCTGGAATGGCTCGCCGAACCCGAGGCCATCCTCCCGGTGCTGCACCAACTCACCGCCCAGGATGGGTTGCTGTCGCTGGCCTTCTACAACAAGGACGCGCTGATCTACCGCAACCTGCTCAAAGGCCACTTCCGCAAACTGCGCAAACACAAGTTCGCCGGCGAAGGCCAGAGCCTGACTCCGCAGCAACCCCTGGACCCACGCGACCTGGCCGCGCAACTCGAAGGCCACTGGCAGGTCGAAAAACAGAGCGGCGTGCGGGTGTTCCACGACTACATGCCCCAGGAGTTCCAAGCCAAGGCCGAACTGGTGGACCTGCTGGAAATGGAACTGGCCTACCGGCGCCACCCCAGCTACCAAGGGCTCGGCCGCTACCTACACTGGATTTGCCGCCCGCTCTGAACGGAGGCCCGATGAAACTGCCCGCTCTGCTCACCCTGGCGCTGCTGCTTGGCGCCTGCCAGAGCCCCAACCCCTACACGGCCGATTCCCGCCCACTGCCGCCTGCGCCGCCGGGCGCGGCGACCACCTTCGACAGCAGCGCCTACCCCGCGCCGCCGCGCGACTTCGGCCGCTACCGCAGCTGGACCTGGTTCGACGGCCAGCTCCCCGCTGGCAACAACTGGGCAACCCCCGAGCAAATGGCCGACATGGTCAACGCAGGCCTCGACCAGCACGGCCTGCGCCAGGCCCGCACCCCGTCCCAGGCCGACCTCAAGGTCAGCGCCAGCCTGCGTTATGAGCGGCGTCTGCGGCAGTACAACGACTACGGCGGCGCCTACTACGGCAGCGGCCCCTGGCACGACCAGTACGGTGCCTGGGCCACCGTCCCCATCGTCCGCACCTACGAGGAGCAGGTGGCCGTGGTCTACCTGGAGTTCTATGACGCCCACGACAACCAGCCGGTATGGAGTGGCAGCAGTGAGGCCTACGCCAATGGCGACCGCTCCGACAGCGTCAACGCATTGCGCCAGGCAGTGAAACAAGCCCTGGACGACTATCCACCGAATTGAGACGCCGTCGCCCAAAATCCCCTTGCCGGCGGCCTGGCCTTGCGCTTCGATAGAGGTCCAGGCAGAGGAGATCCGATCATGATCCGCCGCACGCTAGCCCTGTCCGCAGCACTGCTCCTGGCCGCCTGCCAGAACTACAACCTCAACCGTGATTACGACAGCACCCGCGACTTCGGGGCCTATCACAGCTGGAGCTGGAAAGAGCCTGCCCTGCAGTACAGCCCTGACGACCCACGCATCAAGAGCGACCTCACCGAGCAACGCATCCGTGAAGCCGTCGGCCAGCAACTCGACCAGCGCGGCCTGCGCCCTGCCGCCGATGGCAAGGCCGACCTCACCGTCCAGTCCTGGTTGATCGTCGATGAGCGCCAGCAGCAGACCAGCTACAACTACGGCGGCGCCTGGGGCGGCTATTGGGGAGGTTACTGGGGCGGCCCGGCCTACACCGAAACCCGCATCTACAACTACAAGGTCGCCACCATCCAAGTGGACCTGTACGACGGCAAGGACGGCAAGCTGGTCTGGCGCGGCAGTGCCGAGCAGGTCATGACGAGCGCGCCGCCAAGCCCCGCAGAACGTGAAGCCGCCATTCGCGAGACGGTCGCCAAGGTGATCGCCCAATACCCACCGCACTGAGTCCCCCATGCCCGCCGCCTACCCCCAACTGCAACACCGCCCCGCCAGCGCCGAAGACCTTCACGAAATCGTCCGCTTCCCCCAGGATGCGGACGAACTCTTCTTCGCCTACCCCAAGGCCAGCTGGCCCCTCACCGTCGGCCAGCTCGCCGCCGCCATGGCCGAGCGCCGTGGCAGCACCGTCGCCCTGCTGGACGGCAAGGTCGCCGGCTTCGCCAACTTCTACCAATGGCAGAACGGCGAGTTCTGCGCCCTCGGTAACATGATGGTGGCCTTCTGGGCGCGCGGTCAGGGCGTGGCCCAGTACCTGATCGAAACCATGGAGCGCCAGGCCCGCGAGCAGTACAAGGCCAGGCTGATGAAAGTCTCCTGCTTCAACGCCAACGCCGGGGGCTTGCTGCTCTACACCCGCCTCGGCTACCAGCCCCGCGCCATCGTCGAACGCCACGGCCCGGACGGCCGCCGCGTTGCCCTGGTGCAGATGGACAAACCCCTCACGGACTGAGCCTCATGACTCACGGCGAAACAATGGGCCACAACCCCGGCTGAACCGGTCGGCACCTGCCGCCCCCACACGCCCGCCTCTCACTAAACTTATCCACAAGGCACCGGCCAACGTCGATGCCGGGTGGGGAGCGGGAGGCTCCTCCTTGCGTGCCGGCCCCACCGGCTTATCGGGAGCGACAAGCCGGCGCCTGGCAGGAGGTGTCTCATGACCATGATCACCCAGCTGCAAAGCAGTCTGATGCAGCACAAGACCCGCTTCGACGTGCTCAACCACGCCGCCTCCATGACCACCCGCGAAGCCGCACGCCGCGCGGGCATACCACCGCAACAGATGGCCAAGCCCGTCATCCTCGACGACTTCCAGGGCCACTGGCTGATGGCCGTGATCCCCGCCTCGCGCCATGTCGACCTGGAAAAGGTCCACAAACTCACCCACCGCCACTGGCGCCTGGTGCGCGAGCGTGACTTCGGCAAACGCTTCGGAGACTGCGACGTCGGCGCCATCCCTGCCGTGGGCAACCTCTTCGGCCTGGAAACCCTGGTCGACCAGTCCCTCACCGAACAGCCGGACATCTACTTCGAATCCGGCCGCCACGACGAACTGGTGCACATGAGCGGCAAGCACTACATGGCACTGATTCCAGAAGCGAAAAGCGGGCGGTTCTGCGAGTAGCTGCGCCCTTAGCGGCTCTTCCGTAGAGGGGATTTCAATCGCCAGGCAGGCCAACGGCCTGCGCCTCAAGCCCTCCTCACGCACAAACCAAAAGGCTCCTCACCAGGAGCCTTTTCCAAGGGCATGGCGCGTGCCTTAACGAATATCCCCACAAAAAATATCGTAACTGCCGTCCGCAGGTGTCGTGCGCAATACGAGGGAGTAATCACCCGAGCGAAGCGTCGAGAGGGGAACCGGTGCCGACTTCGACATCCGCCAGACATCACCCCGGAAGTGGCGGTCCGTCGTGAGCGTTCTGTTCAGCTCATAGGCCGGCGTGCCCCCAGGATGCGCGCAGCTTCCAGGGTAGATGAAGGTGTAAAGGCGGACTGGTCTGGTCGTGTAGGACGGTACACCGCTGATCACCAGCGAAATGCTCGTCTCATCGCCCCGCGGTACCAACGTCGCCTGCGCGATGCGTCCGGCGTTCTTCGGCGTGGCATTCAACTTGACTTCGAGCATCTCGTTGCTGGCGTCGCCTGCCGGGCTCGCGCATCCGCACAATCCGCAAGCGGCCATGATCAAAGCCAGATATTTTGCTGCGTTCATCGCTGGCCTCCAGCAGTGAGAAGCACCGTTGCGAGGGTCACCTATCCACTATAAGCGCGGGATTGGCAGCAGCCGTACGTCTCTACCCAGCGGTCGAGAGCGCAAAAAATGAGGGCGAAAAGCCCCATAAACAGGGCTTACAGAGTCGGGGGCGGGGGCGGCGAGAGGAAGACCGTGCGTTCTTCCTCGGCCGATACGGACTCAGGGCTTGTACTTACTCTGCGCTACGCACCACTTGCTGGCCGGGTCTTTCGAACGGGTACAGGAGTTACGGAACACCACCTGCGCATGCTTCTGGCAGTTGCGGAACTGCGAGGAGCCTTTCTCGTTCTTGCTGCAGACGGAGTCCAGGGCAATAGCGCCGTTACGTTCCTGCCAGTTCAGGTAGTAGTTGTCGCTTTCCTTCTTGGCGGCAGGGGCGGCGGCAAACGAAACGCTTGCCATGAGTACCAGCACGCTACCCAGTGCGAATCGAATGGTCATATCAACTCCTGATAGTCGCTTGTGCGTAAGTGCACCTTCTAAGAGGCGCTTTTCCTGATGCGGTGTTGCCGGTGAAGCTGCGTTACTTGAACAACCAGGTGGAAAGCCAATGGGCTGCCACTGCTCATTAAAGCAACTGCCGAATGAACTGCAGCGCATAGTGCTGAGCGCCCTTGGAAGCCGCAAGGGCTCGGGGCCAATCTGGACTGACCGTCTGTCGAAACGTCCTAATGACAACAGCACGCGAGCACGGCAACAAACCATTCCGTGGGGCGGAAAACGCTCCTTTATCTGCAACACCGCTAACCGTCACGCTGCCCGGCGCTAACATGCCTTGGCAAATTTTGCCAAAAGGTGGAATCGCATGAGCACCATGAACATCTCCCTGCCCGACGCCCTCAAGCGCTTTGTCGATGAGCAGGTCAGCCAGCGCGGCTACGGCACCAGTAGCGAGTACGTACGCGAACTGATCCGCAAGGACCAGGACCGCCAGAACATACGCAACCTGCTCCTGAAAGGAACCGCCTCCCCCCCCTGCTGCCCCGGCCGATGACCACTACTTCGAAGCGCTGCGCGACCGGGTGCGAAACGCCCGAGCGTGAGGGCCAAACCCGTCATTCCCCGGCATTCGCCAATCAGGACATCGATGACGCCTTAAGGATGCAGCCGGCCAGATCGTAGCCCGGATGAAATCCGGGAGCGGCGATTGGACTTTCCCCGGATTTCATCCGGGCTACTGAAAATCCGACTTCATCCTGTAAATCAGGTATTTCCATCGTCACAGGCACAGCCGATGACTCATGACCACGCCCTAACGACGGGGTTTCCCAAGTTCAAATGAAGAAGTCGAACAGGCGGCACTGTGAATCTCCACATGCCGTTTTGGGGTAGTGATCGAGATGATATCGAGATCGTACACATGCGCTGAAAGCCCCATATTCCGGGGCCTTCAGAGAGAAAATTGGCGGAAGGCAGTGGGAGTCGAACCCACCCAGGAACGGCTGCCGTCCCCCACCGGGTTTGAAGCCCGGCCACGCCACCGGGCGTGCTTGCCTTCCATATTGATTTATAAGGCTTTTTCCGTGCCTTCCTGTTCAGCAATCGGGGAAGTGTCGAAGAACTGTCGAAAATCCCTGGTGGGGCCGAACTCCAGAACATCCTGGAAGTGGCCTGGCGCCAGGTGCGCATACCGCATGGTCATCGACAACGAGGAATGCCCCAGGATCTTCTGCAACGATAGGATGTTTCCCCCGTTTGCCATGAAATGCGAAGCGAAGGTGTGACGCAGTACATGCGCCTTCTGACCGGCAGGCAGTTTTAGACCGGCCTTCTCCACCGCCTCATCGAAACTGTTTCGACAGTTGGTGAATAGACCATGCCGTGAGAAGTGGTCAAGGATGCGGGTTTCCAGCTCGGGGGTAATCGGAATCGATCTACGCCGCTTGGACTTGGTTTCCACGAAATGCACCGCCCCGCCCTTCACCCTGGACGGCACAAGCCCTTGTGCCTCTCCCCAGCGGCAGCCTGTAGCCAGGCAGATCGTGGATATCAGCTCGACGTGAACGTGCTGCATGGAGCGAAGCGTGGTGAACAAGGTATTCAGCTGATCGTGATCGAGGTAGGCCAGCTCCCGTTCCTGGAGCTTCATCGGCTTCACCGTGGCCAGCGGGTTCGGGTAGTCGATCTCCTGGAATTGGATCAGCACATTGAACAGGGCGCGGAGGTAGCCGAGTTCGTTGTTCATGGTCTTGCGGCTGATGCCAGCTTCAAGACGCTTGGCCCGATACTCCGCGAACTTCACGGCGGTGAACTGATGGCCGATCGGGTCGCCCAGGCGTTCGATCATTCTCTTCAGCAGCAGCTCTCGCCCGGCGTAGTCGGTGAGGCCGTTGCCATGCAGGATGCCCCAGCGTTTCAGTAGCTCCAGCAGGCGGCGACGATCCTTCTGGCGGGGTGACCAGTCGGGCGCATCGATCACCTTGGCCCTGCAGGTTGCTTCGAAGCGTTGCGCCTCACCCTTGGTCTTGAACGTCTTGCGAAAGCGCTTGCCCTTGATCGGCTCGGTATCGACCTTCCAGCGACCATCAGGCAGTTGAACGATGGCCACTACACCGCCCTCCCCCACCGAACTATGCGCTCCCGAAGTAGGTCCTGGATGTGCTTGTAGACGTCACGCTCGCCCATTTCCTTTGCGGCGTAGTGATCGCGAATGACAGGCCAGCACACCCACTCCCTGAGGCTGGCGAAGGCCTTTTCCGCGCCTACACGCTCCCGTGCGAGCAGGCTGATGAAGTTTCCCAGGAACAGCTCCACGTTCTTGCCGGTGAAGCCCTGGGAGGTCTTGAAGTGGCGTTTGTAGTGGGTGCGTCCGGCCAGCGATTCAGCCGGGATAGACACCTTCACGTCCTGGCGCATGAGGGTCCAGAAGGCATCGAGCACGCCCTTGCTGGAACACAGGCGGAAAGACTCCAGGCCGTACTGAAACAGCCCGTCGAGATGGCCGGCCAGCTCGGCAAAGGTGCGGTTGTCGATCATGGCGCCCGTCTGCATATCGGCCGAGCCGTCAGCGAACTGCTGGACGATGGAGTGGTGATAGCGCAGCTCGATCCGCCAGACAGGTGCTTCGGGGTCGTAGTTCTGGTCGTCGTCGGAATTGAACGGGTTGTCCATGCCGGACCAGACCGAACGCCAGTAGTCGAGCTTGTCGATGCTCCAGGCCTGCAAGGACTTGTTGTAGATGGCGAGCTGTATGCCTGACGCAGAACCGAACAGGAAGGACTGGCCACGGCCATAGGAGACGGCTTCCCCGTCGTAGTGGACTTCCTTGATGCCGGAGAGGTCGCGGCGGGTACG